>CAJXCK010000092.1 GCA_913051785.1 uncultured Gammaproteobacteria bacterium
GATTTAGCACGTGGGGGCTTGATTACGTTTACTGGTAAGATAGGTCGCGCTTCGCGAGGTGCTTTCCTTTGGATCATTACGTTTTTTATGGGTTTAGATGTTCAGGGCTACTACTCCTTGGCATGGGGAATCGTTTCAACGCTCAATCGGATTGCACAATTTGGTATGGAGCGCTCTATAGTTCGTTTCGCTGTTAGAGCTCGAGAAAACGCGCTATATCCCGTTGAACGAGTTGTCGTTACAGGCGTATGTATAGTCTCTATTTCGGCGACATTAGTTTGGGCAGGAGTATTTTTCTCTTCTGAACTCATCGCCGATTTTTATGATAAACCGATTGCTGAGGCACTACGAATATTATCATTTACCGCACCGTTTCTGGCAATTTGTTGGGTTTTCTTGGGTGCAATTCGTTCACTGCGGATTGTAGTTTATGATGTCTACGTACATTCGGTTGCGGGACCATTGTTATTACTAATTGGGGGAGTGTGTATTGGTCTTGGTGGCGGTGGTTTGCGAGCAGTTTCTTATGTTCAAGTAGCGATGGCTGTGGGAATATTTGGACTTTCCGCTTTCTTTTTCTCTCGTCTATTTTCATTTTATGAATGTTGGAGGCAGTTAGGAAAATATAAGCCTTCCAAGGACCTGACATATTTTTCTCTTCCTATGCTGCTTTCTTTGCTCGTTGGACTGAACTGAGTGAGATCACAAATTGAGATAGGCCTTAACCTTTGGAAGAATTAGCCGCTCTAGAGGAAACACCTTTAACGCTAGGGAAGTGACCATTTCCTGATGCATCGGACCGATCAGATCCCACTCCTCCTTAGATATTGTCCCATTAGCCCTTCTCTTTAGATTTGATTCTAAGGAATAGAGATTGTAGAGAAGTCTTGCCGACAACTTTCCCATTTCACTATCGCTAAACCGACTTTTCAGATCATATATTGATATACCATTCTCGTAATCGCCAACTACAACAGCCCACTTCTCCCAAGTCTGATGCCAAGTATCTGATGAGAACAAGGTCAATTCTAAATCCATCGCAGCTTGAAACGCTTCTTCTCTTTGAATGCGATGGGATTCTCTCCTGTTCCATCTCAACTCTAGGATTAGAAACACGATACTGATTAATAATCCTATAGATCCTAAAGCTTCACCAAGATTCCCAAGATCCTCAAGACTCATATCCTTAACTCCATATAGTTTTATTATTGGTGAGGATAAATCAGAACAACGTTAGGAGAAGTATTATGAATTGGGACGCATTAGGAGCTATTGCTGAGCTACTGGGAGCTATCGCTGTATTTTTGACCCTCGCCTACCTTGCTGTACAGATAAGACAAAGTTCCAAAGCCCTAGACCTACAAAACCACTTCGCGGCAGCGCAGATCATGCAAGCGAGGACAGATACAATGATGGCTTTTGCTTCATCCATTCTCGCATCTGCAGAAAATACAAAAGCTGGGACTCAGATACTAGAGTTCTCTGAAGGAGACGACATGGATGACTTTAGCAAGGAAGAAGCGGACAAAATCACCATGATCCTTCAGATGCAAAGGGGCATGTTTGAAAACTTATATGATCAAAACAAGAGAGGACTACTGACGGATGGATATTATGAAGGCGCGCCAACAGCCAACCTAAAATCAATCGCTCCAGCATTATTAGCTTTTGAAATTCCTATGTCTGACGAATTCGAAAACGAGGTGCATAGGATCTTGGCTCTACCCTAAACAAACGTATACAAATTCGTATACATGGCAGATCATTTTTCCTATTTCAAACAAGATATTTAGTGCATATCTATCAGATACTTAGGTATGATAAGGGTATGTCATCACTGAATTAAGGATGTCGCACTGTGGGTGCGCCATTCTGATGGCTGGACAGGTAATCTCGTCGCTGTAGCTCTGATCTATTCCAAATTTTTGAGTCTTCGGTCTGTACAGATTTCGTCATCCGCGTTGAAAAGTTTACGAATAGGCAAAGCCTCGTCCAAAACTCAAAAGAGATAGCAAGGTTACAAAAATCTCCCTATCTCCCGTCGAGAATCAGTCGGAAGCGCCCCATATACTCTTAATTTTCAACACGGCGACGACACAACTAAATCGTTTAAATCTAGAGAAGAATTACCCTAGTTTCTCCGTACCTGACGCCTAGGTCTTTGAAGCCAAACAGATTTCTTCAATAGAAGAGTCTAAGAGTTGATTAAATGCTTCTTCAGTCTGACTAGCCTGAAGTCCTTCGGTAAGAGCCCTAGAAAAACTGGCGACCATTCCAAGTTGCTTTGCAAGCCTGAGGTTGGACTCCTCTCTGGAATAACCTCCAGATAGAGCTACCACTCTGAGTGTTCGCGGATGAGCAACACACTCCTGATAAAGTCCATCCTCCTCTGGTAGAGTCAGCTTCAACATAACCTCCTGACCTTCTCGAAGATCATCGAGGCCTGAAATGATGCACTCTTTCAGGAAGGTTTCCGCTCCAGTTTTATCTGGACAATTGATATCCACCTCTGGCTCTATGATTGGCACCAAACCCGCCGATAGAATTTCAGTGCCCACCTCAAATTGTTGCTTCACAACATCCTGTATCCCAGAAGATGAGTGCTCTTTGATAACCGATCTCATTTTTGTCCCAAAAATTCCATGTTCATTAGCGCTACCCAATGTGTCTCCCAAAGATGGCATGGGCTTCATCATTTGGACACCATTTGATTCTTCCGCGAGACCTTTATCTATTTTTAGTATTGGGACAACCTGCTTTTGCGACCATAAATACTCTGCAGTCGGCAGCCCTTCCACAGTATTCTTCATCGTATTCTCAAACAATATCGCCGCGAGAATTCGGTCGCCTTTGAACACCGGGCTAGTAATAATCCTGGTTCTCATCGCGTGCACAAGGTCGAACATTTCCTCTTCCGTTGACCAGGCATCCTCGGAGACACCATAGAGACCAAGTGCTTTTGGTGTAGACCCCCCGCTTTGATCAAGTGCCGCAATGAATCCATCGGCTTGTGCCATCTTTTCCCTTTGAGCGTGTTTTACTTCCATTTCATCCTCAATATTAATTTCTCTAGTAACCTTCTTCCTCATTATCCCCGCTTCCATAGTAGTCTGCAGAGTTTCTAAATTCCCCCATTGCCAGTGCCAGATAGTTTAAAACTTTACCGAAATCTCCAAAACCTCGTTGACGCTCTTTAATCCCTGAGATCGCAGACCTGAAAATGCTCGCAAGACCTCTGGGATGAAAGTCTCCGGGTCAATATATCCCGCTTCAGGCGCCATGACTCCTTTCTTATCTATCTTACCCTCGGCCAACATCCGAACACCCATTGCCAAAGGTATACCAGTCGCCATCCCCATCCCCAAATCGGCCAGAATATTCTCCGTATCAGCTGAAAAGCTGACGCCGACAGAAACTCTTTGTCCATCTTTTACGCCTACTGCTAGAGCATATATCGGGGGTAGTGAGATATCCTTCACAACGGAATCTTCGGTCTGGGGACGGGATTCTAGCCACTGAAGCCAAGCTGCCGCGCGTGACTTAGTTACTAATCCCCAGTTCACGAGAGTCAGAATAGTTCTTATTAGAAAAAGGCCGCTCTCACCACCATGACATACATTCAAAGAGTCCTTAATCGCGGGATAATGATGAGGGAAAGTTATCGCCTCCGGATGCCCAAATATCCGCACATCGAAAACACCCCGACCAGGATAATCCAGCTTCAATCCTTTTAACGGATCAACCATCTCTTCCTGACCCTTTCTAAAAATCTTAACGGATCCAGTCATTTGTTGGACCCCGTGCATCATTGCCGCGCTAACCTTCGTTTGAGAACTTTCTGCTTCCGGTTTAGCTCCGCCAATGTGCCACCCGGTATAGATAGATTCGACATCATCGAGTTCTTTTAGCGCAAACAGTCCAAGAAAGTTCGTTATACCAGGGCTGGCACCAAGCCCAATTATTGCTGTGATACCTGCCTCGACGGCTTTTTGATCGAGCTTAAGCATTTCCTCAGTTGGTTCCCAGTCATCACAGATATCGAAGTAGTGGGATTTGTTCTCAATACAAGCTTCAAGTATTGGAACAGCAAATTTGAAGAACGGACCACTAGTGTTCACCACCACGTCGATTCCTTGCAGCGCGTTTCTAAGAGCAACGGGATCAGTGACATCGAGACCGAGAGAGGAAACTCGTTCTCCACAATCAAATGCGAAGGAAGCAGCGCTCTGAGCGTTGACATCAGCGACTACTACCGACTCTATACTTTCGCATAAAAGCATCTCTCTGACAGCGAAGCGCCCCATCCCGCCACTTCCACCAATCGCTAAAACCTTAACCATACTGGGTCTCGTTTAAACCTAATCCAAAGCCAGTTCCTTCTCAGTTACTCGCGCGAAGAAGCTACCGCCGTATACGAGCGTTTCATCATTAAAATCAAAGTTGGGATTGTGTAGTGCGTTACTATCCTCTCCGTTGCCGATAATCACATAGCAACCAGGAACCTCATTTGACATAAACGAAAAGTCTTCTGATCCTGTGCCTGCACTTCCCGTCGTAATAACGTTGTCTTGTCCAACTATATCTCCACAAACCTCGGTTGCGAGATCGGTTGCTCCTTCCTCATTCAAAACAGGAAGAAAGAGGGTATTGAATTCTACAAGAGCGCTTCCACCGTGGGCTTTCGAGATTCCCTCAGATATAGATATCATCTGCCGCTCTATCTCTCGCATTTTCTCTATCGTAAACGTCCTGACGGTGCCGGAAAGCACCGCACTCTCAGGAATGACATTATAGGCGTCCCCAGCATGGACCTTGGTTATCGACAAGACAGCGCTTTCATTAGGCGAGGTCGTACGTGAAATTATGGTCTGGATTGCGCTAATAATCTCAGCGGCAATAGTTATGGGGTCAATCGCAAATTGCGGGAAAGCCCCATGACCACCTTTGCCCATGACTTTTATATCAAAAAAAGCGCCTGCCGCAGTTCTTACGCCAGGAACTGATGCAAACTTTCCTATCGCTATTCCAGGACCATTATGCATCGCATATACGCGATCACAGGGGAACTTTTCAAAAAGACCATCATCTATCATAGCCTTTGCTCCACCGAGCCCCTCTTCAGCAGGCTGAAAGATAAAATTGACCTGACCACTGAATGATCGGCTTTCCGCCAAGTACTTAGCAGCAGCAAGCAGCATCACAGTATGCCCGTCGTGTCCGCAAGCATGCATTTTGCCAGGATTTTTTGACTTATAGTCAAACTCGTTGGTTTCAGTAATTGGCAGTGCATCCATATCAGCACGCAGACCAATTGATTTGGTCTCATTGCCCTGTCGAAGAACGCCAACAACACCTGTCTTACCTATCTCTCTGTGAACCTCAACTCCGAATTCTTCAAGCTTACTCGCAACAAAATCTGAGGTTCGATGCTCCTCAAAACCCAGCTCAGGGTGGGCATGAAGGTCTTGTCTCCATTCTGACAACTGCAACTTCATATCTTCGATCTGTTTTACTAAATGCATTTCACCAATCCTCGCTGTTTCGTAAAAAATCTCTTCAATTTCTAATCCACTATAGCCGAGCTTGCTCAATGTGATCCAGGGTTGTTAGTCTGGGTTAGCAGAGAGAAAGCGGGGATAAAGATGATGAAGACCGGACAATTCAAGGGGTTTAGTGTTGAACTGCGCGAACCGGGAATCGCCTGGATTCAATTTACAACACCAGATCGCCTTAATGGCTTCACACAGGCGATTAAAAGAGACCTTATAGAAACCATTACTCAGGCTCAAATGGATAATGCAGTAAGAGTCTTGGTATTCACCGGCTCAGGAAGAGCATTTTCTGCAGGAGATGATATTTCTGGGCAGGGAAAAGCTATCGATGGTGATTCTCTTATGCCATCTATCCCACACGGTCATGATAACGAAATAGGCACCTATGAGGGACTGCGCCACTTGTCCCAAACGCTCAATTTAGCGGTAAGAAATTGCGATAAGATAGCAATCGCAGCTGTAAACGGCTTAGCGATTCAAACTGGAATGACCCTAGCCCTAGCATGCGATTTTCGAATCGCATCAGAATCCGCGAAAATTGGTAGTGCAACGCTGCGTTTCGGCTTGCTTCCGGATGAAGGCGGGCAATACCTTTGCGTCCAATTAATGGGCATTGCAAAAACAATGGAATTCTTTCTAAAAAAGAAAATCGTATCAGCGGCTGAAGCCCTTGAATTAGGTCTTTTGCATGAAGTGGTCCCAGAAGACTCCTTGGAGATGGAAGTAATGAATATGGCAACAGATATTGCTAACGGGCCACAAGTCGCAACACGATTGCTCAAAAGATCCGTATACAACGCAGCCGACATGACTTTCGAGCAGTCATTGGATGAAATTGCTTCCAAAACGGCGATATCTGATCACCATGCGGATGCTCGGGAAGGAGTCAGCGCGTTTAAAGAAAAAAGACAGCCGCAGTTTAATGAATGGCTAAAACCATCAAAATCTTAGCTACAAATTTCAATAATTTAGGAGCTCTTAGTGACACTACCCCTGATCAAGGAAAACACAAGTAAGCCTCAATTTACGAAGCTAACAGAAACTTTCACGCAAGCCATGAACAATGATTCGGTTGCGAGAGCCAAAATTTGCGGGAACATGGTTTGGACGGCATTTTGCGCACCCGCCGCCACTAATCGAATATATGACTCGATGACTGGTTATTTAAAAAACAACGAAAAAAAATACTCTGGTGAGAATTTGCCAGAAGCGCCTTTGCCGAATAGCTTCTGGAGAGAGTTCGACGAGGCACTATCAGGTCCTGAGGGCGGCTACGATGCGAGTTCGATTACGATGACAGTCGCAAGCCTTGGCAAATCTATTGATCCGAAATTTTTCCTGCTAGCGGAGCAGGCGGCAAATAATCACGACGGAGTACGGGAACCCAATCGCCGAAGCATTCCCGATATGATTTCACTAAAGGAACTCGGAGCTCAACCAGAGAACAGCCTCGCCTCTAACCTTTATAAAATGCTTACGGAGAATGGCTTTGACGCAGAAGTGCTGGACCGAGAGGCGATCGGCCTGCGAAACCTGACACCAGCCCTTAGATATTTAAATACCAGGATCCTGCAGATGCACGACGTATGGCATCTTGTCGCCGGCTATCAAACTACAAGCCTGCATGAAATAGCTATATCAGCTTTTCAACTCGCCCAGTTTGGTCACAACTATTCGGCAATGTTTCTGGCGACTATTTGTTCGATAAGCCACCTGCGACAACCGATGGGCTTCCCGATTCTCTTGCAAACGATAAAAGAAGCGTGGCTACATGGGCGGGAGCAGCCCCCTTTTATGGACATAGAGTGGGAGAAGGAATGGCAACAGAGCATCGATGAGGTAAGAGAGAAATATGGGGCGAAACCTTTTCAAGGCAGCTTTCCAGCCGATCTATTAGAGAAATTTGCCGCGTAAGAGTGACTACGGCAGAGCTGACTTGCGATTTCGGGTTCCCATCATGAAATACTCACAAATAAAATCTTGCTCAGCAGAAAAAGTTCCCTCAAGACGGTCGCCCGCATGTTTGAGCCAACAAGACACGATAATCTGCTCATCACCAGAGGCTTTTAAATACGTTTTTTGATACGGGGACGCCTCGTGCCGAATAAGCAGCAGACCATCGTTATATTTCAACTCAATTAACTTCAATTCTCCATCAATGTCGTCTCGAAGTTGACCAATGAGTTCCTCTCCGGAGGACTCAATTTGCAAAAGAGCGGGCCTTTCTTCTCCAAAAAAATAGACACTGATTGCCCAGTCTCCAAGAACATCTGAAGCATTTCGCTTCGAGAAGTGGTTCTCAATTCCGGGATGATCTCTCCAAAGCCACCTTAACGTTTCGGGAAAAATCGCCCCCGCGTGAGCAAGATCGTGCCCACCGAAACCTATTTCAGCAGCATAATCGTATCGAGCAAAACGCAAAGCAGATACCATGGAGAGGTTTGCTAGACTCCAATCTCCATCCTCGAGACTAAGATCAGATATGCCGTCTTGAATAAAGACTCTGATCGGTTTGGGCGCACTCCTTGAGCGCCTGATTCTGGATGGATACTCCAACGCCTGGCCTAAATGGGTAAAGCTACCGATATGACTTACGACTTTTCCAAAAGACTGCGGAGCTAACCACGCCGCGTTGAACGCACAAAGACCGCCATCACTCATCCCGCAAATGGCTCGATCTGTAGCCTGATTACTAAAATTTAACTTTTTACCAGCGAGAGAGCTGATTTCATCGAGCAAAAATGATCCATAGAGCCTATCCGTGGTTCTGTACTGCGTCTCGCGCAGGTCTTGTGGAGTATCAGAATGAACACTAGTACCTGGATTAACGAAAACAGCTGCCATCGGAGGAATCTCTTTCGCATCGATCAGATTATCTAATACAGCACTTACTCGGACTTGTCCCTGCTCAGATAGGTACGCTTCTCCATCCTGAAAAAACATCAAATTTAGTGGGTCTCGATCATCATATCCGAATGGCACATATACCCAAAACTTGTGCTCAGCAGATGGGTAATACTTACTTTCGCTGAATAAGAATTCCGCAATAGTGCCTTTTGGCGTATCAACTTTGCGTTGGGAATCTGGGCCTAATTCGTATCTACCGGAGGGAGGTGTGATTTGAAAGAGCTCACTGATCAACTCGCCTCTCCTGCTTAAAATCAAGCTTGCGGGGCAGGAGATAAGTTCTGTCAAGCTCTCCTGAATGAGGTTGGTTAGCAAAATTAGGACTTTCGATAATAGGAGAACCTTTAGACTCGATCCGATAAACAATGACAGCCTGCAGTAGGCTAAACAGCAAACGCAATCGGCGGTATGTTAATACCCGAAACTCTTCTGGACGGAAGCGCGCTCTGACCTCTTGGTGTAAGGAAACTACATCCTGAATGGACAAAAATGATTCAATCAAACCCATGAGTGATTTTCGGCTTTTCAAACCTATTTTAGTCGTAAGGATTGGAATAGAAATTTCCCCCAAGCGCTTGGTCTTTGCCCGCAATGCAATCAGGGAAAGCCGCCTCGGATCATTGAGGCGCTTCACGCCAAGAGCACCTGCATGAAGAAACAAATCAAGATCTATTTTCCCCTTAGCGAGCATACCCTCCGGGACCAGCTTGAACATCGTTCTGCCATATTTGGTCTCTATTTGATCGAATAAGTCTCGGACAGTCCATTCCTCATCTTTATGAACCACCTTAGCAGCATCACTCCTCATCATCGAAAAGTAATCGAAGGCTCGTCGATTTATCAAAAAGTCCCCAAGTTCCGAACCCACCGACTGATCGTCGAAGAAAACGATGCCTTTATTTGCAGTAGCGTCAAGCACTCGATCTAGCGTTTGTGCAACCTCGATTGAATCGCTCTCAAAATCAGGGATCTTGTTTGACCAAACGTGGGTCATTAACGGTTTGTAGACGCCCTTTTTAGGCTCGATTGCCAAAACTTCACACACCTTAAATCCATTATCTGAATCTCTCCCGGTGGGCCCGAGATACTCGATTTTCCTCGCATACCTTTTTTCTAGAGAATAGGTGTGAACTACTAACCAGCTATCCTCTGAAACATCGCCTGTGGTCAAGGACAGAAGACGATTCTGCAGAAAGTCGAACAATATTTGATCATCCAGATTCCGTGACAGCCTTTTCTGAGTGGCGTGCAGCCGAATGCCTTCGTCCAAAGCTCCGGCAATACTCGTCAAATTAAGTGAATCTGCATGCTCGATCCCAACGAGTATTGATCTGAGAAATTTCTCACGGACTCTTCCTAAACGATAATCTGAGCTATCCGAGATCAGTTCGTCGCAGAAACCAGCAATACTCACCTTCTCATACCTTTATCTATTAAGCCCGAATAGAATCAGCATCTCAAAGGTCCGTAATTCACCCATTATATTCTTGCGGCTTACTCCTGCAGACCACATAAATCTAGGAATTCAGATCTTTGTTTGTCGGTCAT
>CAJXCK010000093.1 GCA_913051785.1 uncultured Gammaproteobacteria bacterium
AATGCGGGAGCGACTAGAAAATACCAGTCCTGTCCCATCATCGGGTAGATACCCAGCAGCCCACAAATATAAAAAGCGCTGTGGCATCCCATATCTTCATTATCGGGAATGCCAAACCGTTCGGGTTTGTAAGCTTTGCTCAGGACCCTTCGTACTATTTTTGATGATTTATCCGGCCGGTTAGCGTAGTGGTATAAATAAGGGATATGCATAAACGTCTCTTTGGCGATAATTTTTTTATCCTCAAAGTAACGATCCAAGTGTCGCTCGAAACCAACCTCGCCACCGCATCGGGCGACTAAACCGGCGAAATCGGCTTGAACGTTGTAAGTCCAGGAACGACTCACCCCTTCGTAGAAATAAGGATCATTCCAGGAGTCTTTTCTACATACATTAATATCAAAAGGACTCGTCCATTTGCCTGCTTTATCCTTTGGAGCAAAATGCTGCAACTCTTCGCTCCAAAGATTCCAAACTTTTTTGGCGCTCTTATAAAAATTCTGGCTTGTCTCTGGATCTGACAGTCTCTCCGCTAGGGATCCAATACACCAATCTTGGTAGGCATATTCTAAGTGGCGACTAACACAATTCATCGTATCTGTTGATACAAACCCAAGATCTCTGTAGTGCTCAAGATAACGACCAAAAAGATAAGGATCAGGAGAGACAACTTCATTGTTCTTGCGCATAAAGCCTAGAGCCTTTTCATAGTCTATGCCGTCCAAACCCTTTAGGTGGGCTTCGTTAAACAGTATGTCTGCGGAGCTACCGCCTTGAATTTTTGCACTGTGTCCAGTGATCCATGCATCCGGAAACCAGTCACGTTTATCCGCTATATCCAAAAGACAATTAAGAAAATCTCTCTGTAGTTCTGGCGCAAAAAGGGTTATGAGAGAGTTCGCATTCCTCACGCTGTCCCATAGCGCGTAAAATTCTGAAAAATGCCGGACTCCCGATTTCCAGTACGTGTATTCGTCATCAACACCCAAATCCGCTGGCATGCACAGAAGACGAGTAATAAAAGTCGCGAATAAACGCCTCTGTTCCTCGCTGCCGCCGAATACTTGAATTCGATCAAACCATTTTTCCCACGCAGTACGATTTTGGTTCTCTATTGTTTCAAAGCTCTCATTAACAATCTCGTTTTCAAGATTCGCTCTCGCATTACTAATGCTTACGAAAGAAATGCCGATACGAGCCTCGATTTCGATCTCGTCTCCACCCCTAGCATCCCACGATGCCACGCATTTCGAGTCGTTCCCCGAAACAAAGTTAGAATGTGAAGAAGGGATCTCATTTTCAGAGAAGAGAAAATGATCCGGTGGAGTGTCTACCATCCCATAGAAAAAGACATGATAGGGGTATTCATGGCCCCAACCGCCACGAAAGCTGCCATATCCCATAAAACTCATATCATCGGTCCACTCGATTGAACCACCGATACACCGGGCACTGGCCTTCGGATGCACCTTGTGAACGGCGGAAGCGTCAATCAGCAGGTTAGCTTGCTCTCCGACAGGAAACACAAAACGGCTTAAACCACATCGAGGGGAAGCTGTAAGCGAGACTTTCGTTTCACCAGGCTGAAGCGTGACCTCGTAACGACCAAGTTTTGCCTTCTCATCAAGGCGCTCAAAACTCCCGGGAGCCAAAGTCGCTGAGCCGACAAATGGAGTCAGGCTGACATTTCCGAAACGTCCTTCTCCGCCTGTCCCACTTACGTGCGTATGAGAAAATCCCTGTAAGGGGAAGTCACTTCGATATCCATTCGTTCTGTGGGGAGGGACAGTGTCGGGCCCAAAACGGACTAGTCCTAGAGGGTGATAAGGACCGCATAAGGTAGCGCCGGGTCCATCGATTCCGATAAATGGGTCAACATCATCAATGGTGACCGGGGTCTTTGTTAATTCAAAGGACATTTGTTCTCTACCCAGGTTATTTTTCCAAACTTTTAGCGTATCACGCCATACATTTTCTCGGGGCCACATTAAAAATGCGGCGAATCCTTTTTACCGGTAGGATGACCGCTCGCAAGATATTCTCCCTTAATTAAGGGCTTGGAAAACAGAATAGATTATGAGCGTTAAAGATACGCAAGACCCAGTGCCAGCCGGCCGACTTCAAAGAGCCAGCCAAACCCAAAAGGGCTATATATCACGATTTCGACAAATACTTAAAAGACATGGTCTTACTATGGCGACTATTTCAGCGATCTGTCTCCTGATTCCATCAACACTATCAGCGCTGAGTACTTCTCTTAACCTCTTATTTATCAATCCGAGCAAATATCTTTTGTGGACTGCCGGCCTGGGAATACTGATCATTCTATTTCTTCGATCCACAGGTCGGGAACTAAGTTCTCGCCAAGCCATATGGATAGGCTATCTGCTCATGATCTCGATAGTAGAAGAGGTGGGGTTTCGGCTCTCACTTCCTATTATCCTATCATCAGGCTTCTCTGCCTCGGAGACGCTTTGGATTAGTGTTTTCTTGAGCAATCTGCTCTTCGCTACGATCCACTATTTAACACTTAGATGGAAGTTAACCGCTTGCGTTTTTACATTTCTTGGCGGCATGGGGTTTAGCCGACTATTGGAAACTACTGGCGATTTAGCCTTAGTCATACTGATACATTGGGCAGTTACCTTCCTGAATACGCCGTCTGCCCCCAGAGGAAAAGCACCAATAGCTCCCGGTTCATAGACCGGAATCCCGCCAATTTGCGGTTAGGACTGGCTCGAGAAGCGCCCTTTGTTTCGAATAGGGGTCCGTGAGAAGAGAGAAACTGTCGTTTATCGATGCGGTAAATCGCTGGGTTTGGTCGTATTCTGGCCAACGAAACCCTTCAAAGGATGGATCGCCATACTTGGCAAAGTTTATCCACGATTTTCTCATCTGTTGACTCACTTTCTCAGTAGAGTTGAACCCCGCCAATAAGCCGAATGGGACACCATTACCGAAGACCACGCCATCCATCGCATGAGTAGCCCCAAGAAATTGCGACTCCCAAGTGAATAAGTACATATATGTCTTAGCTTTACTTAGAACCGTGTGGCCCTCTGCAATCCGGATCGTCGGAACCCGGAACCACATATCAGCACTCATCGTGGCCGCCGCTTGTTCGGAATTGAGTTCGGGTCTCGCGGACAAATAACTGCGCAGAAGATCTTCTTTTTTGATAGAAAACGTCGTCAATAGCTGTTCTGAACGACTCTCAAAAGGCGACACGCCAAGCGCATTGAAGAGATTGCCCTCATCCAAACAAGTCCCCGTCAAATAATCGATATCCGAACCAATCCCAGCATAAGTAGCATCAACCGGATGGATCGGCATACTTTCATTAATCATGGGCAGATATACTTGCGGATTAGCTAAACCCTGCGCCTCAATATCTTCATATATTTCCGGGAAGATTCTCCAGGGAGCCTTTTGAAGCGAATCAATATCGCCTGGCTTAATACCTATCTTCCTCAAAACGAACTCAGAAATCTGGCCAGCCGACTCGTTTCTTTGTGCTGAGTGTCCGCCACTTTGAGGAATGACTTTATGAACCAGACCTTTGGAACCTTCCGTGGAAACAAGCGCCTGAATTGCCGCTCCACCACCGGAGATTCCAAATAGCGTTACATTGTTTGGGTCTCCACCGAACTTAGACGCATTCCGTTGAACCCATCTAAGAACATCAATCTGATCAAGGATACCTAAATTTCCGGGTCCAACCCCATCTCCAAAGAGTTCTTCCAGATATAAATACCCTTCAGCACCTAACCTGCGATTATTGGATATAAATACCACTCCTTCTTTCGCGAAATGAGTACCGTCCGAGCTCGTCTCCGAGCCCGAACCAGAGATCTGACCTCCGCCATGAACCCATACCATTACCGGCAAACCTTTGGCAGTTGGGTCTGGAGTCCATACATTCAAATTCAGGCAATCCTGGCCTTCCCGCAGTCCACCATCTAAACCTCCCCCCCCTGTCTGGGGACAGATTTCTCCGTACTGATTCGCTTCGAAGACTCCTTCCCATGCCTTTCGCGCTATAGCAGGCCGGAATCGATTCTCACCGAAAGGTGGTTCCGCATAGGGAATACCGAGATAGCGGTAAACACCATCTAAGACAGATCCTCGTATTTTTCCCGAATCGAGCTGAACGATGGGAGTGGGGATTTTTTCCTCAGTGGAACACGCCACAAAAGGCAAACTGAAGAATGACGCCGATGCAGCTTTAACGAAATCTCTGCGCTTCATATTCAAAAACCCTCTACCTAACGGGATTTAGCTTACACTTGCTCACAGAAGAGAAACACCACAGAGTGGCAATAACAGGGCGAAATTAACTATGGTGATTGCAAATACGTTTCGGCAAAAACTCCTTGCTGGAAAACCAACTATCGGGACTCATTTCATGTTCAACGACCCGGACATTCCCGAAATGATCGGTGACTCAGGTTTTTTTGATTACGGCGAATTCGCGGCAGAATATGCAAGCTTTGATATGGATCGTCTCTACCACTTTGCTAGATCGGCTCAATGTGGCGGACTGCCTCTTATGATCAAACCTGATCAAGAGAGTCAAGGTTTCTGGTCACAGGCGGCATTAGGTGCGGGTTTCAAGGCAGTTTTATTCACAGATATTCGGTCCGCCGCAGACGTAGAAGAGTGCCATCGACTGATACGGCCAGATTTCCCCGATATTCATGGATCCATGGGCGTAAAACTGAGACGCCCTGCGCTGCAAAACTACGATATCGATCAGTATGCCGAGGAGCTAAAAAATATCGTTTTCGCCATTATGATCGAGAAAAATGTGGCCTATGAAAATCTCGACGAAATTTTGGATAAAGCCAATGCCCTGGGTGTCGATATGACGCAATGGGGGCCGGCAGACTTCGGATTCTCTAGAGGTAATCCAAAAATGGGGTCAACTGATTCAATAAGGTCCTTTGAAGAGACTGTTATCAAAAAGAGCCTAGAGTACGGTATCCCACCCCGAATCGAGATAGGATCAACAGAACAAGCGGCCCGTTATATAGACCTTGGTGTGAGACACTTTTGTATCGGCTGGGATAGGTTTATTTATGCAAGCGCTCTAAAGCAGCTCGGAGAGGGTATAGCTAAAATCATGGATTCAATCTCGTGAATCACAACACTTAAAACAAAATAAGGCTCTTCAATTTAGATAGGCCGGAAATAAAAAAAGGGGGCAGTGCCCCCTTTTTCAATCACAACTTAGAAAAGTTACGACCCCCAGCGAACGCCTCGGTAAGAACCAGACTTCATCTCGGGCGATTTTTCTACTCTGCTCGTACGTGGAACGCCCCTGTAAACACCAGGCTGCTCGACGCTCTTGTCGTTAGCTTGCTGCTCAGGATTAACTCTCACACCTCTATACATAGTAGTCATATCATGCCTCCAGTTTTCGTTTCGATTTCGTACATACACTCGAAAGTGCACACCCTTCTCAACGCGTTCCTTCGGTAGATCTATGAACTGTTAGTCTTTCGACTAAAGCTTGCCTTCCTCAGAATGAGAAAAGGCAGATCGTATCTTCCTACTTCCGTCTTAAAATAAGATGAACGTTTGGAGATATTCGGAAAAATTCGACCATAAGTCAATAGTAATTCACAAGATTTTCACAAATCAGAATTAGAGTCGCCGACGCTTCTATCCTTAAGCTGAATAAACTGTCGCTCCTTATCTTTTCCAGAAATACGAGAGGCCCACTCAAAAATACGGAATTGAAAGCCATATTTAGAACGGAAAAGTTCGATGAAATCCTCGGATTCTTCTATCAAGACAGCAGTTAGTTCCACCCAAGCTCCACGGACGACTCCCCGCCAATTGCATACAGCAGCCTGTGTTTCGGCAAAATTCCTTATTCGCTTGACCTTACCCGAGTTAATATTTGCGAGGACGATATAGGTCCCATCCAATCGCATAACAAACCAGACAGGCGTTGGTACTTGCCTGCCGTCTCGCTTTCTTGTTTTTAGATTAAAATAGGGTTCGTTTGAAAAGGCTCTGGCAATCAACTCAGAGGACCTAAACGTTTTCTAACGATTTTTCTACATCAGAGATCAAATCATCAACGGACTCTATCCCAACTGAGAGTCTCACCAGACCGTCGTCTATTCCCAACTTTTCGCGCATCTCCTTGGGTACCGAAGCATGCGTCATTATCGCCGGGTGCTCGATCAAGCTCTCCACTCCGCCCAGACTCTCGGCCAAGGTAAATATCTCGGTATTTTCAAGAAACTTCCTAGCAGCCGGCAATCCGCGCTTCAAAACGGCTGTCACCATACCTCCAAAGGAGTTCATTTGCTCGCTGGCAACCCCATGGTTTGGATGATCTGATAGACCAGGATAGTAGACCTTTTCGACAGCATCGTGCGTTTTGAGGAATTTGGCTATCACCATCGCGTTCTCACTGTGCCGTTCCATTCGGACTGCTAAAGTCTTCAGGCTCCTCAAAACTAAAAAACTATCAAAGGGACTCATAATGGAGCCGACAGCATTAGCGAGGTAAGCCAATTGATCGGCTAGATCGTCTTTCCCCTCAGCACAAACAGTAACCCCTCCCACAACATCGGAGTGGCCGTTGAGATATTTGGTCGCAGAGTGTGTGACAATATCAAAACCCAGATCCAAGGGCTTTTGGATATAAGGCGAGCAAAACGTGTTGTCACAGACCGTTATCAGTCCATGCTCCCGACCAAAACGGCTAACGAGATTCAAATCAACTATTTTCAACAACGGATTTGATGGGCTTTCTACCCATATCATTTTGGTGTTTTCTCGAAGAGAATGGGCTAGTTGCTGGGGATCACTCAGATCTACGAATGAAAATTCTAGCCCCGCAGATCTCTTACGCACATTTTCGAACAAACGATACGTGCCTCCATAGAGGTCATCCATACAGATAACATGGCCTCCTGAGTCCAAAAGTTCCAAGATCGTGCCGGTTGCAGCCATTCCAGAAGCAAAGGCAAATCCTCGTGAGCCAGATTCCAAAGCCGCCATGCACTCTTCCAGAGACTCTCTTGTCGGATTGGCCGAACGTGAATAGTCATAACCTTTGAAAACGCCGGGACTCTCTTGAGCATATGTTGAGGTGGCATAAATTGGACCGATAACCGCACCAGTAGATGGGTCAGGCTCCTGACCCGCGTGGATGGCTTTTGTCTCAAACCCGAGTGATTTATTGATATCAGACGACAATGAACTAACTCGATGCAAAGATGCTTTTGTATCTATTGATAAGGTCAACCTTAGTAACAAATCCGAGGAAAGTTTCTCCCCGATAAAGGATCGCAACTCTACCTCGCGATAATATCTCGCACAAGCTATCCTCTGTGTCTCGAACATCCAATGTCTCGAGCGCTGTAACCATCACCTTTCCGATCTGGTCCGTAAACAACCGTTCGTTTTTATAAACGTGGGACAAGATATCCTCTTCATCAATAAGTCCCACCAAATGACATCCATCCATGACCGGCAACTGAGAGACGTCAGCGGTACGCATTCTCTTGAAAGCCGTCAGAAGCGAATCTTCTCTGCTAACGGATACCATCTCACCCAAATCTGCTCGTCTGCTAATAAGATCACTGAGGTCCTTTTCTTCTTCCCTTGAGACCAAGTCGTTGTCCTTTAACCACGGCGGATTAAACGCCTTGGAGAGATACTTATTGCCGGTGTCGCAGACGAAAGTAACCACAGTTTTTGGTTCCGTTTGCCTCTGACACCATCTGATGGCAGCGCCAATTAGTGTGCCGCTTGAGGAACCGCCTAGGATGCCTTCTTCTCTCAACAACGTTTTCACGATACCGAACGCCTCCTTATCCGGAACGGTTTCCGCGTCGTCCAACTGATTGAGATCAATATTGTTCGGAACAAAGTCTTCTCCAATACCCTCTACCAACCAGGAGCCGCCGTTGTATTTGTACTGTCCAGTCTTCACCGCATCAGCCATGATAGAACCTACAGGATCTGCCACAACTATATCGATGCGCGGATTCTTTTCTTTAAAAAATTTCGCCAGTCCAGCAACGGTTCCTCCAGAGCCCACGCCCGCTACAACGGCATCAACTCGTCCGCCCGTTTGCTCCCAAATTTCTGGCCCAGTCGTCCTATAGTGCGCTAACGCATTTGCAGGATTATCAAATTGATTAGCTAAAAAAGAGTTCGGAGTTTTTTCCGCCAAGCTTTGAGCCATATCTTGGTAATGGTCGGGATGGCCTTTCGCGACGTCAGAACGCGCAATAATAACGTCCACCCCGAGGCCTTCCAGGTGCAGGATCTTTTCCCGGCTCATTTTATCCGGTATCACCAATATCAGCTTGTATCCTTTGATCGCAGCCACCAGCGCAAGACCGATGCCTGTGTTGCCAGCAGTGGCCTCTATTATAGTTCCCCCCGGAGTGAGCCGACCCGATTTTTCGGCTTCTTCAATGATTGACAAACCTATGCGATCTTTTATTGATCCACCAGGATTTTGATTCTCGAGTTTGACGAATAATTCGCACGGGCCTGTGTCGAAAGCGGTTAACTTCAACATAGGAGTGTTTCCTATCAATTCCAACAACGACTTGTTAATTGGGTTCATTTTTTTCTCAAAAGGCGAATTATCACTAGCTGCATCTTCCGCATAACAGCCGATGCGGCCATGTTACCAACACAAGTCGGAACAAAAACCTTATCTTTTTATTCCATTTTGATATATCCATAGAACGTCAATTTGAGGTCTCCACAAATTTCAGAATGGTTTAGTCTTTCCTGGAATTGGGGCGAATTTTTAGGGACTGGGAGCAATGATTGGAAACATAATGGAAGGTCCTCTTTGGGAGGCTCGCAATTGGGCTGCGAGTGAGGGGGCAGGAAGCATCCATGATGACACAACTGCCGAAGAGCTTGGGTTTCGTGGGGGTACAGTACCTGGCGACGTGCATATGAATCAGTTTCCACCAATGCTGGTAAAACTTTTTGGTCATAAATGGTTCGAGAAAGGACACCTATCTCTTAACTTTAAAAATGCGACAACCGACCGAGAAAAAGTAAAAGTAATTGTTGATATTCCTAAACCCGATGCCTCGCAGACTAATGTTCGGATGGAAAGAGAGGATGGCTTGCTGGTTTGTTCAGGGACAGCGGGGCTTGGCAGCCACAATTTCTCCGCGCTCCAGACTCAAAATCTCCGACCCTGCGAGCCAAAGGAACTTCGGATACTGAACAAGCTATACCCCGGAATGTCACTTGGCCAATATGAAGTCTTTGTTTCGGCAGATAAGCAAATAGATCGCTTTGATGCTGGATTGATTAGTGATCCTCTTGAATGTTACAAAGACAGTTCTCTTTTTGGCGGCATCTTGCCAGCCCCTTGCACAGTTATTGAGTACTTGTGGGGTTACCCTATTCAAACAATCGGACCCTATATCGAAGAGTCAGTGGGTTTGTTCGGAGCGATCGAAATCGCTTTTCATAATGGTCCGTTCTTCCTAAACCAAAACTATCAACTCCAAAGCGAAGTTATCTGCGTCGGACAGAGCCCTCAGACGGAATACGTTTGGTATAAGACTAACGCCTTGGACACGAGCGAAAGGACGATAGCTTCCATGATCATGCAAGGAAGAACAATGAAGGCTTCTTCCAAGGCTTATCAGTGACCACTAGCCGCCATCAGAGCTCAAGCCAGGGTATTCACAAGGATCCTCGTAAAGTCCTTGGGGCAGATAATAAAAAATGAACTCTTTAGAAGAGTTTCGGCTTCAAACACGCGACTGGTTAGAAAGCAATTGTCCAGGGTCTATGCGAACGAGAATGGTCCCAGGCGAACAAATCACAGGGGGGCAAAAGCGACGCAGCAGTAACCCTGACTCTTACCTATGGCTCGACCGGATGATCGAGAAAGGATGGACTGTTCCAACTTGGCCAGCCGAATATGGAGGCGCGGGATTAAAGAAGGACCAATTCCTGATACTTCTACAAGAAT
>CAJXCK010000094.1 GCA_913051785.1 uncultured Gammaproteobacteria bacterium
GCTCTAAAGGAATCATTATAGGTAGCTAATCGATGATCATGTATGCTCTTATCCTTCTCAAAGATTCTCACCAAGTTAAATGAGCAAAACAGATGGATAATTTCTTTGCTTTTGGTTTTGGGATCTCAACTCTTAGTGAAAAAGGTCTGGAGTTGGATTGCTATTTCCCAAAACCAATAACGGATGTCGATTCTACGACCGAGGGCGTCTTAGATGAATTGCCTATCGGTGCCCACGAGATAAGCGCCGAGACTGCGAAGCTTTTCGGTCGCAACGCTAAATCGCTGCACATTCCTAGTTTTCGCCCAGAATCAAATAAGAAATTTGTCTACGTCAAGTTGACCGAGGACGTTGAAATTCGCTCAACACCAGAGGCTTATCTGAAATTGCACTTAATGTCTCACCGTTTACGAGTGCCGAACTCACTCAATCTAGACGGCTTGTTCAACCACTTACCGAACGTTTGCTGGACCTCAAATGGACCAATCGCGACAGACGAGATAGGCGATGCTTTGGAGGAATCACGAATAAACGGGAAGCATCTTGAAATTTTCTCTGTAGACAAATTTCCAAAGATGGTGAATTACGTCGTCCCTAGCGGAGTCAGAATTGCAGACTCAAGCCGAATAAGGCTCGGCGCTTACTTAGGGGATGGCACTACGGTGATGCACGAGGGGTTTATCAATTTCAATGCTGGAGCTATGGGCCCAAACATGGTTGAGGGTCGTATATCCCAAGGAGTTACTCTAGGGTCGGGAAGTGATCTCGGCGGCAGCGCGAGCACGATGGGAACCCTGTCAGGGGGCGGAAATATCGTAATAAGCATTGGAGAGAACTGTTTAATAGGCGCAAACGCGGGAACGGGTATTCCACTCGGTGATCGTTGCACCATAGAGGCAGGACTTTATATAACAGCCAACTCGCCGGTGACGGTGCTTGATAAAAATAGGGCGACCGTAAAGGTAGTTAAGGCCCGCAATCTAGCCGGCAAGTCGGACCTTTTGTTCATAAGAGACGGTCAATCGGGGGCTATAACGTGCCGAACCAATCAGAACGCCATCGAGCTCAATGCCGAGCTCCATGACCTAAACTAGTTGTATCAACACGTTGTTTTAAATGTCTATCCAGGAACGCGTTTTAGCTCTGACTTGCTCTCTCATAGAGAGAGAATCAGTAACGCCGGATGACGCCGGTTGCCAGGCGATCATTGGGTCTCGGCTGACTAATATCGGTTTTCATATACAGGAATTTGAGGCTCATGGAGTTCGTAATCTTTGGGCTTCGATAGGTGATCGTGGCAATCATCTTCTCTTCGCCGGCCATACCGATGTCGTGCCAGCCGGCAACCTGGAAGAATGGGACAGCGACCCTTTCGTTCCCACACTGAGAGAGGGAAAACTTTTTGGGCGCGGAGCTTCCGACATGAAAGCTAGTCTAGCGTCAATGGTCGTGGCAGCGGAAGATCTAGTAGAGAACGATGAGATTGGCTTTGGTCGCATCAGTTTTTTAATCACTAGCGATGAAGAGGGACCGGCAGTCCACGGCACAAAATTCGCTATTGAGCAACTCTCAAAAAGAGGGGTTTGCCCCGATTTCTGTATCGTTGGAGAGCCCAGTTCGGCAGAAAAACTCGGGGATACAATAAGATGCGGGAGGCGTGGCTCGATAAATGCCCATTTGCAAATCAAGGGCATTCAGGGTCACGTGGCTTATCCAGATGACGCGAGAAATCCGATTCATGAATCGGTCCCAGCTATTAACAGTCTCATCACAAAACGCTGGGATGAGGGGAACGAGTATTTTCCACCGACCAGCCTCCAGTTTTCCAACGTTCAAGCTGGCACAGGGGCCACTAACGTTATTCCCTCTTCGGCTGATTATCACTTCAATATCCGATTTAATAATGAGCAGACAGTTGAGGGGATACAAAGCTGGGTTGCAGCTGAACTAGACCGACAGAATGTGGAGTTCGAAATAGCTTGGCAGCTCTCCGGACTGCCTTTTCTCACGGAAAGAGGCCTACTGGTAGAAACAGCAGAAAATGTCATTCGGCAAGAAACCGAGATCACTCCTAGCTTATCGACCGGAGGTGGTACATCGGACGGCCGTTTCATCGCCAAGTGGAAAGGCAATACTAGTAAGGCTGTCGAGGTAATCGAGTTAGGGCCGTGTAACGCATCTATTCATAAGGTCAATGAGTTCGTGAACATAAGCGATCTTGCTGCTCTCAGCCGTATATATCGAAACATCGCAAGAGATCTACTTCAGAAAGAACAAAGTTGATGGTAAGGCTCATGAAAGTGGCCTTAAAAATATTCTTAACCGCTTTTCTTTTAATAATGATGGTTGTCGCCTTCTTCCCGGCCAGCTCCTTGAAATATCTCTCTCGAGAAATCAACGGCTTCGATTTAATCGGTACCGAGGGTACGGTTTGGAACGGTAAGACTCGTTTTCTAATTAGCGATGAAATCTCAGGTTCGTTTCAATGGAATTTTGATGGACTCGAAAAATATTGGCCCAAGTTTAATTGGACTCTAAACGGAACAGGGTATGAACTTCGAGGGTCCAATATCTTTCTGTCAAAAAAAACACGACTGAGCGTTCAAGGCGAGGCCAGCTCTGATTCTATTCAACAACTGCTCTCCCGTTTTGATATCTTCCTGAGTGGGGTTTTCACATTGGCGCCATTGACACTGGACATTAAGTACGCTGCCCGATCTATAGAGGATATCAATCTGGCTACACCTTACGAGATTGACTGGTCTGGGGGGCAGATTAGCTACATCTTGGCACAACAATTTTTTCAAGTTGAGCTACCGCCTTTGATTGCAAAGGGAACACTCGGAGATGGCAAGGCGTCAACCACAATCAGTCGAGTCGATAACAAAAACAGATTGCTCGAACTATCCCTAGAGGAAAATGGAATGAGCAATATAAGGGTATTTAGAAGACTGCTAGAAGTAACAAACACTCCTTGGATCGGGGACCAAGACTTGGATGATGTGGTTATAGAAATCGAAAGAAAGATTTTTTAAAGAAACAACATCCAAATTGAATACCCACTAGTGATAAATTCTTATATTCGTTAGAGAATGGAGCGTTGTATTTGTGGAAGTACGCACGATATCAAAGTTTTATGAATACTGAATCATTTTTTGGCAGCTTAAGATCTTTTGCCCCGAGGGGCCTTTTTTGGCTCTTGGCTACTGCAATCATACTCACAGTATTTCAGTGTTCTCATTCCTTGCTCAATCCAAAAGCTCTTGAAATGTCTCCGGCGACACAGGTAGATATCGAACCCTCGAACATCAAAAAACAACCTAATAAATTGTTAAACATTGAAACTGTTGTAAGTCGAAATCTTTTTGGCAAACCGGTAACGCAGATGTCGGCTCAAGCTCAACTCGTTGCAAAGGCTGCCGAAACAAGACTACCCCTTGAGCTAAGGGCTGTCTTTGAATCTTCGGAGAGCAACATTTCTGCCGCAATAATCGGCCAACGAGGTCAAAACGCGAAGCTCTTCACCGTTGGGGATTCAGTACCTGGCAATGCGATATTAGAAGGAGTTGTGGGCGATCAAGTTTTGCTACGACGGGCTGGCAAATTGGAATCCCTCAGTTTTCCTAAATCGAAATACCTAGCAACTCAAAATCAAAAAGCTAAAGAAACTAACGACCAACCCGAGAACAAACGGCCGGTGAGTTCATCGAATATAGTGAAGCAAACTCTCGTAACCGAGATTGCAGAAACTCGCGAGGCGCAAGCCTCGACGCCTCAATCTTCGACAGAGCCAGCATTGCTAAGAGAATTCAAAGAAAATCCCCAAGAAATGATTAGTAAGATTGGACTAAGCGAGACTAAGTCTGGAGGGTATAGAGTCGGCAACGTTTCAAAATCTCCGTTCTTGCGACAAAGCGGATTACAATCCGGAGATGTTATACTGTCCGTTAACGGGCAAACCCTTAGCAATGTGCAGAATGATCGCACTCAACTGGCCGGATTAATGGCTGGAGGGACTGCAAGATTGGAAATCCAACGCGGCGACATTCGGTTTACGATCACTGCCTCGATGCCTAACTCTGGATGAGCCTATGAGAAAAAGCTGGAAAAAAATTTTTATGCCGGGTTTCGTCCTCATCTTCATGGGTTGGTCGCTGAATTCATATTCCGCCGACCAAAGCGAATCTGGAAACGAGACTTGGCAAATGGCTACCAAAGGCGCCAACATTCAAGAATTTGTCGACCAAGTCGCGAAGATCACTGGGAAGACATTCATTGTCGACCCCAAACTTAAGGGGCAAGTCACGGTTATCTCGAGTACGCCGCTGGGTAAAGAGGGCGTCTATGAGTTATTTCTCAGCGTTTTAAGGCTGCAGAATTTTACTGCTGTTCCATCTGGTAACGTGATCAGAATCCAACAAAGTGCGACAGGGAAACAAACACCAGGGGCTGCCCGAGATCTCAACTCCGCGGCACCAGAAGAGCTCCTGACAGAGGTGATTGCCGTTCAAAACACCGCATCAGAAGAACTCATAAAACTACTGCGACCATTGATACCTCAATACGGGCATATTGGAAGCGTGAGCAACCCTAATGTGGTAATCATATCTGACCACGCCGATAACATTGTAAGACTAAAAAAACTCATCCGAGAAATAGACGTGGCCGACGATGACGAAGTAATAATGATTCCTCTAAAGGAGGCCTGGGTCGGAAGTGTTATCGCTATTCTGGAACGCATAGCGCCAGACCAAGTCGGAGCTGCCGCAAAGGGGCCGAGTCGCGTCCAGGTGATTGCTAATGAACGCAACAACTCATTGGTCCTGAGGGGAAAGCCGCAACCGATATCAAAAATCATAAAAGTGATCGACAAGCTGGACCAGCCAGCGACAACTGCAGACTCAACTCAGGTTATTAAGCTTAGTCACGCGGATGCAGAAAACGTGAGCAAAATTCTCTCCAGCGTTGTGGTCAAAAACAGCTCCGGAGAGAAATCTTCTCAGCAGCCGATCACGATCGCAGCAGACCCCACCTTGAACGGATTAGTTGTCAAAGCAGATCCGGGAACAATGAGCGAGATTATTTCACTGATAGAAAAACTCGACACCCCACGAGCTCAGGTGATGATAGAGGCTGCTATCGTGGAGGTTACGATCGACGAATCAAGCTCGCTTGGTGTTGAGCTTGCGGCAGGTGATCAGGAAGGCAAAAGCGTTCCCCTAGTGAGCTCTAGTTTAAACGGAGTTATCAATGGGCTTTTATCTGGCGCCATCGCAAGCGGTGGCGGTGAAATAAATGTATTGCAAGGTTTGGCTACGCTGAGCAACCCTACAATCGCGGCCGCAAAGCTTGACACAGAGAAGATCTCTTTTGGTGCTGTTATAACGGCCATAGCGAACAACTCTGACGCCAATTTATTGTCTACACCAAGCGTTCTCACGTTGGACAATCAGGAAGCAAAAATATTAGTGGGAACAGAAGTTCCCTTTAGAACAGGATCTTTTACAACAACCGGAGACGGGACGAGCAACCCGTTTACGACTGTGAATAGGGAGGACGTCGGAATAGAGTTGATAGTGACACCACATGTTTTCGAGAATAGCGAAGTAAGACTGGAAATTTCCCAGAAAATCACCAATGTCTTAAATACAACGATAGGAGGCACTGGTTTCGCTGATGTCGTCACTTCGAAGAGAACAATCGAGACGACCGTTCTGGCAGGGAATGAGCAAACGATAGTTTTAGGGGGGCTTATTCAAGATGATATAAATGAAACTAATGCTCGCGTTCCAATTATGGGGAAAATCCCAGTTCTTGGTGCTTTGTTCCGATCCACCACTAACAGCCGAAAGAAGACCAACCTACTTGTCTTCCTCCGACCTACGATCATTCCTTCAGTGGCTAGCAATTCACTGACATTAGATAGGTACCGTCAGATATGGGAGCTCAAAGAAAGACGATCAGGCGCCTCTCCTAACAACCTCGACCCCTTGTTTGAGGGTAAGCGCCCAGAATAAGCATCTTCATAGAGTAGCTTATGAGACGGTCATTCTATTTCTTCGTTTACTGGCTCTTAGGAAAAATTGTTCGTCCAACCGCAAATTTCTCTCACGAACTCAGTCTGGATCGGGAAATTCTATTCGTTCTTCAATATCGCTCTCTGACTGAATTGTTTGTCCTCGGGCTTATAGCGGAAAAACAGGGGCTGCCCTCACCCTTTTCTGAACTTAGATCGGAAGGCTGGGTAATATCCCAGCGTGTGTTTGCATTGCTTCGACCAACCGGAGGAAGAATGCTTGTCAAAGACTATTCTGAGAGGTTTGTAAAAAGTATAAACGCACCCGCGGAAGCAAAGCGAAATATTGTGTTAGTGCCTGTCTCCTTCTTTTGGGGCAGATCACTAGCCCCAAATCGAAGTTGGTCCAAGACTTTCATGAATGAGCGCGGTCAGACCACCGGAAAATTGAAGAAGCTCTGGTCAATCCTCTTTCATCGAACAGATATACATGTCCGTTTTGGGGAGCCGCTAAGTCTCGAACGACTCGCAGATTTAAAAGCGGGGGAAAATATCGCGCTTAGACGTACCGCGCGGCTTCTTCGAACTAAATTCAAACTCCAAAGAGAGGCTACTCTTGGTCCTAACTTCACAGACCGAAAACAGTTTATAGAAGAATTAGCAAACAGCAGAAGAGTCCGGGAGGAGATTGCGCAGCTGGCACAAACCGAAAAATCTCGCATGAAGAAGAGACTGCGGGCGTTCCAAATCAGTAATACCGTTGTGGCGAATATGTCTCACATGAAACTCCGCATTTTTTATCGGATCCTCTCTTGGTTCTGGAACAAAATTTACGACGGGCTTGAGATCACCGGTGTCAATGAAGTAATGGTCACGAGCGAATCTCATACTCTGGTTTATGTCCCGTCCCATCGAAGCCACATCGACTATATGGCGTTGAGCTATAGTCTATACAAGGCGGGTTTGATGACTCCACATATCGCTGCGGGAGACAATCTCAACCTACCGATGCTAGGTAATTTCCTTCGCGGGAGTGGTGCTTTCTTCATGCGCAGGAGTTTTAGAGAGGACCCGCTTTATTCCGCCATTTTTTCGGAATACATCCACAGGTTACTCTACAAAGGCCATTGCATAGAATTTTTCCCGGAAGGAGGTAGATCAAGAACAGGACGACTGCTAAAAGCAAAGTACGGGCTACTAAAACTATGTCTAGAGAGCCAACTGACACAACTTCCTAAACCAATTGCCTTCGTTCCAGTCTATTTCGGTTACGAGAAAATCCTTGAAGCAAACATTTACGTTGAACAACTGAAAGGAATTAAAAAGAAAACTGAAAAACTCTTGGATATTTTGAGCGCTCTAAAGTTTGTACGAAACTATTACGGTCGACTCAGCGTAAATTTAGGCAACCCCATCGAATTAGATTCATGGTTAGAAGCGAGAGAAGACAGAAAATCGATTCGATCGTTTGACGCTACGCTTATTGCCCTCGGCAATCATCTAATGCAGAGCATAAACAAAAAAGCCATAGCAAACGATGTCAACTTCTGCGCAACAATTCTCCTTAATACGCGCGCTAATTCAATGAGCCTCGAGGAATATGAGAGGCACACGGTTTTTTTTCGAGATTTGCTCATAAAAGTGAACGGTAATTCTTCGACAACGACGACTCTTACTAGCAACCAAATGGTAATAGATAGACTCGTGAAGCTTGAATTTATAGATATCTCAAGCCAGGAGACGGGCACAATCATTTCGCTAAAAGAGAGCGCTTTGCAATCTGCTCATTGGTATCAGAACAACACTATCCATCTATTTCTGCCTACCGCAGTTATCGCATTTCTCTTAACGAGACGGAAAACCGGGATAACCGTGCAAAGCCTTCGGGCAATTTCAAGACGGGTTTACCGATATCTTTATGATGCTCCATCAGAAGAGTCTTCAATGCAGATTAAAAATAGCCTCAAACTGTTGGACTCCAGTGAAGCTCTGTCGGTGAAGGATGGAAGGCTATGGCCGCCCAATCGAAAAAACCCTGGATATTCGGAACTCAAAATACTTAGTCATCTTGTAGAACCAATGATAGAGGAACTTTTTATAATCCTGTCGTTAGCTTCAACAAGGCAATTCAACGAATTACACCTCAGAGACAAAACCGAATCAATTTTGAGCTATCTAAGGGAACTTAGAAAAACTTCGATAGTCACCAACCTCACCCAAGGTCTAGCAGAAGAATTCATAGAAAAAGCAATCTCTAGTTCATTAATCAGGGTTACTGAAGACAAGAGCATCGTTGCCGGGAGGGTTGCGAAGCTCGCCATAGCGTTGTTTGAACCGTTAATGGACGAAGACATCATAGAGATTTTGTCAAAGCAGACGAATTAGCTCAACACCGAAAAACATCAAAGCAAATCGTTTTGCTGCAAATTGAAAAATTCGGTTTAGCCGCCTCAGGATCATTCTTACGTCTTTTGAGAACCACCCGATCGGTAGCAGAATCTTTCGCAATCTCGATAAGTTGCTCAAGGTATTTTTTTGAAGACGGTGCGACGTCAGAAATTTCTCTTAGTATCTGTAGATCTCTTTTAGGTAGAGCACTTTTTTTTGTGGGAAGAAACATCGGATCCAGGTATACGACATCCCAAGCGTCTCCAGACTGCAATAACCCAATGCTATCGGCAAAATGAATTGCAACCCTTGGGTGCCCCCAAGCTACGCTTCTGAGCATCAACCACACCAACAAATTTCTCTCTACCAACGTAACATCTGCACCCAGACCTGCAAGTGTCAACCCGTCAACACCGAATCCAGCAAAAGCGTCGAGCACAAGAGTCGAATCCTTGTTCCCAAAGCAAGCTCTTGCAAGCTCACCTCTCTTCCCTGCCTTAATCCTCGCCTGAATATCGATCGATGATGCATAGAAGTAGGATTTTTGTCCCGGTAGAGCGATCCCAAGACCTCTACCATCCAGCACCAGTCTAACCTCAGACTGAAACGCGAGTTCAGCTTCTTGTTCAAACTCATAGGCTTCGCACCAAGGCAAATAGTCTTGTAAATCGTCGGAACGCTCAAGAGAAAACAACAATGGGATTTTCCTTTGTTGCACTATGTTGGCGTCAATTTTTTCCATGGCGTATCACCCTCAACATAGATTGGAAGGGCCAACTCTGCCTCAACACTCAAGTTTTGTTCATGCCTGAGCTTGGCAATCTCAACCATCACTCCCGCATCAGGAATGACCTCGCTCTCATACTTCTCACTCGCCTCACTAGGAAACCAATCTGGAAAGTCTCCCAATACAACAAAATCATCCCTATCTTGAATGGAGTCCTTCAACCAGACATCCAATTTTCCAAATAATCTATCCTCTTGGATCTGCTCCAATTCTCCATCCTGCCGAGACCTAAAAGCACTTATATAGTAAATGTTCGCCCTACTTCGCTGAACACAGATTATTTCTCTATGAGTTCTTACGTTCTGCTTTACATAGGAAGCACTCAAAACTTCTGAACTTCTGATGGGTACCACTTTGGAATTACTGGCCAATGCAATTGCTTGGGTTATCGATGCCGCGAGCCTGACACCAGTAAAACTGCCCGGGCCAGCTGCAAAACAAACCAGGTCAGTATCTGCCAATCGAAGATCTGATTTGCGGTATAGAGCCTCAATCATTGGCAAGACCTTAACGGTATGCGATCGATCCAAAAGCTCGCTAACGGACGATATCTTCCCGTTATCAGACAAAGCCAAGCTACAATAACG
>CAJXCK010000095.1 GCA_913051785.1 uncultured Gammaproteobacteria bacterium
GATTCCCACTCGATGCTAAAAAAATTGCGGAAAACTTTGCCGAACTAGAAAAGCTTCTCTAGAGAAACTTCTAGTTTGACAAGTATTCCAGCGACATTGGAGCTGCTTACTGAAATGGGTGAGCGGCTCTCTGTTGTTTTGGATAAAGAGTTTGAAGCTCTTGCGCAGAAGAACCTGCCTTTTTTAGAAAGCCTGCAGAGCCAAAAAGTCGAGCTGCTTTATGAAATAGAAAGTTCCTGGAAAAACGCTCCCGATCTCGATAAAGATGATATCTCGGTTCAAGACGTTAGGTCGCTTATCGAAATATGTCGTGAAAAGCACATTCGTAATGATATTTTGTTGAGGAAACAAATAGATGAAGTGCAAGCGCTAATAAGCACCCTGACCTCTCAGACGTCTGGCAACTATGGCAACGTCTATAACAAACTTGGGAGGATGAAGAAATGATCTGTCAGTCCGGTTGCTTTCCTTTGACCCAATATACCCAAGATAAGATAACCGCTACCGACTGAAATACCTCCTCCGGAATCTCTTGGTTGAGCTCTAGATGCGAAAGAGTTTCTGCTAGCACTGGATCCTCAGCTACAAGCACACCACTCCTTTGGGCGGCCTCAATAATTTCCCAGGCCACTTGGTTCTCTCCTTTTGCCGTCAAGACCGGCGTTTTTAGGTCATTGTAAAGGAGAGCGACCGCTTTCTTCTCGCGGCCTGAACTTGAAACAGATTTAAAAAAACGACTAAGCCTAGACATCTAACTTTATGCTTGACGAAGTCCCTGTATCGAGGACTCCCGATCGTACTTTCGCGAAGTCGTAAAGCTCAAAACTCAACAGCTTCAGCCCTTTATCAGCCAATTTACTCTTCAACACATCTTCATTATCTTGAATTTTCTGATAGAGACTCTGGTCAGGTGTCCAACAAGCCAGAGATAAGCCGTTTTTATTCACGACAAGACTTATAGAGAAAACAAAAGCGCCGAGGTCCATCTGAATTTCTAGATTCCAACCGTGGTTACGTTCGCTGTAAGATCCACTGTCCTTATTTTTATTCTCATGCAGCTGCAACAAAACTGGAGATGCATCCAGCAAAGGTAATGCCCATGAAATCGAGTTTTGTCTGTTCAACTGACTAGATAACGTCTCCAATTGAAGAGCCTCTAGATCATCTATAGCTTTTGTTACGCTGGTAGAATCCTTCCCAAGTCTCGAAAAAGCATTTCTAATCTGCATTAAAAACGACTTTATGTTTAGAGATCCGATGGGCTTGCCCTGCCTGAGGTCATTCTCCAAATAAAGACCCGACTCCAGCAATGTTTTTCGCACACTGCGCGCGGTGATGTCTCTAGTTGTTGTAAGGTTTGAAACAAGTTTATCTCGAATTTCCTCCAGTTCACCCTCTCCAAAAAGGTTTGATAAGATAGAAGGTAGTGAGAGCTTCGCAATACCTCTGGGTTGGTCTAGCCTAAGAAGCCTCTCAAATCGGGCTTTATGGAAATCCATCGGGAGACCCTTGCTTGCCCCGATTTGGCTGTCAACCTCGGCGCCTAAGCCCATTTTTCTTAAAACGTAGGCACTTGCAAGGATAGACGCTTGAAGCTGCACTCTACTGCCCGGGGCGCCGAATCCTGGGGGAAGAGACAGATATTGACCGCCGATTTTAATGGCATTTCCTTCCGGTCTTAATGCTACGGTGCCGTTAATTATTTGCCCTTCACGAAGATTTAATGCCTTACCCTGTTCTGGCGCGATTCTGAGTGCCGAACCGCCACCTTCAACGTATATTAAATTCGGACGAACCTGATGATTTACCGAATCGATTCCGTACATTTAGGGCTCTATGGATAGTGAATCCAACCCCTATGTGGGTCGCGGCTCTGTGTCTTCAATCCCTCCATTTCTCCCGACTTAAAAATAATCGTTTTCAAATCTTCTACCGACGGAATTTTAAGTGTTTTCTTTGCGAAGAGATAATTTGGGTTTCCTCTGCCACCAAATGCAGTAGGGTTTATCCTCACAAAAGCCTTCCTAAGTAAATCTGATTTAATGGGCGAGTTCGGCATTGTCTTTTCAATTATTAGGTCCAAATACTCTCCCTCTTTCACCAAGTGCTCACCACCGGGGCCAGCTTGGTCATTAGGTTCGCGATCAGATAGACCCATCACTGCCAATTCTAAATCATCAACAAGCCTCTGCAGAGCCCTATCCAGCTCAGTTTCTTCTGTTATCTGCCGTTTAAACTGCTCATCAGGCTGATTGCTGTTCTCCCGCCCGACATTCCTTTCTTCACGGTCAATGTCATCTGAGCGTCCACTAAATTCAGGCGATATTGGTGTCGTGACGCATCCGCTGAGTATCAGCAGCAAAACAGAGAATATAGGGATGTGTCTATTCATTTTCATTCTTTCAACAAATTAAATTATAAAACGTTCATGCTGGCCAGGGGCACCGCAATAAAACCATCTTCAGACTTTATGCCGGCTATTTCACCTGACAACAAACTGATAGTCGCGTACCGAGGGTAGACCCGATCTACTTTTACTAGAATTGTAGAATTCAGAGAATCTTCTAAACCAAATGCTGCAAAATGCCTGCTATCGGGGACAACTAGAAAATGTTGGCCGACCATCACTCCCAAATCTGTGCCGCCCTCCAACCGAATCTGAGAACCTAAGCGAGACACGAATAGGTTTGACGCCGCCTCACATTTGAGGACCTCAGCTAGGTCTTCGGCCAGACGGGAAGAAACCGCCATTGTTTCTCTCAAAACATCTTGATCATCTAACAAGGTAGCCATCGTGTTTTTTGGGCGCGGTTTGGGAATTCGGACCACCTCGTCTCTTTGGTAGATCTGTTTGCCATGATCTCGGATCTCTAACCCAATATTTAAGTAGTAACCTGCGCGAGAGAGCCGAAACCCAAAATCCCCACCAGTGCTTAAGCCGATCCCGTTTTTCACGCCTATACTTAATTTAGCCACCAGTCCCGATCGCGGAATATGCCTATTCCTCATTGTTCTCGTATACAGTGATGCCGATGAAGGCAAGACCAATTGCGAGACGGCAACGTCTGCAAGAAACCCAGATTCATGAAAGGAAATCTCTAGTATTTCTCGCGTTTCCCTCGACAAATTTGCCATTACATTCGATCTGGGGGGTTCTTCTATGATCTCGAGCTTCACTCTCTTTTTTATAACCGAAGTGACGGGGCAAGTTTCCCAGAGCGTTATATCTGATCTTGGTGCATCAATAATAACTGTCTCCATATAACCAAAATCATTTCTGTACTCGTTGACTCGTATATTTTCTAGCGACAGGGCAGATAATAGGTGAACGTTTTCCTCGATAGCGCCATTTCCATCCAACCACGCGCTAGTGGTCACATGCGCTGAATGATCCATTGCATAGTCCATTAAAGATCTCTTGAGAGAGCTTAAGCGTTCCTCTGGAGTCGGCTGGAAAATCTGCTCAAAGGCAAAAGCGTTGCCGACAATCAGCGTGCTGCCCGTCAGGAAAGTCGCAAATATGAAAATCATTATCTTGATCATCTTATAGAGGCCTTTCCCGCATCTATTCGCCAGATGAGGAATTCCTCACCCATCGATTCTTCTTAAAGCTCCACGTGGGTTTCGACTTCTCGTTACTTAGAGGTTCGCTGACAACTTTTACCAATCTCTTTCGCTCTACCGGTGCTCTATACTGTGCTATCAGCTCATCGACTATCGTCCGATCAAGTGCTAACTTCGTTTCATAGGTGTCTACCCCAACTGGACTGATGCTGACAAGTCTTGAGCCATAGACCAGCCCTTGAACTCTCGCTCGAACAGACTCACTAGCCAAGGCGAGTTCGGCCATTTGCGAACTCGACTCCACAAATAATCCATAAACCTGCTCAGCCAAATTCCTGTAAGCGTCAAGCTTTGAGGCGCGGATAGCCATTAATCGCCTTTGCGCGTGAGTTTGTCCCTTTTGAACGTCAATCACGGCATAGCCTGTAGCCAATATCCCAGAGGAATTGCCATCAAAACCGATAACCTCCGAATTTTCCTCTAGAGCGGAGGAAGAAACCCGATCGGACAACTCATAGGTCTGCTGGTACGCACAACCGGGCGCAAGAATGCACAAGGCGCACAAACTCAGGAAACTCATCTTCAAGGTAGTAGGAATATTACTCTCGATCATTTCGTATCCTTAACTTGATATCTTGCACATTTCGAACTTAACTTAAATCGGCAACAAAACCACATTCTTGAGCCTAAACCACAAATCGTCAGTGGCAACAATTTTAGGCACGCTATCTGCATTACTTTGTGAGAACGGGCTATTTGATGGCAGTCAAAGCCCCGGAAGTTAAGAACTAAAAGCGAAATGACATAAATGACTACAGCAAGTTTAACATTGTCGGAATTCCGACAATTCTTTAACAACTTTTCCTTATCCTCACTGGCGGTCCCAGCGGTAATACTATTAATACTTACCATGCTGGTACTTCCCTTGCCTCCAATAATGCTGGATGTGCTATTTACGCTCAATATACTGCTGGCATTGGTGACAATCATGGTGGCTATCAATACAAAAGCACCAATGGATTTCTCAGCGTTTCCAACCGTGATACTCATTTGTACCATGCTTAGGCTAGGTCTAAATGTGGCTTCTACACGAGTTGTGCTCTTGGAGGGCCACAAGGGGGGCGATGCCGCAGGCCAAGTCATTGAGGCATTCGGGGCGTTCGTCGTGGGTGGTAATTACGTTGTCGGATTTATCGTCTTTTCCATTCTGATGATCATAAATTTTATAGTCGTCACAAAAGGCGCGGGGCGCTCTTCGGAAGTAGCTGCCAGATTTACTTTGGACGCCATGCCCGGACGTCAAATGGCAATAGATGCTGATCTCGCGGCCGGAGTGATAGATCAAGAAGAGGCCAAAGAGCGTCGCATGTTGGTCTCACAGGAATCCGACTTCTATGGGACCATGGATGGTGCAGCGAAATATGTTCGAGGAGATGCCATTGCTGGGCTCCTTATTTTGCTTATTAACCTGATAGGCGGAGTAACCATCGGATTGCTGCAATACGATCTGACATTTGACCAAGCAGCTAAAGCCTATGTCTTGCTGACTATTGGTGACGGCCTCGTAGCACAAATACCAGCTTTGATAATTTCACTTGCTACTGCTTTGATCGTTGCTCGCGTTTCCACGAATCAATCAGCTCCCGAACAGGCCGCCACGCAGTTGGCCAATCCAACGGCCTTCTACATAACTGGCTCCATACTTGTAATCCTTGGACTCATACCAGGCATGCCAAATTTCGTTTTCCTGACCTTAGGAGCTGCGGCGATCGGGATCGGGTACATCTCCGCCCAAGCAAATAGCCGAAAATCATTAGATCAACTCGAGACCCAGAATATCGAGACAAGTTCAAACCAATCAGGAGACTCAGAAAATCCAATCGATTGGGACGACGCGACCCAAGTAGATGTAATCAGCCTCGAAGTCGGATATGGATTAATTCCAATGGTTGATGAAGAACGCGGTGGCAAGCTGTTAAATCGGATTAAAGGAATTAGAAAAAAACTGTCCTCAGAACTAGGGTTCCTCCTCCCGGCCGTTAGGGTCAAAGATAATATTGATAACGAACCTGAGGACTACAGAATAATGCTTAATGGTTCGATTAGAGGCTCGGGTTCAATCCAAGTTTCTAAAGAGATGGCCATAAATCCTGGAAATGTTCTAACGCAGTTAGAGGGAATTCCAACTAAGGAGCCTGCTTTTGGGCTCGATGCATACTGGATAGAGCCAGCAGATCGAGAGTTTGCTCAGGCAAGTGGTTATACCTGCGTAGACTCGGGAACCGTTATAGCGACGCACCTTAACTCTATCTTGCTTAATAATGCGAAAGAACTAATGACTTTTGATGTTGCGCAGGAATTAGTCAATAGAATAGAGACACATTCTCCGAAACTCGTAGAAGACCTAATTCCAGAGAAAATTACGCTTGGGGTGCTCGTTCAAGTTTTACAGAATCTTCTTGAGGAAAACATCAGCCTCAAGGACATGAGGACCATCTTAGAAACTATTGCGAAAGAAGCATCATCAACACAAAACCCGGGGGCTCTGACCGCTGCCATACGCCCTGAACTTGGTAGATTGATCATCCAAGACCTGGTTGATGTGAATGAAACCCTGCCAGTGCTGACGTTGGAACCAGAGCTGGAGCAGCTTTTTAACGACCTAGTCACGCGATCCCAGAATCCAGATGAAATTGCGCTGGAGCCAGGCCTCGCTGACGGACTGTTTACTTCGATCAGAGAAGCCATTGAGGAGCTCGAACGCAAGGAGATGCCGGCCGTGCTAGTCGTTTCGCCAATAATTAGGGCTTGGCTATCCAAGCTCCTCCGGAGGGTAACTAAAGATTTAACGGTTATGTCTTACGTGGAAATCCCAGACGATCAACCGATATCAGTCACCTCCACGATTTCGATAAAAAGAGAAGAAGCTGCTAACGCGGGACAACAATAGTTAGGATAGGAAAAGAAATGGAACTGAAAAGACTGATAGCAAACGACTCAAAAAGCGCACTGCAATGTGTTAAGGATGAGTGTGGTGATGACGCCTTAATTGTTTCTACTAATAAGGTAGGCAAGAAAACCGAGGTCATCTACGCAATAGATATAAGAGAAAGGGCCCCAGAAGAAGGCTTTCAAAAAACGCAAGCTGACACAGCGAGATTTTCAGATGCCCTTGGAAAAATCAAAAATAGTCAAAACAATCAAAACTCCGATGTCAGAAATCTTTTAGGCCAAATCCAGAGAGAGCTGGGAACACTAAAACAAAAAATCAACTCGCAACAAGCCAGCTTTCCGAATCCGGAAATCAAGGAGCCAACTAAGGCCAGTGACCTTGCTCTCAGATCTCTTAAGACGAGAGTCAAAAAGTTAATGGAAGCCCCTTTGGAAGAACAAAAGTCCTGGTCAGGAATCCAGCTATTCACGGGAGCAGCCTCGAGCGGGAAAACAACTTGCGTTGAGCGCTTGACTGCTAATAAAGAACAAGCACTTGATGGTGCCAAATCAGATTCTTATGCCATCATTTATCTAAACCCAGACAACAAGAGCACGAGAGCATTTCTTCAACGATTGCAGCAACTAGGAGAATTAGCCAAAAGGGACAATGCTCCGATATTCAGTATAACTAAGATAAATGATCTAGGCTCTCTAATCGAAAGTTTTACCTCACAACACAACTTATTAGTAGACGTGAACGACATCACACTTTTAAGCGATAGCGAAATGATCGAGGCTATCAAGAGGTACGATATCGAGGTTAACTATTGCCTTGCCGCCAATGCCCCGGCCTCAATCATCGAAGGGCTCTCAAAAATTCAAGATCAAATCGCTTCGGTAAGTTGCGTCTGCTCAATAACAGAGCATGATGAGATTGATCAAATTATCGAGAGATTAGCGGCCAACAATCTGCAAATCTCGGCTATTAATCAAGTATCCGATTTAGAATTAATCTAAACTCAAAATAAAATTCTATCGGGAAATGGAAAGAGTATTATCCGTGGACAAAGAACAGAAAGCAGGCGTTATAGGCATAGCAAGCGGAAAAGGCGGCGTTGGTAAAACGACAATTTCCGTGAATTTAGCTATCGCGCTTACAAAACTTGGGAAAAAAGTTGCGCTAATCGACGCTGATCTTGGTCTAGCGAATGCACAGATTCTACTGGGGGCTAACGCTCCCTTTAATTTGAGCGACGTAGTCAAAGGTAGCAAAGAAATAAAAGACGTCGCGGTCGAAACGAAACAAGGGTTAATTCTAGTACCGGGCGCTTCTGGCAATTCGGAAGTAGCAAACCTTAACTCTCTGCAGACTCAATCGCTTATTCAAAGCCTATTTGAGGCTTATAGAGGTTTGGACATCATTATTGTTGATTCAGCCGCAGGCCTGTCCTCATCAAACTTAACCTTTATAAGGGCTTGTGATTTAAGACTAGTAGTGATGCAGGACGAACCAGCTTCTATTGCGGACGCGTATGGTCTCATAAAGCTTCAAAGCCTTGAAAAGAGAATGAAGGATCTTTTTATCCTACCGAATAGGGTGGAAAATCAGGCAGGTGGCCAAAAACTTTTTGAAAAAATGAATGGGGTTTGCATGCGTTTCCTAGAAGAGCCAGTGGGGTACCTGCACTCACTGGAGGAAGATGATGCGATGAGAACAGCTTCGCGGAGGCGCGAGGATATCTTCGAAAAATATCCGAACTCAAAACTTGCTATCAGCTTTACTGCGTTAGCAGAAAAATTGGCGGCTGAGATGTCGGCGCATTAGCTTAAGACTGTAAAAAAAGGCAACCGAAATGGCATCGATAGACGCTTATAAAAGACAACTATTGGACTCCAACAGTTCAACTAGCAGTCAATACTCCCTTGTTAAGCGCGTCGCCTATCACTTGAGCTCGCGACTCCCAAGCAATATCGCGATTGAAGATCTCGTTCAAGCGGGAATGGAGGGCCTTCTGCAAGCTCAAAAGGTTTTCGACGCCTCTAGGGGCGTAAACTTCGAGCTATTTGCCAAAACAAGGATTCGCGGGGCCATGCTCGACGAAGTTCGCCGAATTTCTTTTTCAACTAGAAACGTTATAAGTACGAAGCAAAAGCAAGACAAAGTAATACGTGACCTTACACAAAAGCTGGGACGGCAACCAAAAAATACGGAAGTAGCCAGCCAGCTGGGCATCTCTATTAAGGAATATGAGAGCGATCGGCTGCTCGCGGGCAGCGCGGAGTTTATTAGTACGGATGAATCTCCAGAAGCTTTTGAAGAAATTGATGAAAACCGAGGGGGGCCCGAAGCGGAATTAGAGCAAGCAGAAGATCTTGAGGCTCTTGCCTCGGCTATCGAAAAGCTGCCCGAAAGGAGTCAACAAATACTCGCTCTTTACTATCAGGAGGAAATGAACCTTAAAGAAATTGGAGAGATCCTGAGCGTTTCCGAGTCTCGAATAAGTCAAATCCTTTCTGAAACAGCCGGCAAATTAAGGAAATTAATGCCCGCCTAGAAGTTTTCTTTCTTTAATTGGTAATGGACAATTTTTTGAGTGTCCCTCGTATATTCACAGTCTAAAAGAACTTTTTGTTCTTCTGCAAAGGAAAGAATTGGGTTGGTTAGACATACCACCAATGAAGGACAAGATAATCTCTGGTGCTTTTAAGTAATAGGTTTTAGAGGTTGAGATAATATCTTAACGAAATTTCTCCGATCTCTACCGGATATTGTGAGTTTCGTTGATTGGCAATCCGCTCCTCTCTTTCTGCTCTCTTTTTTAATACCGAATGAACCGATGCATATACCCACCCCTTTCCCCGCTCAGTTCTAACACCCCAAGAATTCAATTTGTCAGCGATTTTTCTTTACCTCATCCCCCCATTTTCCTTAAGGTGA
>CAJXCK010000096.1 GCA_913051785.1 uncultured Gammaproteobacteria bacterium
TTTTTCGATAACCAAGTCAGTCGTGAGCCTGTTGGTCGGGGCGGCAATAAAGGATGGTTATATCAAAAGTGTGAACGAGTTGGCTGCAAGTCACCTGCCCGAACTACGAGGGGGTTCGTACCAAGAGGCAAGTATTAAAGACCTTCTGCAGATGTCCTCGGGAGTGGCCTGGAATGAGGGCTATGACAACCTGGGATCAGACATAGTCAAAGCACCGGTAGTGGGTCTGCCGCTTTTTCGCTATATGAGCGGTTTGCCCCGTACGGCCAAAAGTGGGACCGTTTGGAACTACAACACTAACGAGACAAACCTAATCGGTGAGCTTTTAAGCAGAGCGATAGACCAAGATCTCAGTGCCTATCTTGAGAATAAGATATGGCAACCATATGGAATGGAGAGCGAGGCGAATTGGATGCTAACCTATGAGAATGGGCTTGAATATGGTGGTTGTTGCTTGAGCGCTACTCTGAGGGATTATGCGCGCCTGGGACTGTTTGTCCTCGATGAGCTCAAGAAGGCGCCCGATGACGATTCAGTCCTCCCTCCAGGCTGGATGAGAGAATCGCTCTCGCCCGCCCCGGCTTTCAATGGGTATGGCTACTTTTGGTGGCTCCTGGGAGAGGGGATCTATGCTGCCGAAGGCATCTTCGGGCAGGTCATTTGGATAGATTCGAACAACGAACTTGTGATCGCCTTGCAGAGTTCTTGGAGACAAGCTTGGAGTGACAGTTTAGAAGCCGAGTGGATGGCATTTATGGGCGCGTTGTCAAAAGAGTTGTTGGGTGAAAATAGACTCTGATATTCAAACCCAAGAGACGTTTTCCTCGTTTATTCCTTTGTTGTAGGTTTTTGTTCAGAAGTTGCTAGAACATGCCTAAGTGCTTTGTCGTTGACAGAGTTTAGTAAGATCTTTTGCTAAAGTAGGTTTATGAGATCCAACTCTTGAGAAAATGATGGAAGATAAAGCTTGCGGAGTTACACCGAATAGAACGTCGAGTTTAGATTGCGCCAGAGAAGAGCTGGCTCAGCGGGGGTGCGTTGTCTTTCAACATATCGGGCCTGAGGACTCTGCTACGCGCGATTTTGCCTTGCAACTTTTCGAAGACCGAATCATTGCAGTTCCTGATGGCGCAAGAGTTCTTGAGGGCGGGGAAGCTGAAAGAGAGCGTCTAGATTTATCTAATCTGGCAGGCCAGCCGGTCCATACAGATGGTTTCGCGTATGGAGATCTATATCCCGATTTCATATTGTTGGGTTGTGTGCGCTCTTCTGAACAAGGTGGCGAGAGCATGTTGGTGGATGGTTACCAGTTGCTAGAGAATATAGATTCGCTAACTGAGAATGCCGCATTGAGTGAAAGATTGCGGTCCGTGCCTATTGACATGACCGAGGATGGAATGCAGGAATCTTACTCACCTTTAGTCATTCAGAACAAGGGTGGAAGATTGATGCTGCGGCGAACTCTCGAGCAAAAACCCTGTGACAACTCTTCGGATGCAAGTGGGGATCAAGAGATGATTGATTGCTGGATAGGGGCGATCGATGAAGCGGCTGAAGAAGCACCGCGATTTAAGCTTCAGCCTGGTGAGGTATTGGTAGTGGACAATTATAGGATGTTTCATGGTAGAGACCCTTATACCGATGCCGATCGAATGTTGTGGCGAGTCTGGGTGTGGACTAAAGATGCGCTTGGCGTCCCTGAATTAGAACTGGCGTCCGACTCCCGGTACGCAGGACTGGGTGGGCAATAGATGAGTAAGAAACGAAATTCTTCAGGAGAGACAACGAGGTTGATCTACTCGACTGATGATTCAGCGCCAAAGGTCGTTCGAAACAACACCTCTCAAAATAGTTCAGACAGAATTATCCGGATCCGCAGAGAGTCGAAAAGAAGAGCAGGTAGGATGGTTTGCGTGGTTGAGGGGCTTTCAGCAGAACGACTTAAATCAACGTGTAAGGAACTCAAATCGAAATGCGGGACGGGCGGAACGGTAAAGGATGGCGCAATAGAGATCCAGGGCGATCACCGCGATCAGATTCGAGAATTGCTCGAGTCGAAAGGGCTAGCCGTCAAGTTATCGGGCGGCTAGCCCAGTTGATTACAAAGCGCTCTACCAGAGGTCGTATTTTTGAAGCTCAGCGCGACCTACCACCATATGGTGTACCTCGTCTGGGCCATCAGCGAATCGCAAATGCCGTAAGTCGGCATACATTGACGCCAGCGGGGTCCACTGAGAAATGCCAGTCGCTCCGTGGATTTGTATCGCATCATCAATAATCTTGCATACTTTCTCTGGTACCATCGCCTTCACGGCGCTGACGAACACTCGCGCCTCCTTATTTCCAAGTACGTCCATCGCTTTAGCCGCTTGCAAAACAGCCAGTCGCATCGCGTTGATTTCTATGCGTGCCCGGGAGATCACCTCAATATTTTTCCCAAGCTTAGCTATAGGCTTGCCGAACGCGACCCGCGTGCCGCCGCGTTTGACCATCAACTCTAGTGCTTTCTCAGCTTTGCCGATTGATCTCATACAATGATGTATTCTTCCTGGCCCCAGTCGTACTTGCGATATTTCGAAACCTCTTCCTTCGCCTAAGAGGATGTTCTCCTTGGGGACTCGTACGTCCTTAAACCGAATATGCATATGGCCCCTGGGTGCGTGATCCTGCCCAAAAACTTGCATGCCCTCGAGGATCTCAACCCCAGGGGTGTCCTTCGGCACCAAAATCTGAGATTGCTGTCTGCTAGGAGCTGCGTCAGGACTCGTCTTGACCATCGTGATCATGATTTTGCACCTTGGATCGCCGGCACCGGATATATAGTACTTCTCTCCATTAATAACCCACTCATCTCCATCGAGAACTGCGCTGGTGCTAATATTCTTAGCATCAGATGAGGGTAGGGCAGGTTCGGTCATCGCGTAAGCTGATCGAATCTCGCCATTAAGTAGTGGTTTTAGCCACTTTTCTTTCTGCTCGGGCGTGCCTACTCTCTCCAAGACTTCCATGTTGCCAGTATCTGGCGCACTGCAGTTCAATGACTCCGATGCAAGAGGCGATTTGCCTAGCTCGGTCGCGATGTAGGCATAATCCAGATTACTTAATCCTTCTCCAGTCTCTGCGTCTGGTAGAAAGAAATTCCACAAACCACCTTCTTTGGCAGCCGTTTTAGCACCTTCAAGAAGTTCTAACTGCTTTGGGTGCCAAGACCATCGATCCTTTTTTTCTGCGTGTAATGCTTGGAATTCCTCATTAATAGGGTCGACATTATCGGTGATATGCTTTTTAACCGCATCCATCAATGGTTGAGCTTCTTCGGACATTGCCAGCTCGAATAGGTCTGTACCTAGATCGTTCATTTCTCCCTCCTAAATTAAAACTTGAAACCAGCTTGCATCTGCTCCCAGTGTGTAACAGATTGATCAGTTCTATCAAGTGCTCACGTTTGAAAAGGGGAGGCTAATGGGGAGAGTCGAAGGAAAGGTAGCGATAGTCAGTGGTGGCGCATCAGGCATAGGCAGAGGCTGTGCCCTGAGGTTAGCCGAGGAAGGCGCACGAGTAGTAGTGAGTGATGTCGATCAGACGATGGGAGAACAAACCTGTTCTCTTATATCTGAAGCCGGTGGGGAGTCAATTTTTGTAAAGCATGATGTCACTAGAGAGGAGGAATGGATTAATTGCGTCAAGGAGGCAGTATCGTCGTACTCGGGATTACACATCCTGGTAAACAATGCAGGCATTGGTATCGGCGGCAGCATAATTGAGATGACCCTAGAAGACTGGCAAAGACAGCAAGCGATCAATCTAGACGGCGTTTTCCTAGGTGTAAAACATTCGATACCGGAGATGAACAAAAGTGGCAGTGGTTCGATCATCAATATCTCTTCGGTCGCGGGTTTAAAGGGTGCAAGAAGCCTTGCTGCGTACAATGCGACCAAGGGTGGCGTTCGTCTGTTCACAAAAGGAGTGGCTTTGGAATGTGCTACTAATCGCTGGCCAATCAGGGTGAATTCAGTCCACCCTGGTGTCATCGAAACGCCAATTTGGGACAAAATCAATCCTGGCCTGCAGGAAGCTGGAATGAATACAATAGATTTGGATACAATGGCTGAGCAATTTGTTCCTAATGGCAGGCTCGGAAAACCGCTTGATATTGCCAACGGCGTGCTTTTTCTTGCGAGTGACGACTCAAGTTATATGACTGGGACGGAATTGGTTATCGACGGGGGGATTTGTGCCTAATTCAGTTCTTGTGGCCTTTTTCTTTTTCCTCTACTTGTCGGTTGGTTCCGCGAGCGCCCAGCCAGCGTCGGAAGTTGTGGCTCAAGCCTTTAACGGATTTGATGAAGATTATCGCGATAAATGGGGCTTTGATGAACTGCGAGAGGACGGCGATAAGGCTTGGTTAGGCAGATATAGTCCCAAATCAGGTGGTTTATGGATCTTGTTGGCGGTTGATGGTCGGGAACCTACCGAGGAGGAGACGAAAGAGTACTTTGAAGAGAAAGAAGCCCAGCGAGAACGTGAGAGCAGTGAAGACGAAGAGGGTGGCCCCCCGCGAAGGCCAATAGATTCAATCGATTTGGATACCTTGGAGTTGGAGCAAGGCACCGCTGAATCGCTGGTTTACAGCTTTCTCCCACTGGGTCGGGGTGATCAGGCAAAGATGATGAAAAAGATGCGAGGAGAGTTGTCCATTCGAAAGTCAGATTCCTGCATCGAATATTTGGAAATAACTAACCCGAAACCATTCAGGCCTCAAATCACCGTCAAACTGAACCGATTCTTTAGCCGGTTTGACTTCGGGAGCCCGATCAGCGAGGACAATGCTGGTGGGGGCGCCTGCGAGACCATAGTACCGTTAGGCACTCAATTTGAGATGGATATGAAGGCGCTCGGGCTGATGAACATCGATGTTTCCGTACGAGCAACGTACTCGAATTTCATTCTATATTCGGCTTCCGGTAACTAGCCCGAAGACTCCTCGATAGATTGTTTGCGCAGTCGTCTCATCCCATGTAGCCAACGATCCACGTCTTCGCCTTTGCGACGAACATATTCTTTGACTTCGGGATGGGGCAGAACGTAAAAGCGCTCTTCCCTGATCGTCTCAACTACAACTTCGGCTAAAGCCTCTGGTTCGATAATGCCGTCCGTCTGGCCATCACCTTTGCTCTTGGGTGCCATCGCTGTGTTTACGCCTTGTGGGCATAGAACGGAAACTTTTATACCTTCCTCTCCGTGTGTGATCGAAATAAATTCAGCTAATTTCACTGCAGCTGCCTTGGTGACGGTATAAGGTCCGGAACCGATTGCTGCTAAAAGACCAGCAGCTGAGGCGGTATTAAGCAGGTACCCGGATCCTCGGCTTATCATGTCCGGCAGGACCGCCCTAGCTGCGTAAAGATGGGACATAACATGAAGCTCCCACTGATTCTGCCAAATAGCGTCTTCGGCTTCCGTAAGCAGTCCGCCTGCTCCGGCTCCTGCGTTGGAACAAAATAGATCGATCGGACCAAACTCTGCCTTTGTTGTATCGGCGAGACTCTGAATGTCAGATTGGGAGGTGACGTCGCATTGCATGCCAATACAACGCTCACCGGAGGGGTCAAGTTCTAGAGCTACCTGCTTGGTCATGTTCCCGTCAAGGTCCGCTAAACATATGCCCTTAGCGCCTTCTTGCAGAAACGCCTTTGCCATAGCCCTTCCAATTCCTCCGCTTCCTCCAGTTATTACGACGACCTTATCTTGAAGCTCCATGTTTTCTCCCTCTGTTTCGGTTTTAGCTAGAGACCGCTCCCGGAACTCGAGCCCTTCGAATTCGCAACGCGAAAAGTCCTAAAATAATCAAGTTCGTTATGCCTACCATCGTAGCGAAATAGAACGACCAAAAATAGTTGCCCTGCAAGTCAAATAAATATCCGCCGACAAAACCACCCATTCCCATACCACCCCAGCCAAAGAAGGCCGTAATACTCATCATCCTTGCTGCGTAGCTTGGCGGTACCATGGTCCTGGCACAGACCAGAATCGCCGACATAACCCCTGAATATGTAAAACCAAAAAATATAGCGAGGGCATAGAGCGCCAGGATAGAGTCCAAGAACGGGAACCAGAGCACAGAAATGGTCTGTCCGAATGACATCATCATGTAGCCTGGGAGAGCTCCGTACATATCACCAAGTTTACCGCCTAAGATGCGTCCAAAGATGCCACTGAACATCAAGACCATAAGCACGCTAGACGCGCTCTCGTTTGAAAAACCCTTGTCCGTTAGTAGTGGAACCAAGTGCACAATCGGAACTGACATGCAGAGGCAACAAAATGTGATGGCGCAACTGACCCAAATTATGATCTCTCTCTCTCCCAAGGGAAAGGGATCGTCCATAGTCGTTTGTTGTGCTTCCGAATTCTGCCTAGCTGGTGGCTCTTTGATCAGGAACGCCAGTGGAAAACCGATCAAAAAGTATGAAACGCCTAAAACCAGATAGGCAGATTGCCAACCATAATTTTCGATCAACAACGCTGCGCCCATCGGAACCACGCCTTGGCCGAACGCTCCGCCAGCCGCCGTGATGCCAAGTGCAAGGCCCGGATTCTGTTTGAACCAGTAGCCAACGTTCGCGTAAAGCGGTGCACCAAGCATTGCGTTGCCCAAGGCACCAAACACAAAGTAAAGGCTATAAAACTGAACCAGACTTGATTGTTCGCTCAGTAGTATTAAACAGGTGGACATGGAGACAGAAGCCATAAACCCGAAATAACGAGAGCCATAGCGATCTGCCAATTGCCCCCACAAGATTCCGAAGATAGCCGATGAGAATGATATTACGGTGTAACCGAGGGATGCTTCCGCCCGAGTCCAACCAAATTCCAGTACCAGCGGTTTTAAGAAGACGGAGACCGAACCCAAAGTGCCAAATGATAAAGCGCTTAACGTAAAGACGGATCCGACCATGATCCACCCGTACAGAGGATCCTTCGCTATCTCCGTATCAGAATTGGCAGTGATTTTTCGAAACCTCTAATCTTTATAAACTCGTGCAAAATTAGAGCCCTGAAGTCGATTGTTCACCACACTATTGAATATGGATCCAAAGGTATACTTGAGGCTCACGCCCATCTTGGTCTTTGTGTCCGTATCTAAAGCCGAGGTGCCCAGCAGTATTTCTTCATTACTCGCAATCTGCGCAGCTAAGTAAACCTGATCTTGCACGAGACTGCTCTCGCCCCAGAGATTTAGGGACAGGCCCCGTGATATTCGGTATTCCAGATTGCCCCCTACAGATGCCCTATAAAGAGAGGCGTCATCTATCATTTGTGAAGCTCTAAAATCCAGTGAGATATTCCCCCAGGGTTGATCGACATCGAATTCCGCGAATAAGCCGTGGTCCGTTCTGCTTTCCTCTAACTCCCCTAATATAGTGATCTGGTCATACTTCATGTTTGTGAAGCCAACGAAGTATCCGAACTTGAGCTCTTTTTCAGACGACAACTGGTAAGGAAAGATATTGTACTCAACTGCTCCTGCGATCCTCGACCCATTTTCCAGGTTGTAATAAGTGGATTGCTGGTTGCTGGCACCAAGCCCCACACTCCAGTGGTCACTCATGCTCTTGATGACGGCACCGCTTAACCAATTGCTCGATTTTTTATCAACGAAGTTGGAACCATCGTCGATTACAAATGTTCTTTCCCGATCACGCTGTCCCATGCCTAGCCCCATTCTCCAGCTATCAGTAACTCGATTTGCCGAAAAGTAACCCCAGTGCTCTTTCTCATCGCGACTGTCCTCATCCTCGAATTTTCCACCGATTTCAGAGCGAAATACCCACCTGTTCCAGGGGTCGTCCTCGATTGCAACTTTCTCATCTCTTCGTTGATAGTCGCCGTCAACGGACACGGTTAAGTTTTCCGTTTGCCCCGACTTAATTAAGTACGGCACCAAACCGAGCTCAAGAGCTTTTAAGACTTTTCGTCGCTTTTGGTCATCACTTTCGACATTCAACGTGCTCGTAGTGAGTTCGAAATCCTCCTCTGAGAATTTTCCTCCTCCGTAAAGAAAAAGCGTGTATTTGCGCCCTGTCGCGTTTCGCTCACGGGTGATTAATGCATGAACCTGGCTGTCTTCTCTGTCTCTGACGAATTCGACGAAGTTGAGCTCCCGTTTAAGGAAATCTCTATCACAACTTCCCTTGCGGCAATCTAGATAAACTTTAAGCAGCGATTGCTCTTCAGCAAGGCTTTTTGAAAGGAAAAGAGGAGACAACAACAACAGAAGGATGAGCTGAAGTGCGCTATTCAATTAAGGCCCTTAGTTCAGAAAGCGGGCAGATTAGCAGGGTTAGCGCTAGATAAAAAGATTTAGAGTCTGGAACAAAAATGAAATTCAATAATAGACAATAGATCATTCATCTAATTGGTTATATATTTTGATCAAGAGGGATTTTCGAGCTAGCTATATGAAAGCAATACCAAACGAATTTTTATCTGAAGAGATAGAAGCTCGATCACCGAGAACTGAGTGGCTCTTCAGACCCTTTCTCTCTAGCGGAGAGCCATTTAAATCGCTCCTTGAGAATAATCCTTGGCTCGCTCCGCCCAGTTTAAAGAAGCCATTGGAGTGGGGAACAGGAGGCTATTGGGAAACGACCGTTGGTCGAAAACATTCTTATTGGAAAGATTTTGATTTACCAAAAGCGACAAAGGATATCAGGCAACTCAGAAAGGACTTCAGTGACTGGGGTTATTGTCTAATAGAGGAGGGGATGTCCAAGAGCCAGACTGACGCTTTTCTTCACAGATTGCTCGAGCAGGCCGAAGCGGAGCGAACTGCCGGCATCGACGATCAAACGCCGACCGGTCAATACGTTAACACGCTCGTAAACAAAGGAAGAATTTTTGGCGGTTGCATCGAGCAGGATCCCGAGTTTGTTCAGGCGGGGCCACTCATCGAACAGCTCCTCAACGAGAGTCTAGGAAAAGGTTGGATCTGTCATAGTTTCTTGGCAAACGGAGCAGATCCTTGGAAATACCCTCAAGGCGTGCATATCGATCAGGGCCCCTTGCTTCCTTGGGTAACTGCTTCGGCGCCTGCGCTGGTAAATACCATGTACATACCGCAAGACGTCGATGATGAAAACGGCGGCACGTTAATTATTCCTGGCTCTCATAGACTTCTGATG
>CAJXCK010000097.1 GCA_913051785.1 uncultured Gammaproteobacteria bacterium
CCGCAACTTGTTGAGAAAATTACGCCCAGTGTGATTGAGTGGCGCAGAGACATTCACCAGAACCCAGAGTTGTCTAATCGGGAGTACCGTACTTCCAGAGTCGTTGCGGAACACCTGCGTTCTCTTGGATTAGAGGTAAAGACAAATATCGCTAAAACGGGTGTTGTCGGGATTCTGCGAGGCTCAAGCGATGGACCCGTATTAGCTCTGAGGGCAGATATGGATGCCTTGCCAGTAACTGAGAAAACTGGCCTCCCGTACGCTTCAAAGGTGAGAGGTGAATATGAAGGCCGAGAAGTTGGTGTTATGCATGCCTGCGGCCATGATGCGCATGTTGCAATATTAATGGGTGTAGCTTCAGTTTTATCTCAGATTCAGGGTCGGTTGAATGGGACCGTGAAGTTTATTTTCCAACCAGCCGAAGAGGGTGCTCCCAAGGGTGAAGAGGGGGGCGCAAAATTAATGGTCGATGAGGGCGTTCTTAACGATCCCCCGGTCGATGCGATAGTGGGCCTTCATATCTCGCAAGGTGGACCAGCAGGGACTGCGAGCTATCGAACGCGCGGATTTATGGCAAGCGCTCAACGCTTCGACGTTCGGGTGGAGGGCAAACAGACGCATGGCGCTCGGCCCTGGTCAGGAATCGACCCAATTGTGGTATCTGCGCAGATAATTAACGGCCTTCAGACAATTGTGAGTCGTCAGATCGATATAACCCAGCATCCTGCAGTTGTCACCGTTGGAACGATTTCTGCTGGTGTTAGGATGAATATCGTTCCAGATGAGGCGGTATTTTCTGGAACCATCCGCACCTTTGATGCTTCCGTGCGCAGGGAAATCCACGCGAAAATAAGGTCGATTGTGGAAAATGTCTCGGAATCAATGGGTGCAAAGGGCTTTGTCGAAATTGACCCTGGTGTACCCGTCACATTCAATGACGTGGACCTTGCAGAATCATTGCTTCCATCCTTAGAAACCGTTTATGGTCCGAGCAATGTGTTCCAATCACCTCGTATTACGGGTGCCGAGGACTTCTCTTTTTTTCAGGAAGAAATACCTGGATTCTTTTTCTTTATTGGAGGAAGACCTGAGAGTATTTCACCAGCCAGCGCGATCCCTAATCACTCACCTTATTTTTCTATTGATGAACGAGCTCTTCCTCCAGCGGTTCACGCTATGTCTCGCATCGCCGTAGATTTCTTATCCTCGAGTCTTTGATCCGACTCCGCGGTTCTTTGTTCTTGTCTAAAGACCCCAGCATTCTTCGTCGTTACCGAATAGGACCGGGCCATCATAGTTTTTCTCAATGGCTTGTCTGGATAGACTCTCTCGTCCTCGAGTACGGTTGGTTCTTCCCACAAGAATGAGCATTCGGGCATCCGCCTGACTAGCCACTTTGCCCAGCTCTGAGGGCAGTGCATAAAGCTCTCTCAAGCGGCCTCTAGACACCTCGGGTATCGAGTGCTCGACGATCAGGGCGTCGGCGTTTTTAGCGAAATCCCTGATTACATCTTTATCGTTATTAAAAGCCCCAGCGAAAACGATGGATTGTCCAGCGAGCTCGACTCTCCAGGCGATTGCTGGGATCTCACCATGGTTTACCGCTACGGCGGATAATTTAAAACTAGCCCTTCTAAACTTCGCCCAGATTCGGTTGCCAAGAGATGGCACCGGTACTGCGCGGACTTTGAATTGATTCAGTTTTCTTTCGCTAAGAAGCCCGCTCAGACTTGGATAAACACCATTTGGGCCGGCGATTCTTTGGAGTAAATCTTCTGTGCTGGGATAACTACTTTCTCCACCATCTGGACCTAGAATGGTCAGCCATGTTTTGCGATCGCCAGTGTGTTTAAAAGTTAGATATGCGGGTAGGTCGCTTGTTTGCTTCGCGCTATTTTGAGTCAGCAAAATCGCTTCCAAATCTTCAAATTTGGCGCCGGATTGATCGAAAGCGACTGAAGAACCAGCGCCGGCGTCGACTAATGCTAGGGCTCTGTTATCGCGCCATATAAGAAAACTAGGCGAGCGCTGATTGTCGTTGAGTTCGCCGCCTCCTGCACCCAAGATTTCGACCCAAATCCCCGTCTCACCGCAATGTCTGCTCTCCCCAAAGGTAGAGGAACTTAAGACCGTCAAAAGGATCAGAAAAATTGCAGCGGGCCATTTGTTAAAGCTAGGCAAGTTGATCAATCTCGCGGATAATCTCATCACTGTCGACCTCATCTGGCATTCTCCAGTCGCCCCGTGGGGAGAGGCTTACAGTGCCTATTTTGGGTCCAGGAGGCAATGTAGTTCTTTTGAACTGCTGGCTCATAAATCTCTGAAAGAATATTTTCATCCATTTTAGGATTTCGAGTTCTGTGTAAACACTTGAGAAGGCTGTGCGACATAGGTGGAAGATTCTAGTGGGAGTGCTGCCGTTCCTCACAAAATGAAAGAGAAAGAAATCATGAAGTTCGTACGGACCAACAATGGCCTCTGTCTCTTGATTAATTTGATCACCGTCGTTCTTCAACAACTCAGGGCTTATTGGCGTGTCAAGAACATCCCGTAGAGTCTCGCTTATTGAAGGGTCTTCCTGCTCAACGCTATCGGCGTAGCAACTAATTATGAATTTCACAAGCGTCTTCGGTACTCCCACATTGACGTTGTAGCCAGAAATATGGTCTGCGTTGAATGTGCACCAGCCCAAAGCCAGTTCGCTCAGATCTCCCGTCCCAACGACTATTCCACTCATCTTGTTTGCGAGATTAAAGAGTAATTTGGTTCTTTCTCTCGCCTGGGCATTTTCAAAAACAATGTCGTTTCCAATTTCGTGTCTCAAGTTTAAAAGGTGGGCTTCAACCGCTGAATCGATGGAAATAATTTCTGGCCGTATGCCAAATAATTCTCCCAGTTTTATGGCGTTATCTTTCGTCCGATTGGTGGTCCCTGGTCCTGGCATTGTAACGGGATAGATGAAGTCGTTAGTTTTCCCCAATTTTCTTGTCGCCATAATCGAGACGATAAAAGCAAGAGTAGAGTCAAGGCCTCCAGATATACCGATGACGAGACACTTTGAGTTGCTCGCCAAAACTCTCCTTGCTAAGCCAGAGCTTTGGATATCCAAGATTTCGAATGCTCGTTCATTAAGCTCTACCGAATCTTTTGGTACGAAAGGATGCTTCGACACAATTCTGTTTAGCTTCTCTATTGATGGAGGAGCTGCCTGACAGGTTCTTACCGAAAAGCGTTTTACGGGGTTTTCAAAAAAAGTTTTATTTTGGCGTCGGTCGTGTTTTATCTTGCTGACGTCAAGATCAGTTACAAGGGTTTCAGGGGACTCTGACAGGCGAGCGCTTTCTGCGATTATTTCCCCACACTCTGCGACGAGGCAGTGCCCGCCAAAGACTATATCTTTTGTCGACTCTGAGACATTAGAGCTGCAGTAGACGTAGGCTCCGATATTTTTAGCGCTCGCAATTCTCACTAAGTCTCTTCGATAGCGAGCCTTGTTAACAATCTCATTGCTCGCGGATAAATTAAGGATTACGTGCGCGCCGGCAATACTCGCTCGTGAGCTCGGTGGCATTGGCGCCCAAAGATCCTCGCAGATCTCAGCTCCTATCAACGTCCCTGATAAGTCAAACAAGATGTCGGTCCGTACGGGGAAGGTACCAAAAATAGGGTCGTTCTCGACCTCGTTGATCTCTCCGCCTGGTGAAAACCACCTTTTCTCATAGAATTCTTGATAGTTCGGCAAGAAGCTTTTGGGAATAAGTCCGAGCAAGCGATTTTCACTGATTACCGCTGCACAATTTATGAGTCTGCCGTCGCGCATCAGCCATGGTGTACCCACGACTAAAAAAGGCACTGATGATTTCGAGACGAGGGTGGCGAGGCCCTCTCGACAAGCTATAAGCAATCCATCGGAAAGAAAAAGGTCCTCGGCGGTGTAACCACTGAGACAAAGTTCAGGGAATAATGCGATAGAAACCTTTCCTTCTCTAAGGTTAGAGATGTGTTCAAGGATTGCCGCTGCATTCTTGCTGGGCTCAGCAATCGTGGGCTCGAACGGGATGGCAGCCACCCGTAAATATCCAAGCTCAGAGAAATTTGTATCTGTCATAGACCCATTTTAGCGGGAAAACGTTAGTTTAGTCCCTGATTTGGGACGCAAATTAGATATTCTGTTTTTAAGTTGTCTCAAAAAGTTCGGGCATAGCGAAAGAATGGAGCTAAATGTACACTTGAATCGCAAAGTAGTGACGAATGTAAGGGGGGAAGTATGAATTTCGAATTTTCTGAAGAACAAGAGCTGCTAAGGGAGCAAGCGCGTGGTTTTCTGGGGGAGAATTGCGCCCCTAGCGTTGTGAGAGGCGTTTTGGATTCGCAGGGTGACTACGACGCTGAACTGTGGAAGAAGGTAGCTGAAATGGGATGGACCTCAACAGTAATTCCGGAAGAATTTGGCGGTCTTGGGTTGTCATATTTAGAGTTGGTAGTAGTTGCTGAGGAACTAGGCCGAGCAGTGGCTCCCATACCTTTCAGTTCATCGGTCTATCTGGCAACTGAGGCGATCTTGGCAAACGGATCTGTTGAACAGAAGGAAAAGTGGCTGCCAAAGTTAGCTACGGGAGAGGCTATCGGTACCTTCGCTTTGGCAGAGGGGAGTGGACGGCCTTCGGCGGAGTTGTTGAATACAAGGCTCGATGCGGGAAAGTTGACCGGTAAAAAGCTGCCGGTCCCTGATGGAAATATCGCGGACTTCGCGGTCGTTGTGGCAAAGAGTGACACGGGAGACGGTGCTTCTCTCGCTTTAGTTGACTTGAATCAGGACGCTGTGACCAGGAGGTCGGTTCGAACCCTGGATTTTTCGAGAGGACACTCCAGCATGGAGTTTACAGGAGCAGAGGCGGAAATATTGGGTGTGGATGGCTCGGGTTGGTCCGCGATGGAAGCTTTGATGGATCGTGCTGCGGTGATGTTTGCTTGGGAGCAGGTCGGCATTGCAGATGCGGCCCTTGAGCAGGCGAGAGACTATGCCATGGGGCGTTATGCCTTTGGGCGTGCGATAGCCTCCTATCAGGCGATAAAGCATAAGCTGGCTGATATGTATGTGAAGAATACACTGGCAAGGAGTAACTGCTATTACGGTGCATGGGCGCTGAATTCTGATAGTTCTGAACTTGCATTAGCGGCGGCAACAGCAAGGGTTGGTGCTATCCAGGCATCGGTCAACGCGGCGCAGGAGAATGTGCAGACACACGGCGGGATGGGTTTTACATGGGAGTTTGATTGTCAATTCTTTTACAGGAGAGCGAAGCTGTTGAGCGTTAACATCGGCAGTGAGGGATTTTGGCAGGACAAGCTCATAACCGCCTACGAACAATCGAACGTAGCTTAAATTAGGAGACACTAGATGGATTTTGCAGACACACAAGAAGAAGCAACCTTCAGGCAGGAAGCGGCGGACTGGCTAAAAGCAAATGTACCCTCCAAGCAAGAGTTAGAGGGTATGGATGAGATAGAGGCCGCTAAATTTTGGCAAAAGAAGAAGTACGACGCTGGTTGGGCATGTATTACTTGGAATAAAGAGTTTGGGGGTATAGGGGCCACAGCGATTCAGTCAGTGATATGGAATCAAGAAGAGTCGAAATATGATGTTCCGCAAGGCGTTTTCCAGATAGGACAGGGAATGGCGGCACCTACGCTGATGACCTGGGGACAGCCAGAACACCATGAACGATATCTTCCCAAGTTAGCTAGTGGTGAGGAGATTTGGTGTCAATTATTCTCTGAGCCTGCTGGCGGTTCCGACCTCGCCGCACTTCGTACCAAAGCAGAGAAAGATGGCGATGATTGGATTATAAATGGCCAGAAGATTTGGACGTCAGGGGCGCACTATTCTGATTATGGAATTCTGGTTGTTCGGACTGACCCAAATGTGGCAAAGCACAAGGGTCTCAGCTATTTCTTCTTAGACATGAAGTCGCCTGGTGTCGAGATAAAGCCGATCAAGCAGTTGACTGGCGGCGCGGGCTTTAATGAAGTCTACTTCACAGATGTTCGTATACCCGATTCCCAGAGGCTGGGTGAAGTCGGCCAGGGCTGGCAGGTAGCGTTAACCACGTTGATGAATGAAAGAGCAGCAATTGGCGGCGGGGGCGGCGGTGTTAATGTAGACTTGGCTTACAAAATAGCTAGCGAAGTAATGATCGACGGTAAAACCGCAACGCGGGATAGCGCGGTTAGGGCGAAGCTAGCGAACTGGTATGTGCAGGAGTCCGGCTTGAAGTTCACCGGTTATCGCTCCATGACGGCGCTTTCAAAAGGGACGACTCCGGGTCCCGAAAACTCAATAGGAAAGTTAGTTGGCGCTCCCAAAAATCAGGAGATGGCCTCATTCTGCATGGACCTGATGGAGATGAACGGTGCAATCTGGGATGAGGAACTGTCGAAAGAGGCAGGCCTAGTTCAGATGTCTTATATGGGCTCTCCGGGTCTAAGAATTGCCGGAGGAACAGACGAAATCATGGCAAATATAATAGCCGAGAGAGTGCTCGGTCTCCCTCAGGAGCCAAGGATGGATAAAGGGATGGCCTTCACCGACGTCCCTACGGGAGGGGGTAGCTAGTAGGACTACGCGATTATAGAGAGTTGATCCCCCAGGGAAACCTTCCCTGGGGTTTCGACGGAGGCATATACACCGAGATTCCCGTTATTGTGTTTAACCAAGCTGCGCATGATCATTGGATCCTTTGGGAGGTCATCGAAACCGTGGGTAGTCATTACGCAACGGGGGCATTTGATCTCGAATTTTAGAATAGCAGAGCCTATACGGCCGCGTTGTCCAACGAGCCTCTCCTCTGGGAACCCTTCCTCTTCCGTCTCTAGCAGGATATTTGGTCGAAATCGCTTGATATCAAACTTTCTTTCTTCATCCAGTGCACTAAAAGTTCTCAGGCTTGCTCTGGTCATTATGAGAAGGGGATAAGCGTCAAAATAAGTACCGGGAGGGGATTCATAAGTGGCGAGTTCTTTGGGAAAAATCGAAAGGTCAGGTAGAGACTCATCCTCGGTTCTCGCAAATAATTCTCTTAAGTGCCGCATAGGAGAAAGACCTTCCGGAAGAGCGCCACGCTTGTAATGATCCAACATTTCCTTAGGCAGGAGTGGCCATAGGCTAACTGGGGAATCAATGTGTGCTGACAGCACGCTATTTACTTGTGGATCATTTGAAGTTATCTCGATCCCGTCTTCTACTTTTATGACTACGTCAGGAGAGAGTCTGTCTTCTGTTGGTTCCGTCTCCAGTCTCGCATGCATACCCATAAGCTGTGGAAAGCGTTTACCACCTTTGATACCTCCCCTAACCTCGTCCTTTAGGGTCCAACATCTGTCTCCGGGAATACCGTTCTCCGATAGCAAGGTTGCCTGCATTTCGTCTCCACCCATACTTTTCACGGGGTAACGGAATATTTTCTCTATTTTAAACATGTGTTTATCCCCTCATGTCTGATTACGCCTTCTATTGAGACTACAGTCTTAAACTGTCGAGACCCTTAGCTTCTTCTTTTTCCTTACTTCAGCTGCATCCTCTATTCAGACTTTACGAGCGAAAGCACGCTGGGAAGAACGATATCTGCCCCAGCCGCTTCTAACTGATCTTGCGTGTTGCTTCCGGTGAGTACGCCAACGCATTTAAGTCCGACCGATTTACCCACTTCCATATCTAGAAGTCCATCCCCGACCATTAAGGTCCTTGTTGGCTCGACTCCGAGAGTTTCAAGGCTGATTTTGACATGTCGCTGGTCGGGTTTGAGATAATCTACATCGTCTCTTGCATGAATAGCATCGGTAAGGGCTTCTATACCTGGAAAAGTTTTTAATACCGCCTCTCGGCAATTTCGAGTCACGATGCCGATTTTGAAACCATCACGTCCAAGCGATTCTAACATCTCGGCGACCCCATCGAATGGAGCGTTTTGTTCTGCTTCTCCTAGCTCTATATCCAGGATCAATTTCTCTGCAGTTTCTCGGTAATGTTTGATCTTCGTTGATTCTGCGTTCTTCTCGATTAAAAAAGCTTCGGTTCTGTCGATAATCTCAACGATATAGAGAGGTTCAAGCAAATCCTCAGGTACTCCAAAGGTAAGGCTGTATTTGAGTACTTGTCTGCGCATTTCAGGGAGATCAAGATTTGGCGCTAAAGTGCCATCGAAGTCAAAAACAATAGCTCCCTGGTCCTCCAATAGCCGCCTTCTCTCGACTTTTGACCTATTCCTTTCTCTGCGCTCGGCGAGTCTGCGTTCTCTGGTCGTGTCTATCTCTTTTCTGAAAGAGGTGAATAGGTTGAAAAGGAGAATGACCGATGAAACGATTACTAAGGCTAGGTAGCCGTGTGATCGGTACCATCGATCTGACTCCCCATCTAAGTTAATGAGAGAAAGCGTTAAGGCAGCGAGAGCTATGGCGTTAGATGATCCTGTTACGAGGTAGCCCCCCAAGCCGATCAAAACGGGCAGCCAGAATTGGTGCCAAGCGGATGCTTGGCTTGGGTCAAGAAGGAAAACAGCTCCTAAGATGGCCAAGCAACCAGTAAACTGTCGGGCCGTTTTGTTCACATCAGGACCTCCAATTGCCCCCCATCAACCTTGATGTTCTGTCCATGAATAGATCGTGAATAGTCACTGCATAGAAAGGTCACGAGAGCGGCGACTTCTTCTCTTGTCGCAATTTTTCTAGTAGGCAGGTGTTTGGCTGCAGCCGACTCGACAGTCTCCCAATCCTCGCTTTCTCCAGCTTTTTTTGCTTTTCGAAGCAAGGACTCTTTGACTTCGTCCGTGAGAATCATGCCAGGGGATACGAGATTGACCCGCACGCCCGTTCCCGACATTTTTTTTGCGAGGCTCATCGTCATAGTTGCCAGAGCACCCTTTGCGGAATAGTAGGCAGGCATGATTGAGTTGGGTCGAGACGTTCCAATCGTGCCGATATTAATGATTCTTCCTTCAGCTTGGCTGAGTAATTCAGGCAACAACCCCTGCGTGATTCTTTGCGCTGACAGCACATTTTTTTCATAAGCCTCGAGCCAATCTTGACTGCTGCTGGACTCCCAAGATCCTGGATCGGCCCCACCATAGTTATTGATCAGGATGCTAATTCCACGATTTGAGCATTGCGTTAGCAATTCG
>CAJXCK010000098.1 GCA_913051785.1 uncultured Gammaproteobacteria bacterium
TCAGATTTCGTGAGCAAAACCCTGGTCCAATGCGCTCGCTACCAAGGCTATTCCGAGATTTACTCAGAACTTTTTTCGTTTGGGCAAACCGAGTTCGTAATCAAATCAGTTGCAGGTTTTGAAAATAAATACTTTGGTCAAGTCGCTCATGCGTTCGAGGACTCCATCCTCCTGGGTGTCAGCTGGGTTGAAGAAAAAAATGGAATCGAGAGAAGGACTGCCATCTTAAACCCTGAACCTGACTATGAATTGTTCGATGACGAGGAGCTGATCCTATTGACGGCGCCACAAAACGATCCCATTGGCCAGGACTTGCCCGAAACCCAGCCCCAACCCATGATGGAAGTACTCCCCTATCAGAGGCCCGTCTTTAACAAGGTGCTCATACTCGGCTGGAATGCGAGCATTTTAGACATCGTGCGAGAGTTTAACGGGCATGCAGTAAATAAAGTGCAAATAAAAATCGTGAGTAGCCAAGAGGAGACTGAAGCTCGAAGAGGGCTAGATCAATTGTCTCAAGAGGGACTACAAAATATTGAGGTCGACTACCAAAGCGCGGATTCTACAAGTCGAACAGTACTAGGCAGCCTCAATGTCAACGCCTATGACGATGTCATTGTTTTGGCTGATGAATCGAATGAAGCGTCTGACCCAGATTCAAGAACCGTTCTCACTCTCCTTATGCTGCGAGAACTCAAAGAGAAGAAAACTGAAGATTTTCCTACAATCACCGCAGAATTTTACGACCAAGATGCTCGGCAACTATGCTCTGACACACCACTTAGCGACGCTGTAATCAGTCCAGAATTTGTGAGCATGCAGCTTACTCACCTCGCGAGGCAACCGGTCTTAGATAAGATCTATCGTGAGCTACTCGGTGCAGGGGGCATCGAGATCGCTTTGCGCCCTATTGAGCTCTATGTTCCACTGGATCAGGAATGCAGCTTCGCCGACTTGATAACAGCCACTCAGCAAGTTAACGAAATAGCCTTCGGGGTATTTGTTCAGGAAGGATCCGCCTCTTACAAACTCAAGCTCAACCCCCACAATAAAGAGACTTTTTCCTTCCAAACCGGCGATCTAGTCTCCGTACTTGCGCAACAAGTCTATTCATAATAAGTTCTCGAACTGACCTTAACGTTAAGCAGATTTTAGGAAGGACGAGCTCCGATGACCAAAATATTGATCGTAGAAGATAACGAAATGAACCGAGACATGTTATCCCGTAGATTGGAACGCAAAGGCTATGAGATTGAGATTGCCGTGGATGGAGAAGAAGGCCTTTCCATGATGAGAAGCAATAGTCCTGATCTGGTCCTAATGGATATGGGTCTTCCGGTTCTCGATGGTTGGGAAGCAACCACTCAAGCAAAGGCTGATCCCTCCATTTCAGGGATACCTATTATTGCCTTGACTGCTCACGCGATGGAAGAAGACCGACAGAAAGCATTGGGAGCTGGTGCGGATGATTTCGATACAAAGCCCGTGCAGCTTCAAAGGTTACTAGAGAAAATTGAGAGCAATCTGAAATAGCGGCCTAACTCAATCCTAATCGGCATTAAGGGTACTTGGCCCGACAGCAGCTCCGTCGTTTCTTGGATCAGCCATCCCTTGAAAACCAATGTCTGTCGACAGAACGGAATTCCCATCACCAATCCCTCCACCATAAAAGGCAGGCACCTCGTTTAAATTTTTGTGACCCATCTTGGCTAGCTCAACTTTGGTTGTATCGGAAAAAGCAGTTTTTTCATGGATTACCCGATCTGGTTGCCATTGGTGATGGAATCTCGCTGCGGAAACCGCCTCTGCTAAATTCATCTCGTGATCTATCACATTACTGACTATCTGAAGAACCGTGGTGATAATTGTACTGCCCCCTGGGGATCCTGTTACCAGAAGGGGCTTTTCGTTTTTCAAAACGATAGTCGGGGTCATAGAACTAAGCATACGTTTGCCCGGTTCAATCGCATTCGCCTTTCTTCCAAGCAAACCAAAAGCATTCGGACTATTTTCTTTCGCCGAAAAATCGTCCATTTCATTATTCAATAAAAAGCCTGCCCCGTTTACCACGATTTTCGAACCATAAGACAAATTCAAAGTCGTGGTGTAAGCCACCGCGTTACCCATGGCATCTATAACTGAGACATGAGTAGTCTCGAGACCCTCTCTCGCCGCCACACCCGCAAAAATATCGGCGCTAACACTGGCTTTATTTGGATCAAAATCAGCGAATCTCTCTCGTGCATAGTCTTTACTCGTCAGCATTTCTATAGGAACGTTATAGAAGTCCGAATCGCCAAGGTGCTCGGCACGATCCGCGTACGCTCTCCTTTCTGCTTCGATCATTAGGTGAATCACTTCACTCGAGCCTGCACCCAATTTCCTAAGCTCATAGGGCTCCAGCATGTTGAGCATCTGAGTTAATAACACACCTCCCGATGAGGGCGGCGGCATCGAAATTACTTTATAGCCTCGATACTCTCCCATAATTGGCCTTCGCCACTTCGACTCATAGTCTTCCAAGTCTCTGGCAGAAATTATCCCGCCACCATTTTTCATTTCAGCAACGATCAAATCGGCCGTCTCACCAGCATAGAAACCACTTTTCCCAGCCAGTTTTATCCTCTCCAGAGTTCCGGCTAAATCGGGCTGTGAGAATCGATCTCCTGGTTCATAAGGTTCACCATCAACTGAAAAAACCTTTAGTGAAGCTGGATAATTCAAAAAAGACTCGAGCCTTCTCTTAAATTGGCCGGCGAGGTCTTCGTCTAGGATGAAACCATCCTTTGCAAGATCAATGGCGGGTTGGATCACTTCAGCTAATTCCATAGAGCCATAAGCCTTGAGCACATCGATCAAGCCAGCGACTGTTCCTGGAACGCCTGAGGCGAGATGAGATTTCGTCGAAAGCCCATCAACAATCTCTCCCTTTGCATCTAAATACATATCCCGGGTAGCTTTCTCTGGTGCTTTCTCTCTATGATCATTTGCAATGAGCTGTCCATCTGCTAAGCGGATGACCATAAAACCGCCACCTCCTAAGTTCCCCGCAGAAGGATAGGTTACCGCCAGAGCAAATCCGACGGAGACGGCGGCATCTATTGCATTCCCGCCACTTGCCAAGATTTTTGCGCCTACTTCAGAGGCTATCGCAGAGCGACTCGCCACCATACCTTGGGAGTCAAAAACTGATTTCGGGGTTTGAGAATGGGCAAGGACTGCACAAAACAGAAATAAGTTAAGTAGCACCTTCGCAGAGAAAAGTGACATGTTCAGCGGGCTCCTTTTTTCGGGATTAGTTAACAAACTACGTATTGATAAATTCATCAATGCATACTTCGTTACCATAATGGCTCGAGACTCTTAATTCACCATCTGTTTCGAACATCAGTAAGCCATCTAAATAATTAACAGGTTGCTCAAAAGTAGTCTCAAGACCGATAGCCTGTCGAACTAAATAAAGGGTCATGTCATGGCTGACGCATAGATCCAAGCTCTGCGATCGGCCTTTCTCTGGAGACATAGTCACTAATCGACCTTTCATAACTGACAGAATTTGCGAAACCGCCACCCTCGCTGGGATCATGACGTCTGGAGCAACTTCGCCTCCAAGCCATTTCGCCACGAACGAATCAAGCCCATCTGCCGCCTGCAAGCCTTTCCACATTCGAACTTGATCTAAAGCATAAAATACGCCGAAGGCCTCTATAACCCGAGTGTCCCGCGTTTTAACCCTCTCCCCATCATCATCTCTTCCTGTCCCTTGCATTATGAGGTCTGCAGTATCGACACAACGCTGTGCCGTGCTGGCAAATCCTCGCATGTTGAGATCAGGACCCAGCATGTCTCCCATACGCAAGGATAGGTCTCGACCCTGCTCCGTGAGGGGGTTTTGCAAGTCATGAATATCCCGCCGATATTCCCTAGCTGAATGGCGCATCAACAAAACACCGCTATCAACGCCTTTCGCGAATCGATCTTTAATCATTCTCACTGTCTCTAAACCATAATCGCCAAGCGAATCTGGATTGTAAACGGGATCCTTGTCCATACTGAGTTAACCTAAACCATTCTAATGGCCTATATGGTAACTTAAGATCTGAGGTGTTTATCATCGCGTATTGTTTTATCTGGGCAACTTGGGGGAATAGATAAATGGGGAGACTCACCGACAGGATCGCCGTAGTAACCGGGGCAGGCAGGGGAATTGGTAAGGAAATCGCGCTACTTATGGCAAGCGAGGGCGCAAAAGTAGTCGTTAATGACCTCGGCGGCAACACAGACGGCACCGGGGGTGGAAGCATCGCTCAAGAGGTTGCGGATGAGATCATCTCGAACGGCGGAGATGCGGTTGCAAATACCAACTCCGTCGCCGAGATTGAGGGCGGGAAGTCAATTATCAATTCTGCTGTCGAAGCATTTGGTGGCCTGGATATCCTGGTCAACAACGCTGGAATTCTCCGAGATCGAACTATTTTTAATATGGAAGAGTCCGACTGGGATGCAGTTATCGCAGTTCACCTAAAAGGCCATTACTGCTGCACAAGACCGTTTGCGCAATATATTCGAGAACAGAATCGCACTGGTTGCCGCATCATCAATTTTTCTAGCGTTTCCGGGCTGTATGGTAACTTTGGACAAGCGAACTATGGGGCAGCCAAGGCTGGTATTGCCGGATTTTCCAGAGTAATCGCATTAGAACTTGCAAAGTATGGCTGTACGAGTAACACCATTTCTCCTGGAGCTTTGACTCGGATGACCATTCCTCTCCGGGAGAACAGGGGTGAAAAGGTGGAGAGCGCTGATTTAGAAGACGGTGGACCGCAGCATATCGCACCAATCTGTGCATGGTTGGCAAGCGAGGCATCGGCCGGTATAACCTCCGAAATCTTTCATACGGGGCGCGGTGGAATATCAATTATGCAGCAGCCAAAAGTTATCAAACAGTTTGTCAAGAAATCGGGTTTGTGGAGTTTGGGAGAACTCGACCAAGTCGTACCGCAACTAGTAGAAGCCAAAAAGGAAAATATCGCGTCAGCGGACACCTCCGGAGCTCCTGTCGAAGTCTGAGTACAAAGAGCCTAGAACCGAACCTTGCAAGAAGAACGATTCTTAATTGTTGGCGGCGGGATAGCCGGTCTTACTCTTGCGCTCGCGCTGGAAAAGAAGGGTTTCGCATCCCTAGTAATGGAGCGGAATAAAGGAAGCCTTTCAGCCGGAGCCGGAATTCAACTCAGTCCTAATGCCTCACGAATTCTAAAATCACTTGGTTTGGGAAACCCTTTGCTCAAATATGTGAGCAGACCCGATAGCACAAAGTTTAGAAACTGGCGCTCCGGAAAGATAATTCATAAAAGTGATCTAGGCGACAAAGCCGAAACAAACTACGGAGCGCCATACTGGCAAGTGCATCGCGCAGACCTGACTCACGTTCTTCTGGAAGCAACTCGGCAAAAGTCTCTTATAGAGTTTTTACCAGACTGTGAAGTACTAAAAATTCATAGCAAAGACTCAGGGACACTTGTTGAGACGAGCCTGGGAGAGGAAAAAGGCGTTGGCCTAATCGGCGCTGACGGAATCAGATCAACTGTAAGAAACGAGATGTTTAGAAATAAAGAGCAAGCAAGATTTACAGGCAACGTTGCTTGGAGATGTCTCGTTCCCGCGGACCGGTTGAGCGAAGTCTTTCGCGAACCCGTCACCTCTGTTTGGTGGGGCCCTAAGAAACACTTCGTTCACTATCCTGTGCGACAAGGAGCCCTCATCAATTGCGTCTGCGTCGCAGAAAAAGATGCTTGGACTGAGGAATCGTGGACTAAATCGGGCGACAAAAAAGCGCTCAATAGAGCGTTCGCTAGCTGGCATCCTAATATCAAAGAATTAATTCAAGAGGCGCATGAGGAAGAACTGTATGAATGGGGTTTATTCGACAGACCCGCGATGAATACTTGGTTCAAGGGACGAACCACGCTTATAGGCGATGCATGCCACCCAATGCTTCCGTTCCTTGCTCAAGGCGCGGCCATGGCGATAGAGGATGCATTCATATTGGCTGAAATGATCGCAAAGCAGACACACGGTCTTGAAAAAACTTTCGAGATATTTTTTCACGAGCGGATTAAGCGTGTGAGTAAAGTACAGAATGCATCCAGACGAAACGCAACAGTTTTTCATCTATCCGGCATTTCGACCCTTGTGCGGAATATTATTGCGCCTACACAAGGACAAAGAATTTCCGATTACCTTTACAAGTTCAATGCGATTGACAAATATTCAGATAAACCCATGATCATCTAAAGGGGGGACTGAGCGATGCAGCAAACTCAAACAAATAATAAAATATCCGGATTCCATCATCTCGCGCTTTGCACCGGCGATATCAAGGGACAAATCGAATTTTTCACGGACAAGTTAGGAATGGAGCTTCAATCGATGTATTGGATGCACGGAGTGCCGGATACTTGGCACGCATTTCTTCGCTTGAATGATGAAAGCTCTATAGCGTTTGTATCCAACCCTCAAATCAAGCAAATACCCACAGAAATGGGACACACTCACTCTGGCAATCCCGGAGCTAACAGCGCTGCAGGAACGATGCAGCATGTGGCTTTGAAGGTAGAGAGCTATGATGAATTACTCGACATGCGCGATCGTCTTCGAACCAAAGGCGTGCCAGTGCTCGGCCCAATGGACCATGGCATGTGCTTTTCGATCTACTTCGCCGGTCTCGAGAACCTATCTCTTGAGCTCGCCTATTCTGCCGAGGCATTGGACCAAGATATGTGGATCGACACAGAGGTGACTGGATTAGCGGGGATATCCCCTGAAGAACTTGAGAAATACAAAAAACCGGCGGAATTCATGGGCCAAAAAGGCGCTGTTCCGCAACCAGAACTGTATGATACCAAAGGCCCCCACATGACCAATTATCCACCAGGGGTTTACGAAAAGTCGATGCAGTTACCCGATGATTTTGTGCTCAACATGGTCGAGAGCACGCCCCCGGGTAAGTCTTAAGCATAGCATTGACTCAAATGGCTCACTGCCCGAGGTGAGCAGACAAGAACACATCCATCTCTTTAAAGAACTGGCGTCTGTTGTTCTGGAGACTGAGATTGTGATCGCCATTCGCTTGTTCAAAATATTTATAGTCTTTTCCTGCTTCCTTTAAGGCCTCAGCGAGTGACCGCGATTGATTGACATAAACCACGCGATCGACTTCGCCATGTACCAACAATACGGGAATGCCGAATTTTTCCACTTGCTCAATCGGCGAATTTTGGGACCTTTCTTTCCCGCTTTGCACGGGCAAATCTTGCGTGGCAACGAACCTTCTTTGACTTCTGACCAGTTCAGCGATGTCGGTCACTGGAGCGAACGCCACTGCACATTTATATTTTTCAGGTTGTTTGTAAGCAGCGACGAGAGCAGCGTAGCCTCCATAACTTCCACCCACCATGCATATTCGCTTCGGATCAGCTATTCCCTCAGAGACCATCCATGCTAGACCATCATCGAGGTCGTTTTGCATATCTTCTCCCCACTCCTCGTAGCCAGCCAACATGAATTCATCTCCATAACCAGTCGATCCGCGGAAATTGGGTTCTAGTACGGCGTAGCCCTTCGCTACGAAATACTGGACCCATGGATCAAAGCTATCGGTCGTTCGCGCATACGGACCCCCATGAGGGTAAATAATAGTCGGAAGTTTCTGACCCTCCGCTCCTCTGGGTAGGGTCAAATAAGCTGGAATATTGAGTCCGTCTCGGCTCTTGTAAACGACGTACTTTGGGTCCGCAACAAGATCCGGGTTTGCCTTAGGATAATTGGAGAACAGGGCAACAATACTTCTCTTTTCCTTGGAGCGATCATAGAAATAGTACCGCGGAAGCGTTTCGTTTCCGAAAGCCATAAATATGATCTGGTTCAGATCTTGACTATAGGAAACCGGATCAAGGATTGTTGGATTTCCCGGCAAAGAGCGTTTGATTTCTTCATACTCGTCGCGGATGGCTTGTTCAAACCAGATGTACTCAGCACCTTCTGCATAAGTTTTTAGAGCCACCAATTCGTTTTTGTCGTTCAGAATAGTCCTGCCGCTTACGTCAAAATCCTCGCTTTCGTATATCGTCTTTTTCAAGGAGCCGTCAGAAGAATCGATCTCGTGCAAACCTCGCTTGTCTTTTCCGAGATCAGCAAAGACCAGAACGCTTCCGCCATCTCCTGTGTAACCGGCAAAACTGGGTGCTCTGTTTTTACCTCCTAGAGAAGAAACATCCATCTCGCTCGTATTGGCGCCAGACACGGTATACGCTCGATATTGACCGGAGGGTAGAGTAGCACCATAGCCATTTCTCAAGTTACCCTTCGGGTCAGCGAGCCACTGGAAAACGCCGGGCCTAAACTTTTTAACCCGAGATATTTTGTTGTTATAGATATTTAACTTGTATACCGACGGATAGAGACGATCTTCGCGCGCAAGCTGAATTAATATGTTTTTCTTATCGTCCCTCATCCAGCTTACAACGTTGTCTTGTATTCGCGGATTCCAGACTAGCCGTCCAGTACCAGATTGGCCTGTTTTCGGCTTAACCAGCTGCAAGATATTTTTGCCATCAATGTCTACAGCTATCAGTCGAGTAGCAACGGTGCGACCGTCCTCATAGTAGCGTCGCGCTATTCCAATTTGCCCAGCCTTCAACTCGATAAAACTGCCCATCGAGCAGACAATTCGGGTGTTATTCGCAAACTGGCACCAGTTATAAGTGAACTCCTCTGGATTAGCTGCCATTAACAATTTCGTTTTTGACTTCGCTATGTCCAGCAGAACCACATGGTAGGTGTTGCCTTTGGCGATCAGCATCACTGCCTTTGATCCATCCGGCGAAAGTTCTATGTCCCCGATCGCAGGCAAGTTCCCGTAGATTTCGGCAGGGTCAGACGCGCTACTCGCTTGCGCGGCTGCGAGACCAACAAAGAAATTACAACAAGCGAAAAAAAGCGACGCGCAAACAAATACGTGGCTTTTAATTAACATAATATTCATAGCGAACTCTCGAAACCCT
>CAJXCK010000099.1 GCA_913051785.1 uncultured Gammaproteobacteria bacterium
TGAAACTGCTGGTCCATTCGGCAAACGAATTCATTTTGGTCCGCAATGTCCCATTGATTTCTCTCCATAAAGGTGATGTGCAGAGAGGATACGCCTGTCTTTTGGCAGATCTGTTTCAAGGTGCTGAAAATGGCGGAGAGGTCTTCTTTGCTCTCGCGATCGCACAATATTCTGGGTCCGGATGCAGGTGTAAAAGGGACGCTCACCTGAAGTTTTGGATAATATTCTCCTCCGGCTCTGTGCCAAGCGTCGGCCCATGCATAATCAAAAACATATTCGCCTTGAGAATGTCCTTTCGCATACATCGGTACGATGCCAATCACTTCGTTGTCTCTTTCGATGGACACGTGAAATGGCTTCCAACCAGTTTTCTCGCACGCACTGCCGCTTTTCTCAAGAGCGTTGAAAAAGCGTTGCTGAATAAAGGGATTATATGGTCCCGATTCTGATGCAAGCCGATTCCATACTGCTGCATCTATTGCATCGGCAGAGTTCAGAATTTTCGCTGTGATTTCGCTCAACTGTCGGACCATAAAAAACGAGAAAGTTAGATGATATATGATCTAAAAGGCGTGAAACGTTAAAAAAGACTCATCTCGAGGCCTGCCGCCATGCTCGTTCCTAGCTCCTCACATTTCAACACAGTGGCTGACGTTAGTTCGCCCGTATTGATGATGCTGGGCTGGACTTTAATCAGCGGATAGCCTTTTGCGATCCTTTCTATAGATAGCTCAGCACCGGTTCCGTCGTTTTCAGCACTAATAAACATAGCAAACGGAAGGGGTGATATTTTCCCCTCCACTTCATAAAAGGTGCGCTCAAAAAAGTCTTTCATCATTCCAGACATGTAGCCGAAATTTTCAGGTGTTCCCAGGATTAATCCGTCTGCCCAAATCAGATCCTTTGCGTCAGCCTCCTGCGCAGTGACAAAGCGAACTTCTACGCCAGTTATGTCTGGATGTTTTGTTCCGATCATGACGGCCTCAGCCATCTTTCTCGTGTTTCCTGTCTTGCTATGGAAAACGATGAGTAATGCTTTAGTCACTGGAGCGCCACCTCGAAAGATCCGGTCTGATTTTAGCCAAAGCCCAGAGCCATTGCAGTCGAAACATTTGGTTCAGGCGGTTTGCAATATTCCCAGAGTCTCTATCGAATCAATTATTTGGGCAGCCTACCAACTCGCCATCTTCGTTTTGCTCCAATCGGGACGCGTTTGCAACGCCTCGTTTTATGCTTATTTGTGGAGCAAGTCGAAAGAGGTCTCCATTTGATCCAATTAGCTGTCTTTTGATTCCCGCCTCTTGCGCGAGCGACGCGTTTGCTTCCAAATGAAGTTGCTCCCCGTGGACGGGGATCGCTATCTCAGCATCTACCATCGCGTACATTTCTCTCAACTCGGATTGGCAGGGGTGTCCCGACGCATGAATTGGCAGCTCTGTATTGTCTTCATCAACAATTTCACAACCCAAAGATCGAAATTTGGCCTTCAGTTGGGCGATCGGCTTCTCGTTACCTGGAATCGTCTTAGAGCTGAAGATAATGGTGTCCCCTGAATTCAGGTCTATATCTCGATGACACAGAGAAGCGAGTTTCTCCAAAGCGGCGTTCGGTTCGCCTTGGCTCCCAGTTGCGATGATCATCACTTCCTCTGGGGGTAAAAAACCGAGATCACGCGATGAAATGGTCTCGAACTCATCGTCCAGGTATCCGGTTGCCTTGGCGCTTCGAATCATTTCCTTCAACGATCTTCCTAATACAGTTAAATATCGGCCATTCTTCTTCGCTATTTTCGCAAGGGTGTCGAGCCTCGCTATGTTACTCGCGAAACATCCAACGACTACTCGACCTTTACTGTTTGCCACCGCATGATCCAGGCCTTCATACAGCTCGTCTTCAGAAAGCGAGTGTCCTGGACGAGTAGCATTCGTAGAATCGCAGACAATTGCTTTTACTGGATCGGAGAGCTTCGAGTGCCACAAATTCTTGTCGAAGGCTTCTCCCACCACTGGGTTGGGATCCATTTTCCAGTCCGCGGTGTGAAGTACTTTGCCTGCTTCAGTCGATATCAATAAAGCGCTGGATTCGATCGTGGAGTGTGTCACGGGAAGCCATTCCAAGTGGAATGGGCTGAGAGTGAGATTCTCCCCCGGGAGGATTTCGACAACCGGCGCCCCGCATCGTTCTCGGCGGAGCTTGCTTTGCAGGACATGTCTTGTGAAAGGGCTTGCGAAAATAGGGCACTCAAGCTGGTCCCATAGAAGATGGATGCCTCCGAGGTGGTCTTGGTGTGCGTGCGTCACGATAAGACCCACCAGTTGATCCTTTCGCTCTGCAATAAAACTCGGATCAGCTGTTTGAACGACGTTAATTGCCCCACGTTTCTCAAATGTCACGCCACAGTCGACCATCAACCATTTGCCGGCGTGACCATAAAGGCTCAAGTTCATACCGATCTCGCCGCAGCCTCCTAAAGGTAAAAACCATAAATCTGATTCTGCTGGGGTCATATTGTCGTATTCCGTATGAGTGAGGCGAACAGTGTTGATAGCATATAAGGTAAAGGTGACAGTCGAGTTGAATTGAGGGCATTCTACGGATGAAAAACGAATTTGTGCAGCATATTCATGACTTGCTCTGCATATTCGCAGAAGTTGAATGCTATCGTTTTTTTGGAGGTTTCGGTTTCAAGCTCGGCGGCATTCAGTTCGCGATGGTGATGAGAAACACTCTTTATTTTGTTGTTGATTCTAATTTACGTGATTTTTTTATTTCAATGGGTTCTGAACCTTTCACCTATAAATCTAAGGCAGGAATCAAAAAGCTGCAGCGTTATTATTCTGTGCCTGATGAGATATTAGAGGATTATGAAAAACTGGCTGTTGCTCAAAATCAATCTGTAGCTTTCGCTATGAAAACGAACTACAAAAGCGCCAAAGCCCGGAAGGTCTGAACCTGTCATTTTATGTGAAGAAAAAAAACGTTAGTGTGGACGAAGGTCGAAAAGCCTGTGCGAGGGTTGAGTTATTTCTCAAATAAAAACACAACAAAAAGATTATCCGAAGTTAGTTATGCTTGCTGTTCTTCATATGGCGCAGTACTTCCCCGCAGTTTTCGTCGGCGCTGCGCTCCCTTATCTGTTTCGTAAAGAAGGGCTAGCACTGAATCTATTTTGGCTCCTGGCAATTCCAGGTTACACCCGCTTTTTCAAATTTTTACTTGCGTTACTTGTTGATCGCTATAGCTTCTCGCGACTTGGTCGCAGGAAAAGTTGGATTATTCCTTGTACGATCATCGGCGTTTTATCGTATCTGTCCCTATCTTTTTTCCCGCCGGACGTGCAATGGATCTATGTAATCGTTGCCATTCTTACTTTCAAGTCGCTGGTTATGGCTGCACAGGATATCGCCGTCGATGCCTATGCGGCTGAAAGTATGACCGATGAGGAGAGGCCATTAGGGACATCCCTGATCAACTGTCTAGCCGGGATTGCTGGGGCGATTGGCTTTGCTGCTGTCGCCATTGTTGAAGCCTTCAATTGGGCAACTGCAATGGTAGTGGCTTCTCTCTTGTTAATCATGGCTGCCTTGCCGGCGGTTGTGCGTGATGAGCCACCTCCGCCGAGAGCCGCTTTAATCAAGAAGAAAGACCTCGATTTCAGCGCTCTGAAAAGTATGCGTTGGTCGTTATTTCGCCGGGACTCCTGGTACATTCTTCCGTTCATGTTTTTTTTTGGATTTGGTGGTTCGCTGGGGCCAACTATGATTCCCGCCTTCTGGGCCGACCAAAGTTTAACAACCACTCAATATGCCGTCCTTTCGGCCTCTGCAGCTATTGCTGGCGGTGTCTTAGCCATCTTCACAGTTCCTTGGCTCGCAAATAGGATTGGTCTTAGGAAAAATGCGATGATTGGTCTTATAGTCGTCCCGATCCAGGCGGCAATGTATATCATTTTTAGTTTGATGGAAGACTTACCTGCGATGCCGACGATTTTACTTTCCTATATTTTGATTGCCTGGGCTGTCGCCCATTACGGGCACTCGGTTTCGATTTCAAGATTTCGCTGGGTGTCTAAGGCCCAGGCAGGCACTGACTATGCGGTCCAATCGAGTGTTTGGAATCTGGGCGTTGTTTCTGCCGCGACGATGTCTGGGTTTATCGCTACTTGGACCGGAGCAGAGTCAGGAAATTGGACAGGCTTTTTTGTGATTTCCGCCAGCGTCATTGTCTGTGCCGGTCTGTTTTATATTCTTGTCTTCGACAAGATTGAAAAATCGGTGGTGGAACGGGAGCGAGAAGAAATGGCCGAATCTATCTGATCACACAATCAGCGATAAGTCCTTCCGAATCCGAATCCAGACTCGTCTAAAATGGATTTGATATTTTATATAGCGCGCGATTGGTTTCACCAGGAACGTAAACATTTCCTTTGTCATCAACGGTAACTCCATTGAAGACTTGCGAAGGCGGCTGGAGATCACTCGCGGCCTGTGTGCCAGCAGGTATTTTCGCAATGGTCGTCTTTTCTCCCAACGCGCTAACAATTTTTACCTCTCCCGAGTCTGCCTCGACAACAACGAACTTCTCACCATATAGGTCGAAGCCTTCAGGCGAGATCAGGTTTTCGACTAAGGTCTCAGGTTCGCTAAGCGGTTCACCGTTAACCGCAATCCTTAAGATCTTGCCAAGCTTCCTGTCGGATACGTAGAGTTGATCGTTTATAGCTACTAATCCAGTAGGAGCGGGCAATTCTTCAGCGAAAATAGATTCGATTTCACCCAACTCGTTTAGTCCGATTACTCGGTTTTCCCCATGCTCAGCAACGGCGATTAGCCCTTGGTAACGAACCGCCGAAACTGGCGCCGATAATCCAGAGGATCGCCATTTGACCCGTTGTTCTTCTTGGTTCCAGACCCTCACGTCGTTATCGACCCAGGAAGTCAGTATCAGGTCGTCCCCGTCGTCTGCAATATTGAGCGCGCCGCCCATAACCCCAGTCCCCAATACGTTACGTTGTGTGAAGGCTTCAGCTCCGGAGGTTGTATAGGCCCGAATAGCATGGAGGTCAGCTAGCACTACTTTGTCTTGGAAAAACGTGATGCCACCAGCGTGTGCTATGCCGCCGGGTTGCAATTCCGTTACTGAACCATCTTTATTGATCCGCTTAACAAAGCCATCAGTAAAACTGGTGACGAAGAAGCGACCGTCTTCCGCAATTGCGAAGTTGTCTAAGCCCGGAGATAGAGTTGCGGTGACAACTTTCTCATCCTCTTCCATACGATAGAGAATGCCAGCTCCTGTATCGAGAACGTGAAGTACTCCGGTCTTATCGAACTTCACAGCAGCCGGGGTGTTGAATCCAGTTGCTTCCGTTTTCATGGAGTTGTTGTCCACGTCAAAGCTCACGACTTCTTGATTGAACCATCGCGGACCATACAAACGATTATCTGGGCCCCAGTCCATACCGTTAAGCCCGCAGCCAGGCCCTAGTTTGTCGCTGATCAACCTGGCTTCTCGCTCTCCATTAGGATCGATTTCATAGAGGTTGGTGCCAAAGAAGCATTGCGATACGAAGAGTCTTCCGTCATTTGAGAAAGTGATCGGGTTAACTCCAGGGGTTAATTGGGCAGCCACCACGCGATTTCCCTCTGCGTCAAAACCCGCGACTTCACCTGTCATGATTGACGTCCAGTAATAACTTCCATCTTTGAAGAAATCGACGTCGTCAGGACCGATTACTCCGTCTTCTGCGTCGAGCGTCTTGAGTATCTCTCCCGTTTCTGGATCGATCACCGATATGGATGAACCAAGCACTGAAGTGACGTACAAATTGCCGTCAGGACCGATCGCCAAACCATTTGCCCCTGCAATATTGGCTCCCGTCGCGATTATTTCAACTTCAAAACTTGTAGCTATTTGTTGGTTTTCCTGTCCAGACTCTTGCTCGTTCGTCGAGCAGGCAAAAAGAAGGCAAACACTTACCATAAGTGCTGCTAATGACAATCTTCTATGGAAGCTCCCCCTCATTTCCCCCTCCTAAGCTATATCGCGCTGATTATTTTTATTCAGACACTCCAGATTACACTAATTTACAGTGATATCTCTCTGCGCTAATTTTAGTTGGCAATGTTAGGGAGAGAACGATGGTCGCAACGCTTTCAGAAGAACAAAAAACGCAATTTTTTCATCAAGGTTACCTAGTTTTGAAGGACGTGGTTCCGATCCGACTAGTAGAAGAAGCGCGAGATCGGATTAAGAGAGCGAAAAAGGGTGAAAGTCTGGCAGCATCTGAAGAGCTGGCCGATCTGGTCAATCTATCTGATGTCACTCCCATCCTAAATGAGGCGATGGGAGATTTTGATCCGATAACTCGAACCCATGTCGGGGTGATCAAGAGGAGCGATCCAGGAGATCATTTCACCCCACTCGGTTATCAGGAAAAAGACTTACCTTATTTCGGACATGGACTCCATGCCGAAGGTTTATTTACTGGGTCGGCGCCGCAACAACGCGCGGAAGGCTCGGATTCTGAGAAATATCGCCGCATGATCTCTTCGGGCCCAAGGGGGGATATAGGACGCTCGGCTGATGTGGTCGGCGTCAATACCGATCCGCTTTTCCAGGACCCTGAAATGACCAACGCGGTTGGCAGTTTTACGACATTCTGCATTATTCCATTGAACGAGCAGATGGAAGAAGGTTTTGGTCAGACGGCGGTTGTTCCAGGAGGCCACCACGTTTTAGAACAATTTTTTAGATGGCAGTTGGATGTTTCGGGAAAAATTGGTCCAGAGGGACCTGGTTGGCCAAGGTTCGATTACGAGGCGCCCAATGGAATCGGTCACGTGTACCTGCCGGATGCTGTCCAGGAAAAGTTAATCGACTTGATAGGGGAACAACCAGAGTGTTCGTTCGATGGACGTCCTTGGCCTAAACCGACTCCGATAAACATGGGGCCTGGCGATGCAGCAATTACGATATTTCAGATGCCTCACACGGGAACTCGCAACCAATTTGGCACCGAGTCGCGTAAAAACATGATCTATCGTATTCGAAACAAAAGTAGGCAGCCAAATCACTTAGTTACTGGGGTGTCGGATCATCCGGATCGAGGGCACTGGGGTGAATGGTTGGATTATGAAGAAGGAAACGATCCTTGGGAGCGCTCTAAAATCGCTCTGACTCAAATGTGGAACGAATGGGAAGGAATGAAAGAGATCGTCGACAGAGAAAAGGCTCCCATATATGAATTTGATCATGTAGCTGTTGAGGATTGTGGGGGCCGGTAGCAAATTCGCCAGCGATGTTCAGCTTTTTATGTGAAGAAAAAAAACGTTAGTGTTAAAAAAGGTCGAAAAGCCTGTGAGAGGGCATGCAGTATGTTGTCGCGACAGAAAAGGCGCTAGGATTTCAGCTTCGATAACGTTGGAATAGAAGATCAAACCGGGCGGTGAATCTCGCGCTCGCGGCATAAAACTGGTTCCTGGTATCGATCAGAAGATAGACGATCGTTCTCGAATTTTTATTCGAATCCTTACATACACTTTAAGTTAAATAGTTACCTTATACTCAGCTATCTTGCTATTACCACCGAAGATAATATTTCCGCCGTTGGGGTTCTAGAATTGTAGAACCTTCGTTTTCGCGTTAATTTTTTCAAGGGGAGAAATCTAGAATGGGAGCATTTAATCGGTTCCGTTTGACAAGCCTGGGTCTGTTGACGCTTGGTTTGCTTGGCTCTGTGACATTGGTTCTGGCCGAAGAAGAGGAATCCGCTAGCGGCGGCATAATGGAAGAAGTGGTTGTTACTGCAAGGAGGAGGGAAGAGAGAGCGCAGGCAGTCCCTATTCCGATCACCGCGCTAAGCGGCGAACAACTCGAAACTCGCAATATTACCGAGATAAGAGATGTAGAGCGTCTGAGCCCGAACACTTCGATCGATTATAGCTCGGTAAACGGCACTGCCACTCAGGTCTTTATTAGAGGTATTGGCCAGAGTAACTGGTCATCCACGCAAGATCCGAAGATAGGGATCTACGTAGACGGGATTTATCTCAGCCGACCTCAAGGTGGCCTTGTCGATCTTATGGACGTTGCCCAAGTGGAAGTGCTTCGAGGTCCGCAAGGAACGTTGTTCGGTCGAAATACAACTGCAGGTCTCATTCAGATTATAAACAATAAGCCCGTTTTCGAGAACGAAGCAAGCGTTCGATTGGGTGGAGGAACTAATAACCACAGTAGCTACGGTTTTATGGTTAATCGACCAATTACCGACAACCTCGCTGCCAGGGTTGCGCTATATGGCAAGGAAACCGATGGATATATAGTGAACTCACTGACTGGTAACGATCGAGGCAACGAAAGTTCGCTGTCTTATCGAGCCTCATTGCTTTGGGAAGCTGGTGATTTCAGTGCGCTGTTGAGCTATGACCGGTTTGAACAAGATGAGAGAGCACCACTTGGAAGCTGCCATCATTCAACCACGGCACCTGAAAATGGTATGTTGGCCGGTGGTTTGCCCGCCGTCGCTAATATGTTTGGGATATACGACAAAATATATGAGAACTGTGTAAACACATCGCGTGACGTCTCTATCGACACCACAAATGATGAAAGCATCACCAGCAACGTGGACGCGTTCGTACTAAACCTAAACTACGATTTAGGTTGGGGCGAAGTCACAGCTCTAACTGGCTATCGAGAAATAGATAATTTTAATGGCTCATGGGGTTGGGTTATGGGTAATGGCCCTGGAGCTAACTTCCTTGAGATTCTCAACAATCCGACAAAGAACGAGATTTTCTCTCAAGAACTACGAATTAGCGGTGGAAACGAGTCTCTAGACTGGGTT
>CAJXCK010000100.1 GCA_913051785.1 uncultured Gammaproteobacteria bacterium
GTCGTCTCCCATTGACACCGTAACAAAGGGCGCGATGTCGAAAGATCTGAGATTTTTCTCAGCCGTTTCGTCCTCTAGATTTGAGTTCGCTCGCGCGAAGCCCTCCTCAATGGGCTTTTCAAAAACTGAATACTGCTCTGGGTCCATCCAAACGGGGAAAAACCCGTCAGCTACCTCTGCCGATGCAGAGACACCGTTATGCGTGATCGTCGCCGCGTATATTGGAATATCCTCTTCACAATGCAGGATACTTTTCAGTGGTTTGCCCAAACCAGTTGCTCCTTCACCGGTATAAGGGAGAGAGTACATTTTCCCCTCGAAAGATAACGGCGCCTCTCTCGCGAAAATCCGCTTCATTATCTGAACATATTCCTTAAGCCGACTAACAGGCTTACCGTAGGGTACACCATGCCAGCCCTCGACTACTTGTGGCCCTGATGCTCCAACACCACAAATGAACCGTCCTCCAGAGAGTTCAGCTAAGCTCATCGCAGTCATCGCTGCCATCGCAGGCGAGCGAGCCGGCATCTGCATAATCGCGGTCCCCACTTTTATCTTCTGTGTTTGCGCGAGTATCCATGCCGCAGGGGTTACAGCATCCGATCCATAAGCCTCCGCTGTCCAGATCGACTCATAACCAAGATCTTCAGCAAACCGGATCGAATCCATGGAAATATTAAACTTTCTACCTGAGTAACCCGACAAAATCCCTAATTTCATTCCTTATTCCCTCGTTATTTTTTCTGGATTCAATCTCTCTAGGTAGAGAAACGCTCGTCCAGATATCGAATGATATCCATTGACTCGTAGAGCCAGTCGACCCTATCGCCACTCGTGATTCTGAGGCATGGAACGACTGCCTTGCCCCCACCTTCGAGAAGCTCTTGGTGCGCAAGGTTGTCACGCATGATGTCCCTTAGCTCGATGTTTATAGACCGCTGTCCCATAAACTTTTGCACTCGCGCACAAAAACCACAAATATCGGTCTTAAATAACTGATAACTTTCGTTTTCCAATGGTCTTCCGTTCTGACTCTTTGTTAACCTATCATCGCAAATAATCAACAATGAAATAAGTAGTTACCCACAACTTTTTTAGGATAGTAATTCACCATGGCCAAGAGACAAACACGGGCAGATAAAAAACTGAATAGGGCCAGGAATGGTATCTTAGGATTCATCGCAATCGCCGGCCTCGCGCTAGTTGGCACAGGCATATTCTTCTCCTTGGGGGGCGGGCAGAATTCAGTGCCAATCGAGGGAGAAGATTTCGAACTCGTCAGTGGGGCGAATACAACGACCAACCCAGACCAGATTGAAGTTATTGAATTCTTCTCTTATGGCTGCGTCTATTGTCGAAATTTTGAGGCGCCATTGGGGGAATGGCTAGACGAGCTACCCGACTACGCCAGATTCTCTCGGATCCCTGCCAATTTCTCACCAAGTTGGGCTTTACTAGGCCAGGCATATCTTACGCTGGCGGAGATGGATGATTTAGAGCCGAGACACAATGCGATGTTCACCGCCATCCACGACAGGGGTATGAGTTTTAAGTCCGGCGAGGAAATCGCCGATTACTTGGATGATGACAGCTTTTCGGGTGAAGAGTTTCTCCGGTTATTCTCAAGCCTAAAAATAAGAAGACAGACCAATCAGGCGCGCAATCTGACTAATTCCTATCAGATTCGATCTGTACCAACCCTGGTCGTCGCTGGCAAATATCGCGTCAACATGAACAATGGCATGGGAAGAGCATTGGAGGTAACTAGCTGGTTGATCGCAAAAGAAGCCATGCCCAAGATGGCTGCGCCTCAGGCCCCGCTTGCTGGTGGGTAATCTGAGACGAGCAATCATCAACTATAGTCGACTATCTTTTTGTACCTCTAGAAATCCTTTCGGATCCCGATCCCGAACTGTCTGGGATTTCCCATTTGTGTCCAGCCCGTATCGGCATAACCAGTTCTCGGATCGTTTCCAAAAAAGAAACCTCTAACCGAATATTCTTGGTCAAATAGGTTCTTTATCCAAAAGTGCGCTTCGAAATCACCGATATAACGCCCGAGACCCAGATTAACCAGAGCGTAGGCATCACTTTGAAAATCATGAGTATCTGAAAAATAAAAACCATCCTGTCCTTGTAAAGTAATGTCACCGAACCAATCTGATAAACCGCCAAAGGTAGCGGAAGCCGCGTACTGGTAACTTGGTGCATGAGCTTGATCACGGCCATTCAGATTTTCACCGGAGGGACTGTTATATCCACTATACTGGGTGTTCAAAAGTCCAAGACTGGCACGAAGACGAACAAACTCGTTGATTCGTTGGGCATACTCTAGCTCTAGGCCCTGATTAACGCCCTCCGCTGCGTTTCCAGTGAACTCCACAAATTCAGAGGAGCCATCCTCTCTAACCCGAACTATTGACGTTGAAATCTGGACATCCCTTCTATCCATTTTGAATAAAAGTGCCCGAAGACTTGCGTCGTTTTTTTCAAACTCGACCGTCCAGCCCAGTTCAATATTCCAGAGTATCTCCGGTTCAAAAAGTCTCAGCGGCTCATCCAGTGTTCCAGATGTATTAAAACCTCCCGATTTATAACCTTTGGAGACAGACGCATGAAGCCGCGAGTATTCACTCACCAACATTTCTAGAACAGCTTTACCACCCAGCAAGCTATCTTGAGGAGAAAACCTCACATCGAATGAATCCATAAAAGTCGAATCATGGCTCTCGAATCGGAAGCCCGTCGAAAGACTCAAACGGTCCGACAGAGAAAAAGCTCCTTGTCCATACAAAGCAGACCTCGAGACTTCAAATTTGCTGACATAAGGATTTTCGAACCAAGTGTAAATGCGCTCTAAATCAACATTCCTAACAAACTGGTATAACCCTGCCACCCAGTCGAAACCTTTATTTAGACCTGGTTCGTTATTCGAGATCCATCGCAAATCAACCGAATAATTATCGACCGATCGATCATAATAGTCCGTGGAGCTATAGCCCCATGGGTGGAATCCTTCGAAAGTCCAGTCTTCATCATATCCGTACAAAATGTCGCTGTCAGCCAACCCCAGGTTCAGTTCAACCTGCGAGTCATCTAGGAGCCGGCTCCGGAGATTAATACTGACGTACCGACTAGTTTGTTCATCAACGCCTGGCTGATCTGATCGAGTCTTTCGATCATTATCCAATGAAAAAGCATCGTATCCGTTTGTGACGTCCGTTAAGCCCAGAGCCAAAGTCCAATCCAGCGATTCGGTTTCCCCAGTAAGTTTAAGTTTAAGGGCCTTCTCATCATGTTTGTCGGTATCCTCTCTACCAAGGTGGGTATTCTCGATGAAGCCATTATCTGCATAACTAGCGGCGCTCATCCGGTACCCGACATTGCTGTCCGTTGTTCCCGAAATAAAGCCACTCAATCCTATGGCATCAAAGTTCCCTACATCCAATTGGATACGACTAGAAAAATCTTCTGTAGGTTCCGCAGTGACTATATTTATTAATCCAGCCAATGCGTTAGCTCCATAGAGGGTTCCTTGAGGTCCTCTAAGTACCTCTATCTGGGCAACATCGAGCAGCACAGCAGCGGTCCCAAAACCACTGAAATCGACGCCATCTATCACGAGACCAACCGAACTATTTAAGGGTTCTCCAAATTGACCTCTCTCGCCGATCCCCCGGATCTGATAAAAACGAGCTCTCGAGGAACCGCTCGATACACTCACATTGATCGCTTGACCTAGAACATCTTCTAAGTGCTGATTCGCAATAGAATCTGAATGAGGTTGGAGTATAGAGATCCCACCTGTGGTTTCGAGTAAGGCTTGGTCCCTGAATTCTGCGGTAACAATAACCTCTTCTAGTTCATCCAATGGCCGCCCGTCGTCTTGCGCTGCACTTGTGCTCGCAATCGAAGATACGCACATAAGAAAAGTTAGTAGTAAGGAAAAAATCTTAGAAAACTTAAAGGGTAAAAAATTGTTCTGTCTGAACATTCCACACAACTCCAAATATTGAGGACGTACCTATATGGGTATGACGTGGAACAAAAGCAGACAGAAACATTTTCGGATCGATCCTATTCCTACGCCGGTCCTAACCGGTTCAGGTTCGAAGGGTCCGCTTTCGCGTCTCAGGTATCACCACCCCTTAGGTGGCTCTATGATTAGCGAAAGTCGTCGAAAAGTCTACAGGAGGGATCATAAGGGAAGCTTTTTAGCTTATTATCTCTAAAAGAGGTTTCGTCGCGCCCCGCTGCACAGCACCTTGGAGAAGCTTTGCCTCGAAAAACAACTAACAACCGCTCGATTCCAGGGACAAAAAACTCCACGACCACTTTTTTTGGCCGGTTAAGGCGTTTTCTCGTAAGCATTCTCTGGCGGATCTTCTGGTTGTCCTTTGTTACCGCACTCGTTTTCATTGGCGGCTACTTCCTTTACGTCGATCGTATCGTCACAGATACCTTTGAGGGACGCCGATGGTCAATTCCGGCAGAGGTTTTTGCTCAACCTCTAAGCCTATACGCAGGCCTATCAATCTCCCCATCAGAACTAGTTTCCGAGCTGGAACGGCTTGGCTATCAGTCAAGTAATGACCTTCCTGCCACGGGTAAATATAGGATTCAAACGAAGAAAGTTGATATCTACTTAAGAGATTTTGCTTTCATAGAAGGATTTCGAGAGGGAGTGATTGTCAGCGCTTTCTTTGATGAAGGTAAGATAATTAAGCTGATCGATAAAGTAGGCAAAGAGTTGGCTCTCGTCGATCTCGAACCAGCCAAAATCGGTACGATTTTTCCATCTCACGGTGAGGATCGAATCGTTCTTACCCCACCAGAGGTCCCAAATATTCTCACACAGGGCCTAATAGCTATCGAAGACAGAGAATTCCTGACCCACCCTGGCTTCAGTTTTGCAGGGATCGCCCGAGCGGCCTTCGCCAATTTGCGGGCAGGTGAGACGCGTCAAGGAGGTAGCACCCTAACGCAGCAGTTAGTTAAGAGCTATTACCTATCCAACGAACAGACTCTCATAAGGAAACTAAGAGAGGTGGCCATGGCGATCGTTCTTGAACTTCGCTTCTCAAAAGGCGATCTCCTCACCGCCTACACCAATGAAATCTTTCTGGGGCAGAGCGGCTCTCGGGCAATCCATGGATTTGGTCTCGGAGCGCAGTATTACTTCAATCGACCTCTCATAGAACTAGAAACGCATCAGCTTGCGACATTGATTAGCATTATCAGGGGGCCCTCTTACTACAACCCGTTCAGGAGCCCAGATCGAGTTCTTAGCAGACGGAATCGAATCCTAGATACGTTTTACAAGGATGGAATCATTAACAAAGCTGCCCACGCAGAAGCTATCAGCGCAGGCCTGGAGGTTACGAGAGGCACCTCTCGCGGGGGCTCTTATTATCCCGCTTTCATGGACCAGGTCAGGAATGAGTTAAAAGAGCTTTACCCAAAAGATGCCCTAAGTAGCGAGGGAATGAAAATATTCACGACTTTAAATCCGACTATTCAAGAGCAAGTTCAACTAGCGGTGCGCGAAACATTGAGCTCTATCGAGACAGAACGCTCTATTGAGACGGATAGCCTCGAGGCAGCAGGCATAGTTACGCAAAGCCAGACCGGAGAGATCTTAGCCATGATAGCTGGACGAGATGCTAGCCTGCATGGCTTCAATCGTGCCATTAGCACCAGACGCTCGATTGGATCGGTTATCAAGCCAGTTACCATTCTCACTGCCCTCAAAGCGGACATGGACCTGACTGACTTCGTCGGCGACAAAGAAATTTCGCTCCCATCGGAGTCCGGACAAGTCTGGTCCCCCAAAAACTTCGATGGCAAGACAAACGGAGTAGTCCCGCTCTATATTGCTTTAAATCGCTCGTTGAATCTCGCGATGGTCAATCTTGGTGTCACCCTTGGGCTGGAGAAAGTTCAAAAGGAGTTCGAGCTCTTAACCGGTAGAAAGCCGCGCAATCAATTCCCATCTTTTCTCCTTGGCGCCGAGCCAATGTCACCGATCGAGGTCAGTGAGCTCTATAGCAATTTCGCAAGCGGGGGTTTCAACCTTAAGCCCAAAGCAGTAATTGACGTATTGGATTCTGCCGGGTCTCCTCTTTCTCATCACTCGATTGTTCTAGAACAGACCATTAATCCGACAATCTCCAACACACTAAACCGGAGCCTAGAACTTACCATGCGAAGGGGAACAGGCAGATTCTCATCATTTTCCAAGTCAGGTGTCGCTGGTAAGACCGGCACCACTAATGACAACAGAGATAGCTGGTTCGCGGGGTTTGATGACAATAAGCTGGCTGTATTTTGGGTAGGCCGAGACGACAACAAGAGCTCCGGGTTATCTGGCGCATCGGGAGCATTGAAGGTATGGGACGCTAGCTTGCGGCGCATTGGGGTTTCGCCGCTCAGCATACCCAAAGACGAAACCTTGATCGATATCGAATATATTACGGGCAAAATGGCGCGACCTAGCTGCGCCGATACTGTTAGGATTCCCGTTAGAGACTTGACCAAGTTGAGCACGAAGGCGGGGTGCTCATTGGGCAAAACATTAGGTGAAAGGCTAAGGTCTTTATTTACTAACTAGCAGGGGCAGAAGCATGCATCGGTGTTTACTGATCTTTTTGATGGGCCTGGTTGGAACTGGCTGTGTCAGCAATATCCCGCCCGTCACGAGGACACCATCAAATACTGTCGAGCCCCAAGTCGAAATAAAAACGTCCACACCTGGCGAGATAGTCCGAGAGGACACAATCGGTATATCAACTCGCTATGACGCAACTTCTTCCCTGATCTCACAGTCAGAACTTGCCATTGAACAGATGGAATCTGCAAACGCCATTAAGCTCATTGAGCGAGCACTGAGACTAGAGCCAAAAAATAGTGGTTTATGGATAAAACTCGCGGCCGCAAACCTTATGGAAGGCAATCTCTCCCTTGCCGCCCAACAAACGAATAAAGCGCTGGCACTCTCCACCAATTCGAGCTTAAGCGATTTAGAATTGACTATTTCAGCCCACTGGCAGAAAGCCATCACTTTGATAGAGAGCGCAGAAAATTACGAACTATCTGATGCTATTCGAAACTATTTTCCAGCATACCTTCAATAACATCCGAATTGTCGAAACGCATCTTTTCGACAACTAGTCGCGTTCCGCTGCCACCAAACTCTGGTGCAGCGCTTCTTTATCTCTCGCGTACCGCCTTCCAGCAAAGAAGAAGAGTGGTATTGCTGAGGTAGAAAATACCGTAAATCCGAAAAGCGCCCAGGTATATGGCTCTGCGACGCCGCTCTGACGCATTATATCGATAGCTATGCCCGCAAAGCTCACGCCGATCGCCACGCCCACGAGGTTTACACTCAAAATATAGAAGGCGATGACGGTCGCACGGATTTGAGCAGGGACAAGGTCTTGCACCGTCGCAAAAGTTGGGCCGTAAAAGCAGCCGAGCAAGAAATAACCGAGGAAAATACATCCCTCGAAGAAGAAAGTACCCGGTTCTACGAAAAGCCTCACCAACATAAATGGCATCATGATTAACATGACCCAAAACACGAACATCGGTCTACCGATCCCTGTCTTACGAAGAAAAGCGTCGCCACCAATACCGCCAGCTAGATTTCCTAATATACCGCCAGCAAGCCCCAACCAACCTGTTAACATGGCTATTTCTGTTCGGTCGTAGCCCCGCTCCTCAACAAACCAGAGTTGTTCGAAGGTTGCTGCCCCCAGCATGAAATGATATGCGACACCTCCCAGAATTGTTAGGGTCAATGCAGGAGAGTTCGACATGGCCGCCAACAGGATCGCCAGCATTTCACGAAACGTGGGCTGTTCGACCTCTACTTCGACAGCGACATCAGTAGTTCTTTGTGGCTCCTTAATCAACAGGACAACTAAAGCCAACGCTAAACCTAGTGCACCTAGAGCATAAAAACAGCCCCTCCAGCCCAAGATCGGCTCCAAATAAGCTACGACTAAAAGACTAGTCGCCACGCCAATAGGAACACCCATATAGTAGACACCAATAGCAAAACCTCGACGACTAGGAGGAAATTTGTCAGCTAACAAGGAAGTCGCATTCGGGGTCAACATGGACTCCCCTACGCCAATAAAAAGTCGTGGAATAGCGAGCGACACGAAGCCCTTTGCGGCTCCCGATGCAGCAGTCAACGCACTCCACAATGCTAGGCCAATGCTAATTAGACGGATACGATTATAACGGTCCGCTAGCATTCCCATAAAAACACCGGCGACGGAATAAAAGAAAAGAAACACGAGACCGGTCAGCAAACCAAATTCAGTGTCAGTCAGACCAAGCTCAGGGACAATCCAGTTGGCGAAACTTGCCAATAACTGCCTGTCAACAAAGTTCATAATGTTGATTAGCGTCAAAAACAATAAAAATACATAAGTACCAGCAGAGACACTTTCGTCTGTGTTTTCCATGAACCCTCTCCCTCTCTAAGACGAAGGTTATTCCAGAACGGTTTTCCGATCCACCGTCTAGCATTATTTCTTATGAGCTAATAAGGTGT
>CAJXCK010000101.1 GCA_913051785.1 uncultured Gammaproteobacteria bacterium
CAAATTAGGCGCTGATCTCGAGTTGGTGGAAGCTGGATTTAAATGTTGTTGGGTTGTTGACTGGCCAATGTTTCAAAAAGGAGCCGATGGAAGATTTAGTGCCGAGCACCATCCTTTTACCAGCCCCACGTGTTCCGCGGAAGAGTTGCTCACTCTCCCCGAGAAGGCACACGCTGCTGCCTATGATGTTGTTGTGAACGGATATGAGTTAGGCGGTGGATCTATACGGATTGCCAACAAAGTTATGCAAGCGGCGGTTTTCGAAGTTTTAAATATGGGCAGCTCCGCTCAAGAGGATTTCGGGTTTTTTCTTGATGCTCTCGAATATGGAGCACCGCCTCACGGTGGAATCGCTTTGGGGCTTGATAGAATAGCGATGCTTCTGACTGGCAGTGCTTCGATAAGGGATGTAATAGCTTTCCCGAAAACCCAGACGGCATCGTGTTTGATGATGGAAGCGCCCAGTGTGGTCGAAGCGAGCCAAATAAGAGACCTTCATCTGCGCCTACGAGATAGATCCTAAAGGAAAGAGGAGGACAGAGAGTTGGAGGCTTCAAGCAACCCTTCAGCTATATCTGAGAACGACGAGGTGAACGATGGCGGGGCATAGTAAGTGGGCCAATATCAAGCATAGGAAAGCTGCGCAGGATAAAAAACGAGGAAAGCTTTACACAAAGTTAATAAGGGAAATCACCGTTGCCGCGAGGCTCGGCGGCGGTAATCCGGAAGATAACCCGAGGCTTAGGGCGTCGATCGACAAAGCGCTGAGCGCAAACATGCCAAAAGATACGATTGATCGCGCGGTTCAGCGAGGCGCGGGGGGAGGCGAAGACTCAAATGTTGAAGAGCTCATATATGAAGGCTATGCAACAGGAGGAGTTGCGGTTTTAGTAGAGGCGATTACCGATAACCGAAACCGAACGGTTGCTGAAGTGAGACATGCTTTCAGTAAATTTGGAGGAAATCTCGGAACAGACGGTTCGGTGGCTTATCTCTTTTCCCGAATTGGATTGGTGACTTTTGAGTCCAAAGTCGATGAGGATCTGCTTCTGAATTTGGCAATAGAATCTGGAGCTTCGGATGTTGAGTTCGAGACCGGGTTAGCAATTATTTCGGTGCCTTGGGAAGAACTGGCAGATCTAAAGCAAAACCTTGTGGGCGGCGGATTATCACCCGATAACGCCGAAATCGTGATGGTAGCCGCCAATCAAATCGATTGCGATATAGAGCAATCGGAGAAAGCATTGAAGCTCATAGACGCTCTTGAAGATCTAGATGACGTTCAAAACGTTTTTACTAACGGTAACTTTGCCGAAGAGGCCTACGGTGAATAACGAACAGGATGCTATTGTTGCATAGAAGTGGGAGTTCCTCATGCGAGTGTTGGGTATAGACCCAGGAAGCAGAGTAACAGGGTATGGAGTCGTATCCTTCTCTGATCGAAGAGTTCAATATGTCGCTAGTGGTCTAATTCGATCCAAGGATACGGATTTTTTTTCGCGGCTAGGCGAAATTCACAGCGGAGTCGAGCAAGTTATATCGGAGCTAAAACCGATTGTAATGGCTGTCGAGGATGTCTTCGTATCGAGGAACCCGTCTTCAGCTTTAAAGTTAGGGCAGGCACGTGGCGTTGCTGTCGCCGCTGCAACATCCGCGAAGCTGCCGATCTTCTCTTATGCGCCGCGCCTTATTAAAAAAAATTTAGCTGGAACCGGCAACGCGAGCAAAGAACAGGTAGCTTACATGGTTAAAGCGGTGCTGCGTCTGCCTGACGTGCCTCTGCCAGACGCAGCAGATGCACTTGCCATTGCGCTCTGTCATGTCAATACTTGTGTGAGTCAGGCATAGGAAAGGTTTTGGTTTGATTGGCCGACTTCGAGGCGTTTTAACAGAGATCAATGGCCACTGCTTACTTTTGGATGTAGCCGGGGTTGGTTACGAAGTCGAGGTTAGTGCTAGTGTATTGGAATCGAAGGCGTCGGTTGGCGAGGAGATATCGCTCTCAACCCACTTTGTCGTTCGAGAAGACGTACAGCAGTTGTTTGGGTTTTCTGATGTAAATGAGAGAGAGTTATTCAGAATTTTTATCAAAATTAACGGTGTCGGGCCGAAACTAGCCTTAGCGATTGTGTCAAATATAAGCCCCACGGTCCTAGGTACTGCTGTCTCACAAAATGATACTTCTCCGCTCACGCGGATTTCGGGGGTTGGGAGTAAAACGGCTGAAAGATTAATTTTGGAGCTGAAATCTAAGAAAGAACTTTTATTTGGGGCAGTCGGAGATCAAGCTGTTAAAGCGGCTCGAATTGAAACTTCCGATGTTGGATCGGAAGCCCAGTCAGCCTTGACCTCGTTAGGATATAGTGCCTTCCAGGCTAGAGAGACTATTGAGGCGATAATAGAAAAGCTGTCAAAGTCGGAACGGGAAGATATAACGATTCAAGAGTTAGTATCCTCTTCGCTTAAGAGTTTGGGGAAAAGGAAATAGTTAACGATGGCAGTCGAGCCGGACCGATTTGTTAGTTCAACGGAGACCAAATCTGAGTCGAGTCTGGACAGAGCTTTGCGACCCGCAAATTTGCAGGAGTATGTAGGCCAAAGGCTAGTTAAAGAACAACTAGAGATTTTCATTCAGGCTGCAAGATCTCGTGATGATGCTCTAGATCACACTCTGATTTTCGGTCCTCCCGGTCTAGGGAAAACAACACTTGCGAACATCATTGCGAGCGAAATGGGCGTCGCGATCAAATCGACCTCAGGTCCAGTTTTGGAGAAAGCTGGTGACTTGGCCGCGATGTTAACGAACCTGGAAGAAGGGGATGTTTTGTTCATAGACGAGATACATCGACTTAGCCCGGTTGTCGAGGAGATTCTCTACCCTGCGATGGAGGATTTTCAATTAGATTTAATGATCGGAGAGGGGCCAGCTGCGAGATCGTTAAAGCTCGACCTTCAGCCTTTTACTTTGGTGGGTGCAACGACGCGAGCCGGGTTGCTGACTAGTCCATTGAGGGACCGATTCGGAATTGTGCAAAGACTTGATTTCTATGACTTGGATGAACTGACCCAAATTGCTCTTCGTTCGGCGAACCGGTTAGGTCTCTCTATAGAACCGGAAGGGGCGCTAGAAATAGCTCGCAGATCAAGAGGTACCCCGAGGATAAGTAACCGTCTGTTAAGGAGGGTTCGAGATTTTGCTGAGGTCAAGCATGATGGTCACATTTCAGAGCCTATAGCGGACGAAGCCTTAAATCTTTTAGCGGTAGACAAAGAAGGTCTAGATGGAATGGACCGTAGGCTGATAAATACGATTGTTGAAAACTTTTCGGGCGGCCCTGTCGGCTTAGATGCGTTGGCGGCCTCGATCAGTGAGGAGAGAGGCACTATTGAGGATGTGATAGAGCCATATTTGATTCAGCAGGGTTACTTGGTTAGGACACCAAGAGGCAGGGCGGTGACGGATAAAACCTATCGACATCTCGGACTAGGTTCTACAAAGGAGCTGGAACAAAGTTCTTTGAATTTTGTGGAAAGTGGAACTAAAGAGAGTTGATAGGTTGAATTAGTATCAGGAGGGAACGTGACTGAGCAAATGTCGATAATGGAGCTCGTGGCAAACGCGAGCCCTTTGGTTCAGTTGGTTATGGCTGCCTTGGCGCTGGCATCTATTGTTAGCTGGATCATGATTACCCAACGCTGGTTCTTTTTTAACAAAAGCGTCAGACAGGCAGATGCGTTTGAGGATCATTTTTGGTCGGGTATCGATCTTCGAGAGCTATATGAGGAGTTGAATTCGATTGAAGATCTGACGAGTAGTGAAGGTTTATTCGTAGCAGGTTTCCAAGAATATATGCGCCTTGAGGGACGAGCCGGATTAGATCCCGAAGCCGTCATGCAGGGCGTTCAACGTGTTATGCGGGTTAGTTTGAGTCGAGAACGTTCTCGTCTAGAAACACATCTCTCTTTTTTGGCGACTGTCGGATCTACCTCCCCCTATGTCGGCCTTTTTGGCACGGTTTGGGGAATCATGAACTCCTTCAGATCCTTAGCAAATATGAGTCAAGCGACGTTGGCCTCTGTCGCCCCCGGAATCTCTGAAGCACTCATAGCTACAGCGATGGGTCTCTTCGCAGCCATACCGGCCGTGATAGCGTATAATCGGTATTCGGCGAAAATGGATTTACTGTCTGACCGGTACGAAGATTTCAGTGAAGAAGTTATTGCAATACTCCATCGCGCTGCTCATTCCAGAGACCTGAAGGAGTGAGATTACTCCATTGCTCGATCAGAATTTATGAGAAGAAAAAAAGCGATTTCTGAAATAAATGTTGTCCCTTACATCGACGTTATGCTCGTGTTGTTAGTTATTTTCATGGCTACGGCGCCGCTACTAACGCAAGGGGTGAAAGTTAACTTGCCAAAAGCGCCATCCGACCCGATTGAGGATTCCGATGAGAATCCGTTGGTTGTGACAATTCGCGAAGATGGAGCAATTTTCGTTAACGTGGGTACAACCGATTTTGATGCAAAAGAGGCGAGCGGAATGAGAGCGACAATATTTTCATTGTCTGAACAGGTTGAAAGAATTTTCCGGTCGCGGCCCAATATCCCTGTTTACCTTAAGGCTGATGTATCCCTAAATTATGGAGAGGTCGTGAATGTAATGACGGTTCTACAGAAATCAGGAGCGACAGATGTCGGGCTAATCACTGAGGTTCCCGAATTGGTGGATTAGGGGGTCTATGTCGACTATAAAGACTTACTTTTTGCCCACCCTCTTTGCGATATTGTTACATGCCCTGGCTTTGTCTTTTCTCTCGGATTTCTGGGGGCCTTCGAAGAGTATCAATGCAGAAACATTTGAGCCCAAGGTAGTTTCGGCCAAATTGATTACGATTGAGCGTTCGAGAACACAGAAAAAGCCCAAGCCAGAGCAAGCGAAGGTCATGATTAACGAGAGAAAAGCCACTATGTCCTCTTCCTCACCTGAAAAAAAACGGACAAACCTACCGTTAGAAGAGGTTAAGTTGTCAGAAGTTATCGAGAACTCGTCGGAGATACTGCCAGAACAAGATCTCAAAGCGTCAGAAAAAAAAGAAGAACTCGGAGAATCTTTTCGTAACGATCTCTCACGAATTCTAGAGGAAGAATTAATTGATCTGAAGGCACAGGGAGATGACGAGCTAGCTAGAACTTATAGAGAGCGGATTTATGAGCTGGTCAGACTCAACTGGAGTCGACCACCCAGTGCTCGTATCGGTATGTCAGCTCGGCTCCAAGTCGAACTTATCCCGACAGGAGAAATTGTTTCAGTATTTGTTTCCGAGAGTTCTGGAAACGAATCTTTCGATCGTTCTGCCGAGCAGGCCGTCAGGAAAGTCAGACGGTTTGATGTGCCAGCTGACAATGGACTCTTTGAGTCGCACTTCCGCCGCTTTTATCTTCTCTTCAGACCTGATGATCTGCTTCGTTGAGCGACTTCTAGGATGGCCGCCCCAATTTTATGAGAGTGTGAAATGAATTTTTTAAATTCGGATTTTTTTCTTCGTAAGTATTTTTCTGTATTGATCCTTTTTTTCTTTCTGGCGAACGATTATGTCCTTGCCAGCGGGTCTCTCGATACGATTATTATCGATAAGGGCTTTGATCAACCGATTCGGATAGCCATTACACCCTTCTCCTCCGGGGCACCCGAAGGACTGAGAGAGTCACTGGATCAAATTTCGGACGTTGTAGCGTTTGATCTAGCACGAAGTGGTCAGTTTTCTCCGATGTCCGAAGCCGATATGCTAACCAAACCCTCTCATTTGAAAGACGTTTTCATTCGGGATTGGCGTCTCCTTGGGGTGGACTATTTACTTATCGGTCAAAACCAGATTGGTGCTTCTGGGGCAGTGCAGCTCGTATTTCAACTGATCAACATTGCTTCAGGTGAGGTGGAGTTGGAAGATAGTTATACGTTCCAGATATCCCAATTTCGGGATGTAGCCCATAAGGTCTCGGACGAAGTTTATGAGGAAATCACGGGAATTAAGGGCGCTTTTTCGACAAAGATAGCATACGTCTTGGTCAAGGATGCGGGCAGTAAGAATGCTGTGTACTCTGTTGAGATTGCGGACAGCGATGGCGAGAGATCAAAGACGATTTTCCAGTCGAGCGAGCCCATCCTATCAGTCAATTGGTCCCCAGACGGGAGGTCGGTAGCTTACGTTTCATTCGAGACAGGGAGGCCTCTGATAGTGCTCCATGAGGTCGATGGTTCAAAACGACAGTTCTTGACTAATTTTGATGGCATTAACGGCTCACCGATCTACTCCCCTGATGGTAGAAGTATGGCGATGGTTCTCTCAAAGGACGGGAATCCGGAGATCTATATAATGAATCTCGAGACGCGACGCCTCAGGCGAATAACTAGGAACAGTGCAATAGACACAGAACCCTCTTGGGCGCCCGATGGGAGCTCAATATTGTTTACTTCAGATCGTGGAGGCCAACCGCAAATCTATCAGATAGATTTGGAGACGAACTTCCTCGAACGTTTGACGTTTGTTGGTAATTATAATGCGAGGGCGAGGCTTCTGCCTGATGGTGATAATTTGGTCTTCGTTCACCGTAGATCCGGCACGTTTCACATTGCTTGGCAAGATTTAAGTCGCGGACAAATAAATGTTTTAACAAAGACGGACCTAGATGAGTCTCCCTCGATAGCACCCAATGGAACCATGTTTATTTACGCGACGCAGAATTTTGGTCGTGGAATATTGGGAGTCGTATCGATAGATGGAAACGTGGCGTATAGACTTCCCTCATCTTTGGGCGACGTTAGAGAACCAGCATGGTCTCCATTTATAGTATCGCCAATAAAATAAAATGAAGATCCACGATTTCTGACGCAGATTTTTAGTTTAAAAAAAGATGTTTTGGACCGATATTTGTTTGGCTTACGGGTAAAGAAGCTAATAAGATATGGCCCGATGAATTAATAAGTGATAGTTGGGTGAGATATGGGCTTAAAAGATAAATTATTTCTAGCGTTGTTAAGTGCGTTAATCGTTGGTTGTTCCTCGACGGCGACCTCGCCAGTTGCACAGCAGGAAACGGTAGACGAATCGCAGCCGATGGTTGTGTCAGAGGAAGCGGCGGAACCATCTGATTTTGATGCTGATGGTGTTACGCCTATAGATGACAGGGGAATGGCAATCACGAGGACCTTTTACTTTGATTACGACGAGGCAATCCTTGGACCAGAGGCTCTGTCTGGGTTGGAAGTGCATGCTGAGATTTTGAAGCGAAATCCAGACAAATCGGTGGTTGTTGAAGGACACTGCGATGAACGAGGCACTAGAGAATACAACTTGGCCTTGGGAGAAAGGAGAGCTAGTGCGGTAGTTGCATTCCTAGAAAGTTCGGGTGTGCGATCGGGCCAAATTGATATGGTGAGTTATGGTGAAGAGAGGCCTGCCGACCCAGGTCATGACAGTGCCGCTTGGGAAAAGAATAGAAGAGCTATTCTAAATTATAGATAGGTCTCGATTTCTTCATGCAGCGCGAGCCGCGATGCCAACCGCGCGGCTAAGCATATGTGAACTTTGATCAAATACCGCGATTTCAAAGAAATCTCGAACGACAACGGGTGAAGGGAAAAGATGGGTAAGTTGAAGCTGTTGATACTTCTCTCCCCTATGATAAGTATTGCGGCGGAGCAATCTGTTGCAGAGTCAAATAATGTTCCACAGCCGTCATCGGCAGATAGAGCATCCTTCACAGATCAGTCTAGCTCGGTCAGTGTTCGAGGTGATCTCTATTATCAGCTGCAAGTCTTGCAAGCAGAGCTCCGAGATCTCAGAGGTGAGCTGGAGGAGCAAAAGTATTTGTTGCAGACTCTTGAGCGAGATCATCAAGATCGCTATGTCGAGCTGGACAAGAGGCTTTCCTCTCTGAATGAAGACCCTTTAGCTCAATTTTCTCAGACACGGGATTCATCTCCGCGCACCGAGTTTGTAAAGGAATCTCCGACCGTATCGAAAGGATCTGAGCGAGATCAATACGGGATGGCCATTGATCTCATGCGAGCGCGTAAATTCCAAGAGGCGATATCCTCTTTCCAAGCACTTATCGAGACTTTTCCAAATGGGCGGTATACCGCAAATTGCTTTTACTGGCTTGGTGAGCTGTTTGTTGCCACAGGCGATAAAGAATTAGGGCGACAAAATTTTATGCAGGTTATTAATCTTTATCCCGATAACCAGAAAGTGCCAGACGCTCTCTACAAGTTGGGACGCATCTATATCGACTTGGGCGACATGGATATTGGGCAACGTTATCTGAGCCAAGTAATAGAAAATCATCCTGAGAGCTCTGCAGCAAAACTGGCAGTTTCTTACTCTGAGAGCCTGACTGAATGAACTCTGTCTAAAAACAGAGGTGTTTTCCTGAAGACAAGCAAAGATGACTTGTGTCTATAAAACCTCACCACTACAATTCTCGCTTCGATTAAGCTTTTGGGTCGTTAGCTCAGTTGGTAGAGCACCGGACTTTTAATCCGTTGGTCCTGGGT
>CAJXCK010000102.1 GCA_913051785.1 uncultured Gammaproteobacteria bacterium
CCCACTCGTGAACTGGCGTTGCAGATTTTGGATGATCTGGAGAGTTTCTCCGCAAACTCGAAAATTCTGTTCAGCTGCGTAATCGGGGGCATTAACCAAAACCCACAAATCCGAAAGAATAGCCGCGGAGTTGACGTGCTTGTCGCGGCACCAGGGAGGTTATTGGACCTGATCAATCAAGGACACATAAGACTTAACCACACAGAGTTCCTAGTTCTGGACGAGTGTGACCGACTTTTGGATATGGGATTTTTGCCAGATGTGAAACGCATAATCAAAACCATGTCCAAGAAACGCCAATCCCTCTTATTCTCCGCAACTATACCAGCGGCAGTTAAGCAGTTTGCGAAAGAAATACTTTCAAATCCCGACCGCATAGACATTGCTCCGGTAAATATTGCTGCCCCGAAAATCAAACAATATTCGTGTCGAGTAACCAGCGCTCAAAAACCTTCCGCTCTCAGGGCACTTCTAAGATTTCCCGAAGTAAGCCGAGCTATCGTCTTCACCAGAACCAAACACAAGGCGGACAAAGTAAGTCGCATGCTTAACAGTTCTGGTTTTCTCGCCGAGGTTATACATGGAAACAAATCACAGAATGCGCGGCAGCGGGCATTAACCAATTTTAAAGAAGGAAAAGCTTGGATTCTGGTAGCGACGGACGTAGCGGCCAGAGGCATAGATATAGATGGCGTGACTCACGTGATCAACTATGAGTTGTCTAACGAGCCCGAGAACTATATCCATCGGATCGGCAGAACAGGGAGAGCAGGCGCCGAGGGAGTCGCTTGGACACTTCTAGACGGATCTGAAGGAAAGACACTCAAAGCTGTGGAGACACTCATAAAGAAACCAATAGAAGAGATAGAGCTCGAGATACCAGAAGAGGAACTAGAACAGCAGCTCATTAAAAAGCCTGCTTCTGGTCGAAATCGTAAATCAGTCGACAAAGCTGACGCAACACGAAAAACAGCCGCATCAGGTAGAAAAACTCGAAAAAGGAAACGAAGAACGCGAAGTAAGCGTGGCGAGGAAAACGCAAACTCCATTTAAACTGAGCTGGCAAAAGAATTCTAAAGGGACGTTTCGTCACTTGGCTCATCATCTGCAAAGAGAAGGCTGGCGTCCAAAGCCTTAAAAATCCCTGCTCGATGCCAGTGATAAGCCGTGCCAATAAACATGCTTATTTTCGTTTTAATGAAAAACTTAATTCCCACCGAACCGGTGCCACAGGAGGATTTTGTATTATCGATGGACCGAGAAACGAATAAAGTGGTCGGGGTAGAGAGATTCGAACTCCCGACATCCTGCTCCCAAAGCAGGCGCGCTACCAGACTGCGCTATACCCCGACAGACGGCGAAGAATATCGCCGGAATAGATGATACTTAGCGACTTATCGCTGGTCAAACCACTTATCAAGCGGAATCTTAATCAGCCTACTAAGAAAGAAAATTAGAGAAATACGCCCACTAAAGATAATATTGAGGCTTTCTCAGGAAAAAGAATGGCCGCGCAAATACTGGATGGCAATCAGGTCGCTGGTAAGATCAAATCTGAACTTGCGTCGACGATTAAAGACTGGCAAGAGTCCGGCTACAAGCGGCCCACACTCGCTGTCGTGCTCGTAGGAGACGACCCCGCATCAAGCATCTACGTTAAGGGTAAAGAGCGTGACTGCCAAGAAGTGGGGGTTGAATCTAAGAGTTACCGACTTCCCAAGACAATAGAGCAAGAGGCGATCGAGGACCTCCTTGATGAGCTAAACGTAGATCCCTCAATCGACGGGATTCTTGTTCAGTCGCCGATCCCAGATCATTTGGATGAGAACAAACTCATAGACAAAATCTCTGTCGACAAAGATGTAGACGGGTTTCATCCCTACAACATAGGTCGGCTCACAGTGCGACGACCTCATTTTCGAAGCTGCACGCCGAAAGGGATAATGCAGCTGCTCGATCATATAGATTTCGATTACAAAAAATCAAAGGCTGTGATTATTGGAGCATCAAACCATGTGGGGCGTCCAATGGGACTAGAGCTCCTTCTCGCAGGCACTACAGTGACAACAACACACAAATTCACTCAAAGTATTTCGGAGACCACAAGAGAGGCTGATCTTCTAGTTTCGGCTGTTGGCAAAGCTGGCCTTGTTCCGGGAACCTGGATAAAACCCGGAGCTGTGGTTATCGATGTCGGGATAACCCGAGGCGAAGGTAATAAACTTTATGGTGACGTGCATTTTGAAAGTGCGTCGAGGATGGCCAGCTGGATTACACCGGTACCCGGCGGAGTGGGTCCTATGACTCGGGTTGCTCTACTGCAGAATACAATGGAGAGCGTCTCAAAAAAGTTTGGAATCGACTGGACGAGCGACAAAAATTATCAAATAGAGCCGGTTCCGACATAATGAGACGAGCATTCATCTCCGATCTGCATCTAGATCAAACAGACGAGGATAGATTTTCAAGGTTCCAGGAATTTTTAAATGTTGAGTCAGATCGGTTGGAGGAGATTTATATCCTTGGTGACCTTGTCGAAAGCTGGATAGGTGATGACGATGATAGCGAGTTCGCTCGAAGACTAATAGAGACTATTGGCCGCGCCTCAAAAAAATCGGCATTGTTCATCATGCATGGAAATCGAGATTTTCTACTTGGCTCATCATTCTTTTCCGAGACTGGCTCGACCCTTATCCCCGACTCCACTCAACTGGAAGGAGGTCTATTACTATCCCACGGCGATTGTTACTGCATCGACGATCACGACTACCAGGAAATGAAGATCTTACTACGCAGTGAAGATTGGCAAAGAGAGTTTCTCAGTCAATCACTCGAGAATAGGCGGGAATTTGGAAAAAAGATAAGAAAAGAGAGCCAGGCATCTAATGCTACTAAAGCCGAGAGCATAATGGACGTATCAACATCAGCAATTGAAGAGGTTAAGAACAGAAAAGACATCACAGTAGTTATTCACGGGCATACGCATCGTCCCGGTATCGAAAAACATGACGACGGCTTCACTAGAATCACTCTCGGACCTTGGGAACGCTGCGGATGGGTTTGCTACCAAGATGACTCGGAGTTCAAACTAAGTTGTTTCAATCTACAGGACCGCTATGAAATCTAAATTCTTGATCGACTCGTGTGATTAGTTCACGGTCAATATCTAAGAACTTTTCTATTCTCCGATCTAAGTAACCTTCGCAAATCGACGCCCTCGCATTCTTAGCATGTGCTCGCGCAAGATCAATATAATCCCTGTAGTGTCTTGCTTCCGAGTTCAGGAGGAATCGATAGAAATTCCCTATCTTCTTCGGCACCTGGTTGGAAACCGCTGCAAACCTCTCACAAGATCTCGCCTCGACCACGGCAGCACATATGAGGGTATCTATTAAACGATAGGGTTCTTCTTTCGTGATCTCTTTGTGGAGCGCCGAAGCATATCTCGACGGACTGAGAGGCTTGTATTCCACTCCAAGATCCAGCATTAAATCTATAACTTGTTCAAAGTGTCGGAGCTCCTCCCTTGCCAATTTAGACATATGCTTAATGAGATCTGGATATTCCACGTACCGGAACATTATGCTCAGAGCACTATTTGCCGCCTTCTTCTCACAATTAGCATGATCGATTAGAAGAACTTCTATATTGCTCGCTACAGAATTAATCCAACTGCTAGGGGTATCAACCTTAAGAAATTCGAGAACGGGCTGAATGTCTGGTCGGCTCATGCACTCACCTTGTAACTGCGCTCATAGTAAGCACGGGAACGCGTCACAATCTCTCTATCTATTTGTTGAAGAGTTAAAAGCGAATCGATTTCCCCTTCCGTAATTTCGAAATCCGGCGAGACATTTTCCAATCCGGCGAAGGACAAGGTCTTTGAGTGGCTAACTAGACGCTGCAGCAACAGGTAAATGGCCTGATAATCCTCCGGCTCCTTTATTTTTTGGGTCTCAATAGCCAATTGAAAAAGAGCTTGATCCTCGAATCGCACAATTTGCCCCACGACCTGTTTTTTGAAGGTTTCAAGGCGCTCCCAAACGGTCTCTTTTTGTGCATCATCATAGCTATTCCAGTCAACGATTTCGTGCGAAAACCTCTTACAACCGCGACAAACCAGGTCTCCAAAGGTAGTTGAACAGATACCGACACAAGGAGTAGGTCTTCTTTTTTTTAACGCCAAACCAATTAACCGTGATTGTGTAGATCTACAATGTCCACATCTTGCGTGAAACTCTTGTCTGAACTTTTAGCATCTCTCTCTGCCTGTCGAGCCGGTGGGAAATTCATCTCCCTCTGCTGTTTTACAATATCGCTTCGATCATAGGAAATTTTTGTAAGGTAGGCTTCGTCAATATCTCCAGTGACATAACGCCCGTTAAAAACTGAACATTCAAAACGACCGATTTCAGGGTTACCTTTTCTCGCGCTTGCCTCGAGATCTTCGATAGTCTGATACGCAAGCCAGTCAGCGCCTATGATTTCTGCAACTTCTTCATCTGTTCTATCGCTGGCCACTAGTTCATCCCGAGCAGGCATATCGATACCATAGACATTTTGGAACCTGACGGCGGGGGCAGCGGAGGCAATATAGACCTTTCGGGCTCCGGCTTTCCTTGCTTGCTGTATTATCTGCGTGATAGTTGTCCCTCTCACTATCGAATCATCTACGAGCAAAACATTTTTGCCTTTAAACTCTAATGAGTTCGCGTTGAGTTTCTGCTTAACAGATTTCTTCCTCTGGCTTTGCCCTGGCATTATAAAGGTCCGCCCTATGTAGCGGTTTTTTACAAAGCCTTCTCTGTATTTGGTATCGAGTTCATGAGCCAAAGGTAATGCCGCAGTCCTTCCCGTATCGGGAATCGGGATCACAACATCAATATCGTGGTCCCGACCACTGTAATGTTTCAAAATTTGTTCGGCTAGATACTCACCCATTTTTAAGCGGCTTTTGTATACCGACATACCATCTAGAATAGAGTCCGGCCTCGCTAGATAAACGTGCTCAAAAATACACGGCACCAACTCCATCTGGGTTGCGCATTGTTGACTGTAAACTTGGCCATCATTAGTAATGAAAATCGCTTCACCCGGTCTGACGTCTGCTATCAAATCGAAACCTAAGATATCCAGTGCAACAGACTCTGAAGCAATCATATAGTCGAACCCTATGTCCGTTTGTCGACGTCCGTAAACAAGAGGTCGAATCCCGTAGGGATCTCGAAAACCAACAATGCCAGAGCCAATTATCATTGCTACTGTTGCATAGGCACCCTTGCATTGCTCGTGCACGGCGCCAACCGCCTTAAATACATTATCTGGCGAAGGATCAACTGCCCGCATGGAACCAAGCTCGTTTGCAAAGATATTCAAAAGTACTTCTGAATCGCTACTGGTATTTAGGTGACGAAGTTGGTTTGCAGTCAATTCTGAGCGCAGATCAGCCGAATTGGTTAGATTACCATTATGTGCCAGAGCTAATCCGTATGGGGAATTAACATACAGTGGTTGTGCCTCAGCTGAACTTGAGGAGCCCGCCGTTGGATATCGACAGTGGCCTATGCCAACTGTCCCCTGAAGTCTTTGCATGTGATGATCTTGAAATACATCACTCACAAGGCCATTGCTTTTCCTCAAAAAACAATGGTTGCCGTCGCTCGTTACAATGCCAGCGGCGTCTTGTCCTCGGTGCTGCAAAATAGTTAATGCATCGTAGAGGTCCTGACGAACCTCATCGCTGGCGACGATTCCGACGATGCCACACATCGGAACGAGTTAGCCCCTTCCCCTTAACAATCTGTTATTGATCATATTCATACTCGTAGTCATCATAGTCATATTCGATATCGACCTCATCTGGCACTTCAACCGTTTCTGGTTTATCAAGCTCTTCGCTCATTTCCTGAATGTCTTGCACTGCCTCGTTGGCCAACTCGAAGCCACCCCAAATTTCGTCTTCAAATTCAAGAAGGTAATCCTTTGCTACAGAGGCCTTCCACCAATCACCATCAATCGAAAAAGTTTGCATAACCAAAACCAGGACTGTCGCCAAGACACCACCACGCAATGCACCGAACACAAAACCTAAAAACCTGTCGGTGCCAGTTAGGCCAGCTGATTTAACAAGCTTGATCAGCGTCCACTGTATGTTGAGCAGGACAATATATAAAAAAGCCAGCATCACAATGAAAGCTAATACTTGACCTACGGGGCTGTCTGCCCATGAGTCGGGGAATGTTGTTGCTAGAACAGGCCCAAAAAACAGAGCCCCAAATGTAGCCCCAATCCAAGAGGCCAGGGACAGGGATTCCTTCACAAACCCGCGACCTAACCCGATCGCGGCTGATATGAAAATCAAACTGGCTATAAATATGTCGAATACTGCCATCTGACCCTATTGACTCATCCCAACCACTGAAGACTCTACCCCAAATTGAATGTTTATGCTTTCTAAGACTTCATCAATATCAGCGACCTTAAGAAAAGGGCCCACGTAAACACCATGATCGACGACTTCAGAAAGGGTGTTATCGTCGAGAATTTCTTTAGCGCTACTAATGAATGCATCATGGCCATTATCTCGCAACGTTTCGCGAAACAATCTAGCGTTCTCAAGCAAATCAAATGCTTTCACTCGTATCGCAAAGACCTGTGTCTGTTCATTAACCGCGCTCATCACTGGCTCCCCAAAGAGCGTACCCGAGTCTAGGCTATAATTTTCAGAGTCGGCCAACTCGCGCATTTTCGAGGGAATCTCACTTAACCTGTCCGAAGCAATTTGGCTAATCGTGCTATTGTCTGAGTAATCAATAGCATCCATTCTTTCTTTAAGGCTATCTCTCATCTCCAATAGATTTGTCTCAACACTGGTTAAACCTCCGGTGGAGACATAATTTTCTTCCAGATCTCTATAATCAAAGTAAAAAAGACCCAAAAGCAGTCCGCCCGCTGCCAAAAGGATCATTAAAGAAACTCTATAACTTAGGACCCGTTTTCGCATCAAACAGCCAAATAGTCGCCAACACGTTCCACAATATTAAACGATCCAAACACAAGAACTATCCCGATAGAGCTACTCTCTTTGACTGCTAGAGTAACGGCCTCCTCGACGGTCTCCACAGGAATACAAGAATCAGAAAAGTTTTCTACCAAGAGTTGATTGGGGTAGCCCCTTTCGCCTTCAGTACCTAGGATAAACCAGGGGACTTCGTGGAGAGCCTCCATCTCTTGCCAGACGGCAGAATGTTCCTTATTCACCAACATACCGCAAACCACGGCCTCAACGTGGTAGCTTCGCAACTTCAACTGAGCCAGCAAGAAGTTAACACCCGGAGGATTATGAGCAACATCTAATACGAACTTAGCACCGGAATATTCAACCGATTCTAACCGCCCAGGCAAATGTCTGTTCAAAGAGTTTTCCTTCAAATAGTCATGCTCCATTGATGCAATTGTATTAACTGTCTCGAATGCAACAGCAATATTTTGAGGGGCTAAATTAGTCAAGGAGATATCAGCGATATGATAGCCATCCGCCTTCAGATTCCAGCAATGAGAATCGGTATTGATATCTGCAAAGAAATCTTTGCCGTAGATCCTCGGCGCCAAGTCTAATTTGTTACAGGACTGAATGACTGATTCGGGCATATCGGGGCCAAGAACCACTCGTTGATTCGGCCTTAGGATTCCAGCCTTCTCTCTGCCAATCGAATCTAAATTATTTCCAAGGAACTCCATATGATCTAGCCCGATGGAAGTGATCACGGCAGTGTCAGCATCAATTACATTAAAAGCATCTAGACGCCCGCCCAAACCTATTTCAAGAATCGCCACATCAACTCGACTAGTTTTTGCAAGATATAAGGAAGCAAGCGCAGAATACTCGAAATAAGTCAGCGGTATTTCGTAACCAAGAAGTCTCGCATCATCGATAGTTTGAAACGCTGAACATATATCAGCATCAAAAGCTTCCTCACCATTAATCCTGATACGCTCGTTAAATCTTTTTACATGTGGAGATATGGAACTCAAAACTGACATCCCAGCCGACAATAGAAGCGATTCCGCAGAAATTACCGTAGAACCCTTCCCATTTGTTCCAGCTACTGTAACGACTTTCTCTGCGGGTTTTTCTAAATCTAATCTCGCCACGATTTCTCTCATGCGATCCAAACCCATATCGATCGCTTTGCTATGCTGTACAGAGATGTGTTCTAACCACTCTGGCAA
>CAJXCK010000103.1 GCA_913051785.1 uncultured Gammaproteobacteria bacterium
TTAGGTATGGTTTGCTGAGCATCATGCCCAATGTATTTCCGGCGACCATTGTCTTTGGTTTTTGGGGCCTTTTGGTAGGGGAGTTGAGCCCATATACGCTGATGCTTTTCTCGATCAGTATCGGGTTGGTCGTAGACGACTCGGTCCATGTATTGAGCAAATATATGGACGCTAGGAAAACCGGGTCAGACATACCGCAAGCGATCAATTATTCTCTTGAGAAAGCGGGCTCGGCCATAACGGTTACAACGATTGTTTTGGCTCTAGGAACATTTGTCTTAATTTTCTCGGGAACGGGGCTTTTCCAGAATGTTGCACTTTTGATCACGCCGATTGTTCTGGTGGCTCTTTTTCTAGATTTACTATTTCTGCCACCACTGCTCCAACGTTTCGAAGGTTGGTCCCGAAAAAATAGGCTGGGCCCAGATTCCGCTTCTACGTGATTTTTAGATGAGATGATAAGCCTATCTGAGATACGTGAGGCAGAGGTGGTGAATAAAACGAAAGACGAGATCTTCATGGACGAGGCCATCCGTTTAGCAGAGAGTGCTAGCCTGATGGGTGAGGTTCCTGTCGGCGCATTGGTGGTTCTCGGAGGCAAGGTAATCGGGGCGGCCGGCAACGCCTGCATAAAAAAGAGCGACCCAACGGCCCACGCTGAAATGCTCGCCATAAAACAGGCCTCCTCTCATGTGGGGAACTACAGGCTCGTCGGTGCCTCCCTATATGTCACCATTGAGCCATGCACCATGTGTCTGGGAGCTATGATGCATGCTAGGATTTCAAGGCTTGTTTTCGGAGCACTGGAAGCCAAAAGCGGCGCAGTGGTAAGTAACGATGTCATGTCATTAGGACACTTCAATCACTCTATTGAGATCGCTAGCGGCATCAGAGAGGAGATCTGTGGGCGCCTCATGAGTGAATTTTTTGGAAGGCGACGTTAATGTATAAAGCTTTGTTGAACTCCTAATCGGCGATACCTCGGGCGGACCGTTTTGCAAAATACTCTTCAAAAAAAAGTTCTCCTGACAATAGAAGGAAGCCTTGCGCTCAGTCATTCGGAGCTACAAAAAATAAAACGGGATGCAGCTCCCATCATAAAGGCCAGCTTTGTTCACTTACTTTGGCTAGAAAGAGATCTCACCCTAGAAGAACACGCTATTGCAGAGTCGCTACTTCGTTATGGTGCACGCGCTCAGGAGTCTTGCGTGGAAGAACATCTTATTGCAAATGTCTTCCCTAGGAGGGGCACGATCTCCCCCTGGTCTAGCAAGGCTACCGACATCTTTCATCGCGTGGGATTGAGCCACGTCATACGAATCGAGAGGGGTGTTCGTTATTTTGTGAGTCAAGAAAGTATTCTTGATACGCCGATTTTGCCTCGTCTCTTTGATCGAATGACTGAGGAGGTGTTAGTTGAGGAAAACTTCTCGAGCCTCTTCCAACAGGCTGATCCAGCCCCGCTTGAAACGGTAGATATTTTAGGTCGGGGGAGCGAAGCGCTTGATGCTGCAAATGCGACTTTAGGTCTTGCACTCTCCGATGACGAAATTCTCTATCTACTGAATGCTTACACAGGCATGTCAAGGAATCCGACCGACGCTGAACTCATGATGTTTGCGCAGGCTAATTCAGAGCATTGTCGACACAAGATATTCAACGCTGATTGGTTTGTCAGTGGAGAAAAGTTTCCGAAGACTTTGTTCTCTATGATTCGAAACACTTACAACAGCATCAATGGAAAAGGTGTGCTCAGCGCATATAGTGACAATGCGGCTGTGATTGAAGGGTCGGAGGCAAACGTTTTGAGGCTTGACGTCGAGTCTTCTCAATATTTCAAATCAAACGAGCCGGCGCATACCTTAATGAAGGTTGAGACACATAATCATCCAACTGGGATCGCGCCTTATCCCGGGGCGGCTACGGGTTCTGGAGGAGAGATACGTGATGAAGGCGCGGTTGGTAGAGGCTCGAAACCTAAAGGGGGTTTGGTGGGATATACAACATCACACCTAAATATTCCTCAGTTGAGTCAGCCTTGGGAGCTGGAAACGGGCAAGCCAGAACATATGGCGTCAGCATTAGAAATAATGCTTGAGGCCCCGATTGGGGCCGCACGTTTTAATAACGAGTTTGGTCGCCCTGCGATATGCGGATATTTTCGAACGTTCGAAATGCGGGAGGACGCTTTCAGAGTGGATATTGACGACCAAACGAGTAGTCGGATTTACGGGTATCACAAACCAATCATGATAGCTGGCGGGATAGGTGCGGTTGCTCGAGAGCATGTGGAAGCAGTAGATTTCGATCAAGGCTCGATGCTGGTGGTTCTGGGTGGGCCGGCAATGTTGATTGGTTTGGGCGGTGGTGCGGCTTCAAGTTTGTCTTCTGGTTCAAGTTCCGTAGATCTGGATTTTGCTTCTGTTCAGAGAGATAACGCAGAGATGCAGCGACGTTGCCAAGAGGTAATCGATAGGTGCTGTGATTTGGGGCCGGAGAATCCCATTCTGCTTATCCACGATGTCGGGGCAGGCGGACTTTCTAACGCGCTCCCTGAGCTGGTAAACGATGCCGGGATGGGTGGTCAGATTGAATTGAGAGACGTTAATAGCGCGGACTCCAGGCTGTCGCCACTAGAGCTCTGGTGCAATGAGGCTCAGGAAAGATATGTGTTGGCCATTCAGCCAGCGCAGTATGAAGAATTCCAATTTATATGTGAGAGAGAGCGTTGCCCGGTTGCGTTGGTTGGCCACGCAACCGAAGAAAAGCGTCTCTTGGTCTCTGATTCGCATTTTGGAAACAATCCTGTTGATCTACCTTTAGAGGTGCTCCTAGGAAAGCCGCCCAAAACTCGCAAGGAGTTTCGACGAGAGGTCATAAAGAATAAGCCTTTAGATCTCGAGCACATTTCATTTGAAGATGGGATCAAGAGAGTTCTTCATTTCCCTGCAGTGGGGAGCAAGCAGTTCCTTATCACGATCGGGGACAGAAGCATTACGGGTTTAGTTGCCTGCCAGCAGATGGTTGGTCCTTGGCAAGTCCCTGTTTCTGATGTGGCCGTAATGCACCAGGATTATGACGGATACACCGGTGAGGCGTTTTCAGTAGGAGAGAGAAGCCCACTTGCTAAAATCAACCCTGCGGCGGCGGCGAGAATGGCTATTGCTGAGTCACTCACTAACCTAGTCTCTGCCGACTGCGACTCATTGGATAGAGTCGTCTTCTCAGCGAATTGGATGGCAGCCTCGGGTTCAAATATCGAAGATCAAGCTCTGTTCGATTCGGTCAAAGCGATCGGAGAGGATCTTTGCCCTCAATTGGGGATGGCAATTCCCGTAGGAAAAGACTCCTTATCCATGCGAACGGCTTGGGGGTTAGAAGGAGAAGAGAAAACAGTTCTTTCCCCTGTTAGTTTGATAGCAAGCGCGTTCGCTCCTGTCAAAGATGTACGTCTAACGACTACCCCTGTTCTTCAGGATCGCGAGGGTACTGTCCTGGTCCTTCTAAGTCTCGGGAGACAGAGATTGGGTGGAAGCGCTCTAGCTCAGGTCTATGGTCAACTTGGCGACGACTGCCCGGATCTAGATGATCCAATAAGATTTAGAGAGCTGCTAGATTGGATTATCAGAGCTAAGCGGAACGAGAAAATCATAGCGATGCATGACCGTTCTGATGGGGGCTTGCTAACCACACTCCTAGAAATGGCGTTTGCCGGTCGCCTTGGTTTAGATATTAACGTCGAAACCAATGAGCTTGACCTAGCGTATCTGTTTAATGAGGAATTAGGATTTGTTGTTCAAGTCTTGGAGAGTGAAATCGGGTGGATTAAAGAAACAGTTGATGCTGATGTCAGGATAGTGGCGCTGCCAAGGCGAGATGAGATTATAAATCTGGTCAATAAAGAAAAGACACTGCATTCGTTTACCCGCGGCGAATTGCAACAAGAATGGTCTCGTACCAGCTATTCGTTGCAAAGGATTCGCGATGACGAAGACTGCGCCGATCAAGAATTCGCCCGTATCTTAATGAAGAGAACAGAAGATCCCGGGGTTCATTTTACTCAGGGCATGAAGTTTTCTGAGGCGCCTCTCATAAATGTTGGCAAGGCGGCGAAGATGGCCATATTGAGAGAGCAGGGCGTTAACGGGCAGCGGGAGATGGCCGCGGCTTTTATAAAGGCCGGTTTAGATTGTTTTGACGTGCACATGAGCGACTTGGTCAAAGATAGTCTCTATCTTTCAAAATTTGATGGTCTCGCAGCTTGTGGTGGCTTTTCCTATGGGGATGTTTTAGGCGCTGGAGGGGGTTGGGCTAAGGCCATTTTATTTGATGACAAATTGCGGCGAGCGTTTGAGAGTTTCTTTTCGAAACAAGCTCCCGTGCTTGGTGTTTGCAACGGATGCCAGATGCTGTCGCAGCTCAAAGAGATAATACCAGGCGCGGAAAATTGGCCTAGCTTCGAAAGGAACAACAGCGGCCAATTTGAGAGTCGGACCGTGATGGTGAAGGTTTCCGAAAGTTCTTCCCCATGGTTGGAAGGCTTGTCCGGGTTTGTTGTGCCAGTTGCAGTCGCTCATGGAGAAGGGAGAGCGGAGCCCAGGGAGTTAACTGGGCAGGCGGATATAGAATCTAATGTCGCGATGCGATATGTCGGGCGGGATGATAAACCGACCGAAGACTATCCATACAACCCCAACGGATCAGCAGGCGGTATTGCTGCAATCACCGCTGCCTCGGGCTCCATTTTAGCTATGATGCCCCATCCAGAAAGGACTTTTCGTTCCAGCCAACTAATAGTCAGCGACCCAGGTTGGAAGGGAGACAGCCCTTGGATGCAGTTCTTCAGAAATGCCAGGAGATTTATCTAGCTGCGAAGGCGCTGCTTGAACTCAATAACCTCGTTATGAACAGGGTAATCCCCAGTAACCCTGTCGCGAAAGAAATGTTGAAGGGTTTGGGCAACTACGGGGAAAGCGAGATTCTCCCAGGGGATTTCTGACTCATTATATAGCGCCACATCGAGAGACTCAGTCCCCCCTGAAAACTTTCGTTCAGCCAGATCGCCTCTGAAGAATACATATACTTGGGAGATATGGGGAAGGCTGAAAATGGTGTAGAGATGCGGATCTAATACCTCTGCTTCAGCCTCTTCTCTTGTCTCTCTAATCGCGCCTTCTAGGATGGTCTCACCATTTTCCAGAAATCCCGCAGGCAATGTCCAAAAACCCTTGCGAGGCTCGATGGCACGTTGGCATAGTAATACTTGGTTCCCCCAAATCGGTAGAGTGCCCGCCACTATCTTGGGGTTGGTATAGTGAATTGCGCCGCACTGCGTGCAGACATATCTCTCGTGGGTATCACCCGCGGGAATTTTTCTTTCGACGCTCGCTCCGCACTCACTACAAAACCTCATAGTGTTATTATAACTCAATCAAAGGCTGGTTTTTTTAGAAATCTAAGATAGGAGGGCTTGGATGCTATACAAATTAGGTGACGTCGAGGTGGTTGCTGAGGGCGATTATTGGGTGGCAGAAAACGCGACAGTATTAGGGAGCGTCCTGCTAAAAAAAGACTCAAGTATTTGGTTCAACGCGGTGTTAAGAGGCGATACAGAATTGATTACCGTTGGTGAGGGCTCAAATGTCCAGGACGGTTCTGTTTTGCATACGGACCTTGGTTACCCAATCGAGATCGGTCCTTACGTAACGATTGGTCATAAGGTGATGCTGCACGGTTGTACCATCGGGGAAGGTTCATTAATCGGGATCAACGCAGTGGTGCTCAACGGCGCAAAGATAGGTAAAAACTGCTTGATCGGCGCGAACTCGTTGATTACAGAAGGGAAGGAGATCCCAGACTATTCCATGGTTATGGGTTCACCAGGAAAAATCGTTCGAACGCTCGATGCGGCACAGGGCGAGGCAATTAGAATGGGAGCCAAGCATTATGTTGAAAATGCAAAACGGTTTCGTGATCAACTGGTAGTGCAAGAAGCGGCTGGTTCCACAAAATAATTTTATATTTGATCTACTGCCACAAAGATGCTGTGTTGTCGACGATGATCCGAGTAGAATGCTGCGGAAAAGGATTTGGCACCTTTAGAGGTGGCGTTCAATGCTTCAAATTTCTAGGTGAAAAACGACTATGAAAATTCAGCCTAAGGTAGGCAATTCGGACGGGGTCATGCCCTTTAGTAAGTATAAGCCGTTCCAACCAATAGGTCTTTTGGACCGAACCTGGCCGAACAAAACGCTTCAGACTGCACCGCGATGGTGTAGCGTCGATCTCAGGGATGGTAATCAAGCTTTGATAGATCCAATGAACGTGGATGAAAAGCTACGGTTATGGAACCTTCTTCTCGAGATCGGTTTCTGTGAAATTGAAGTTGGTTTCCCTGCCGCATCACAGCCTGATTTCGATTTTGTTAGGAAGATCATTGATGAAAAACTCATACCGGATGGGGTGTGGATTCAAGTTCTTTGCCAGGCAAGAGAGGAGCTGATTGAGAAATCGATAGAAGCAATTCAAGGCGCCGAAAATGTGATTTTCCATCTATACAACTCCACCTCAACTCTTCAACGAAGAGTGGTTTTTGAGATGGACCGATCCGGAATTGTTGACCTTGCTTTGAACGGCACACGACGAGTAAGGCAGGGATTAGAGGGATTTAACGGTAATGTCACCTTCGAATATTCACCGGAGAGCTTTACCGGAACGGAGCTCGAGTTCGCAGTGGAGATCTGTGAATCGGTGTCTGATATGTGGGGGGCTAGTAACGAAGATCCGATTATCCTAAATCTTCCGGCAACGGTTGAGATGGCAACGCCGAATATCTATGCGGACCAGATAGAGTGGTTTTGCAGTAATTTATCAAATAGAGAAAGAGCGATAATAAGTTTGCATACGCACAACGATCGTGGGACGGGTGTGGCGGCAACCGAATTAGGCCTAATGGCAGGGGCTCAAAGAGTAGAGGGCACTCTTTTCGGCAACGGCGAAAGAACTGGAAATTGCGATATTGTCTCAGTCGCAATGAATTTATTCAGTCAAGGAGTTGATCCATATCTCGACTTGCGCGATATGCCGAAAATTAGACAAATTGCCGAAGCAGTAACTAAACTAAATGTCCACGAACGCCATCCGTACGCAGGAGATTTGGTTTTTACGGCGTTCTCCGGTTCCCACCAGGATGCAATAAAGAAGGGGATGTCGAAGATCGACATGGAAAAATTAGAGCATTGGGAAGTACCGTATTTGCCGATTGATCCAGGTGATGTGGGTAGCTCCTACAAAGAGACGGTAAGAGTGAACAGTCAGTCCGGAAAGGGCGGGGTGGGCTTTCTACTCGAAGAGTACTATGGAATATCCCTGCCGAGAGAGTTGTTGGTTGAATTTAGTTCGAGCGTACAAAACTTAACTGAAAATCTTGATAGAGAGGTAAAGCCTGAGGAAATCTATGAGAATTTGCTATCGGAGTATTCTGATGATTCGGGGCCTTACAGGCTTGTCAGATATGAACTCTCAGATGGTGATATTCAGGATCAAAAATGCGTAGCGGAAGTTGAAGTATCTCAAAATTTGGTCTCAATAAGTGGAGAGGGGTCAGGACCTATCGAGGCTTTCGTAAATGCGATGGTAGAGACGCTGAACGAGCCAATTTCAGTAAGAGGCTACCATGAGCATGCTCTGGGGAAGGGGAGTGATGCGAGAGCCATATGTGTATTGTCAATCGATGGTGTTGATTCAGGCTCCAGTTGTTATGGCATTGGAATCAGCCGAAATACCATTACAGCGAGTCTAAACGCGATCATTACCGCACTAAACAGGAAGTGGGCTCAGCGGTAGTTCTTAGTCAGATATGACTTCCTCAAGGCTATGATCTTTAGATCTTGTTACTCTGAGAGTTTTGATCATGTTGTCCTTGATGGTGATCGTTTCAATTTGGTAGCTCTCTATTTGTAAGCCTATATTCTGATCAGGCAGCGTCTCTAGGTGTTCTAGCACCAAACCATTTAGAGTTTTTGGTCCGCTAATTGGCAGGTCCCAATCTAGGGCTCTGTTTATATCTCTCAGGAGGCTGGTGCCGTCTATTCTGAAACTATCATTTCCTTCGTTCACAATTTCTGAGTAAGTGGTTGGACTATCGCTTGTGAACTCTCCCACTATTTCCTCAAGGATATCCTCCAAGGTCACTATGCCCTCTACGTCACCATACTCGTCAACGAC
>CAJXCK010000104.1 GCA_913051785.1 uncultured Gammaproteobacteria bacterium
AGAGAAATCGAAAGATTTGCCCTGGATTAAAGAGCCAACACAGACGCTTACTGTCAGAGCGGATGGTTTTCCCTCATGGTTTGATGGAGGGTTGCTAAATACGAGCTATGCCTGTTTAGATCATCATGTAGACGCTGGGAGAGGCGATCAACAAGCTCTCATTTATGATTCCCCAGTCACCAACACTATTGAGACGTATTCCTACTCGGAGCTGCTCAATCGGGTCGCGCGAGTTGCTGGTTCTTTACAAAAGTTGGGTGTAATTCAAGGCGCTGTTGTTATTATTTATATGCCGATGATTCCAGAGGCGGTCATTTCAATGTTAGCTTGCGCTCGGATAGGCGCAATCCACTCAGTAGTTTTCGGTGGATTTGCTCCAGAAGAGTTGTGTTTGCGGATCGATGATGCCAAACCCGACGTCATACTATCCGCATCCTGTGGAATAGAAATTGAAAGAATCATTCCTTATCAGCCCTTAATTCGGGAAGCGCTGAGATTAGCCAAGCATCGACCCAAAGCAGTGGTCATAAAATCCCGCAAGGAAATGCCAACCCTGGAATTGAGCCTCACTGAACTTGACTGGGATCTTTGGGAGGAAGATACAGCTCCGATAGATTGTGTTGCCCTCCCCGCCAGCCATCCTCTTTATATTCTTTACACCTCGGGCACGACAGGGAAACCCAAGGGGATTGTTCGTGATAACGGAGGTCATGCAGTTGCGCTTAGATACAGTATGAAGGCCATTTATGATGTTCAGGAGGGCGATGTTTTCTGGGCAGCTTCAGATGTAGGTTGGGTCGTAGGCCACTCTTATATCGTTTACGGACCGTTACTTGCGGGTTGTACGACTGTCTTGTATGAAGGTAAACCTGTCAAAACTCCTGATGCAGGAGCATTTTGGCGCGTTATTTCACAACATAAGGTAAAAGTGTTTTTTGTCGCACCTACTGCGATTAGGGCGATCAGAAAAGAGGATCCGCAAGGAAGCCTGATCCAACGATATGATATTTCGACTCTGGAAAGTCAATTTGTGGCCGGTGAACGCCTGGATCCAGCTACTTACAGATGGCTTGTTCAATATCTAAAAATACCCGTGATTGATCATTGGTGGCAGACTGAAACTGGTTGGCCGGTCTGCTCTTCTTTCCCAGGCATGCAAGAATTGGAGACTAAGGAAGGATCATGTGGGATGCCTTGTCCCGGTTGGGATGTGAAGGCACTGGATGAAGAAGGATCGGTCGTAGACCCCGGAGAGGAAGGCAGCTTAGTTTTTAGGTCCCCACTACCACCGGGGTCGCTTTCGACAGTTTGGGGAGATAAAAAACGGTTTCAAGATTCATATTGGAAGAGATTCCCAGGTTTTTACCTTACCGGTGATTCAGGCTATTTCGATAAAGACGGTTTTGCGTATGTAATGGGTAGAACGGATGACGTAATTAATGTAGCGGGGCACAGATTGTCGACGGGGCGAATGGAAGAGGTTCTGGCGGCTCATTCCGCCGTTGCCGAGTGTGCTGTAGTGGCGAAAAAGGACCAAGATAAAGGAGAAATTCCTGTTGGTTTTGTAATTCTCAATTTAGGATTTAATGCGAAAGAGAAGGAAGTTGTGGAAAGTTTAGTGGGGTTGATGCGAGAGTCGGTTGGCGCCTTTGCCAACTTTAAGCTGGTCATTTTTGTAGAGAAATTACCTAAAACCAGATCAGGTAAGATTCTCAGGAGATTGCTCAGGAGTATGATAGACGGGGAGACTTATTCGATTCCTTCAACCATAGAGGACCCTAGTGTCATTAAGCATATAGAGACAGAGTTGAGTCGACCAGCACCATAGGGAAATGCGAATCTATAGAAAACAGGGAACACATTGATGATCGTTGTGCAAGGTAATATCCCGTTAAAAGCGGAAGCAAGAGATAGGGCAATAAAACTGGCTATGGAAATCGAAGGTATATCCAAACAGGAAGTAGGCTGTTTGGGTTATCAGTTTTACGTTGCGCTTACTGATCCCCTAGAACTAGTGTTATTTCAACAATGGGAAAGTGTTGAAGCGCTCCGAAAACACTATCAGACAGATCATATGAATCGATTTATGAAGGAGCTCCCTGACCTGGTTTCGGGAGACATAGTCACCAGAAGATATGCGATAGAGCCCAGCGGCGATGAGGGCGCTAGGATCAAAATCGAAGAGAAACCCACTATTCATTAGCGCAGTGGGTTGAAAGGCTATTTATTTTGATAAGAAACAAGAACATGATGCCAAAACAAAGTTGATCAAGGGATATTTCGAGCTTTACGAAAGATTGAGCGCAAGACGCGCAATTCTCTCACCGGCTTTTCTTGCTATTTCGACTTCATCCTGTGAGAGCTCAACAAAAGTTTTGCCTTCTCCAGTTACGTGGGACGGACCATAGGGCGATCCACCCGTTCTAGTGAGCTCGAGTTCTCTAACTGAGTAAGGAACCCCAGTGATTAACATCCCATGATGGAGTAAGGGAATCATCATTGAAAGTAAGGTTGATTCCTGCCCCCCATGCATGGAGGAGCTGGAGCAAAACACGCTCGCTGGCTTTCCTTCGAGTTGGTTGCCGGACCAAATATCGGCTGTTGAATCTATAAAGTACTTAAGTTGAGCGGCCATATTTCCAAACCTAGTGCCTGAGCCCATGGACAAACCACTACAAAGTCTCAGCTCTTCCTTTGCGCAGAATGGATGCGCACTTTTTGCAGTGGACGGGGCGGTATTATCATGGGCTGAGTAAATATCCGGTACCGTTCTTATCTTGGGATAAATGCCTGACACACTGTCTATGCCTCTGGCTATTTCCATCGCAAGTGATTTCGTTGCACCTCCAGTTGAGTAGTAGAGAACTAAAACATAGGGTTCATTAGTCATAACAGATCAAATACTTTGGTGGGGGGCCTGCAAATCAGAGCTTTTTGATCTGTCAGCGCGACAGGGCGCTCCATCAAAATTGGGTGTCTTTCAATCAGCTCCACCACCACGTTGGGTGTCAGTTCGTTTTCGGGTATCGACATCCTTACAAAAAGTTCCTCCTTCTTTCTTAAAAGCTTATCGGCCGGCTCATCCAATAAATCAATTAACAAAGCTATTTCCTCTTTCTCGGGCGGGTTCTTAAGGTACTCGACCAGATAAAACTCGGTTTGTGAGCCTCTAAGCAGTTCAAGGGCCGCTCTGGATTTCGAGCAGGACGGATTGTGAAAAAATTTTAGCAAATGGTTGCTTCCCAACGCCACTCATGAATATATCAGTCAAGAGTTTGAGTAAATTTCATCTTCGGTAATAATGGTCGAATTCGATAGTGTAATCAGGTTAGCAGCAAGTAAAGTCTTAGGTTATGAAAATTTTTACTGTACTTTCACTAGCTCTTCTTTGTTTGAGCTGCACAGGGAATCACGACGAATTAGATGACGGCAGATTCTTTAGTTTTGGCAATCAATCCGCTGATTGGGTTATTGTCAATTACTGGGCTGAATGGTGTGCGCCCTGTAGGAAAGAGATTCCCGAATTGAACGAGCTGAATGATTTTCTGATGAAAGATGGCAGCGTAATAAAAGTCTACGGCGTTAATTTCGATCTTTTGGGACGCGAGGATTTAAAACGGATCGCCGAAAAAATGAATATTACATTCCCTAATTTCTTGGGAGACCCGAGTTTTATGAATAGTTCAAGTAGACCAGAAGTTCTGCCCACCACCTTCTTGTTTGATGGATCCGGTGGGCTGGTTAAGGAATTTTTGGGGCCACAGACAAAAGAAGACCTCCTTGAGTTTATCGCAAAAGGATTAAACTCCAGTACTTAGGGAGCTATGGCGACTGACGATTCTCTCGATAGCGTCCTTGGGTGAAAGTTTCACTGTCTCCTTGAGAGATCTCTCCGAGTATTCTATCAAGTTGTCTTGTAAGCCTTTCTCACCGACCACAAGTCGATGGGGAACCCCAATGAGATCCGCCTCCGCGAATTTAACTCCTGGTCTCTCTTCACGATCGTCAAACAGAACGTCGACTCCTCGTGATATAAGTTCGTCGTAGCAATGTTCTGCAATTTCCCGGACGAATTCTGATTTGTGCAAATTCAGGGGCAGAAGATGGACAAAAAAGGGCGCAATTTTCTCAGGCCAGATGATACCGTTAGTATCGTGATGTTGCTCAATCGCGGCGGCCACAAGACGAGTTACCCCCATGCCGTAGCAACCCATGATGGCCGGTTTCTCTGTTCCCGATTCGTCCAAGACAGTAGCTCTCATAGCTTCGCTATATTTGGTGCCTAGCTGAAAGATGTGACCTACTTCTATGCCCCTGAAAAATTTTAATTCTCCTTCTCCGGTGACGGCTTTATCTCCGGGGGAGACATTTCGGATATCTGTAACTCGATAATCCGTACTGGATAGATCTCTCTTGCAATTGAAACCTTCCATGTGAATATCAGCCTCGTTGCCGCCGCAGACGAGATTGTTTGAGACGAAGGCCTCGTGATCGATCAGCACTCTGAGGCCACAATTTATGGGTCCAATAAAGCCGATAGGAGCTCCTAGAATTTTTCTGACTTCGTCCTCTGAGGCTAGAGCTATTTCCCCCGAAACCTCTTCTTGTTTTGCCAGCTTCGTTAGATTGAGATCATGGTCGCCACGAAGGGCGACAGCCAAGAAAGAATTTTTCCCTGTCGTTTCCTCTCCGCGATTGGAGACCCTCACAATCAGGGTTTTGAGAGTGCTCGAGGCAGGAATATTGAGAAAGGCACAAAGCTCCTCTATCGATCTGACTCCCGGTGTAGCTATTTCGGTCAATTCACGCAATGTCGAATCAGTGGGTTCTGATTTTTGGGCTATAGCTGCTTCAAGATTGGCAGCGTAATCACCTTCACTTGTGCATACGATGGTATCTTCACCGATCTCTGATAAGACGTGAAATTCATGGGATTTTTGCCCTCCTATATTGCCGCTATCAGCCTCTACGGCTCGGTAATCGAGATCCATTTCAGCTAAAATTGAGGAGTAGCAGGTGAACATATTCTCGTACGTTTGATCAAAACTAGTTTGATCGCAGTGAAATGAATACCCATCTTTCATAATAAATTCTCTGGCCCGGACCACTCCAAACCTTGGGCGACGCTCGTCTCTGAATTTTGTCTGAATTTGATATAGGTTTATGGGGAGGTCTTTATAGCTCTTAATTTCCCCCCTAAAAATATTTGTCACTACTTCTTCGTGGGTTGGGCCCAGGCAGAATGCGCGGTCATGGCGATCTTTTATGCGCATCAGTTCGGGGCCCATCGCCTCCCATCTTCCTGTCTCCTCCCATAATTCCGCGGGTTGAATTACCGGCATGAGAACCTCCTGCGCGCCGATTGCGGCAAGTTGCTCCCGAACAATTGCTTCTATTTTTTTTACGACTATTAATCCGAGGGGTAACCAGGAATAGATGCCACTTGCTCCTTTTCGGATGAGCCCCGATCTCACCATGAGTTTATGGCTGGCAATTTCTGCGTCCGCAGGTGATTCTTTCAGCGTTGGTATGAAGAGATTTGTCTGTCTCATTGCTTTTGGGCAATCCGAAGTCGAGCCAAAGATACAAGCCTAGTTTATAGACCTGGAATTATCACCAAAAAAAACCGGCCAATGACCGGTTTTTTCTTTATATAGCCGAGATGTATCTAAAGGATCATGTCCTTCAATTTCTTAAGAGGTGCAACTTTTACCCTCATGCTTGCCGGCTTAGCTGCAATAACCATTTCTTCGCCTGTGGCGGGATTGCGCCCCATTCGCTTCTTGCTGGCAGGCCTCTTGGCCGTCTTGATCTTAAGCAGACCAGGTAGTACGAATTCTCCCGCCGATCTCTTGCGCATATGTCTTTCAATGAGGTCCTCTAACTCAGCAAGTACAGAATCTACCTGTTTTTTGGAAAGAGCTGTCTTGGTGGCGATTTCTGAGACCATGGCGCTCTTACTCATTCTAGCCTTGATTCCGGGAGCTTTTTTAACTGCGGGTGCAGCCTTCTTTTTCGCAGCCGGTTTTTTTGCTTTCACAGGAGCTTTTTTAACTGCAGCCTTTTTTTTAGTAGCCATAAGTGTTCCTCTGGGATGATTTTGCTAAGAGCAAATGGTTGGGTTTCATTTTCAGTATGTTGGGCAGGTTATTGACCTTGAGTTTTTGATAACTAGTCACGACGTCCAAGAATGCTGACGAGGGTTTTATAGCTGAACCAGTGTGGGTGATCAACAAAAAGTGGACAAAATTGCTGTCTTTTTACTAATAATTTTAAGATCATTCGCCCCTGTCTTGTTTTGTTGAAGAGTTCCGAATGCCAATTTATGAATATGCCTGCAGAACCTGTGGGCATGAATTCGAGGAATTGCAAAAAATAAGCGAGAAACCACTGCTGAAATGCCCGAGTTGCGGGAATAAGTCTCTGGTCAAAAAAGTCTCGGCAGCAGCCTTTCGCTTAAAAGGGGGCGGCTGGTATGAAACCGACTTCAAAACGAAAGCTAAAAAAGATAACGATGCAGCTCCAGTCGAATCTGGTGGAAAGAATTCTGACTCAAGCTCTAGCTCTGAAGAAGGCAAGAAGACGAAGGACGATAAATCGGGTAGTAAGGATAAATCCAAATCAACGAAGGATGCTAGTTCAGCCAAAAATACTCCGAAAAAGGAATCTTGATAAGTTATTTTGCAGTTGAGCGCGATAACAAAAGGAAAGTCATGCGAAGCCACTTATGCGGCGAGGTAAAAAAGGATTGTGAGGGAGAAGAAGTAGAAGTTTATGGCTGGGTCCATAGGCGACGTGATCATGGTGGAGTTATATTCCTAGATGTGCGCGATCATTCAGGTATTTTGCAGGTCGTCTTCGATCCTGACTTCAAAGATAGTTTCGAGGTTGCCGATTCAGTAAGAAATGAATACGTGCTGAGAGCAACTGGCCGCGTAAGAAAGCGCCCAGCAGGATCCGAAAACCCCGATATGGCGACCGGTGAGGTGGAGGTCTTGGGGTCTGGTCTGGAAGTATTGAACGAGGCAAAAACGCCACCGTTTCAATTGGACGAGTACTCGGAAGCTGGAGAAGATATCAGATTGAGATATCGCTATTTGGATCTGCGTCGCCCTGAAATGCAAGCAAGGCTAAGGACGAGGTCTCTTATTACTTCGCAGATTCGCACTTTCCTGGAAGTGAACGGTTACCTCGATGTTGAGACACCAACACTGTCCAGATCTACGCCCGAAGGCGCGCGGGATTACCTTGTCCCAAGTAGAACGCAGCCAGGACAGTTTTTTGCTCTTCCGCAGTCTCCTCAAATCTACAAGCAGCTTTTAATGATGTCGGGTATCGATCGCTACTATCAGATTGCTCGTTGCTACCGTGACGAAGATTTGCGCGCAGATAGGCAACCAGAATTTACTCAAGTCGATATTGAGGCGTCGTTTGTCGATCAAAATGACATTATGGGACTAACAGAAAAGTTGTTTAAAACGCTATGGAAAAATCTACTCGATATAGATCTGGAAGATTTCCCTGTGATTTCTTGGGCGGATGCGATGAGGGATTTTGGTGTTGACCGACCTGATTTAAGAAATCCCCTTAGATTGATTGATATTGATGATTTGATGGGCTCGGTGGATTTTCAGGTCTTCAAAGAACCGGCGAATGACCCAGATAGTAGGGTGGTGGCATTACTGGCACCTGGAGGCGGAGAATTATCACGAAAAATGATTGATGAATATACCGAGTATGTAGGCCGATATGGAGCGAAGGGACTTGCTTACATCAAGGTAAATAATGTCGAAGCAGGTGTTGAGGGATTGCAGTCGCCAATCATAAAGTTTTTGCCTTTAGAAATTGTGCAGAAGGTCATTGAAAGGGTTGGCGCTCGCGATGGAGACGTTGTTTTCTTTGGCGCAGGTAAAGCAAAGGTAGTGAACGATTCTATTGGGGCTTTACGAAACAAATTAGGCGCTGATCTCGAGTTGGTGGAAGCTGGATTTAAATGTTGTTGGGTT
>CAJXCK010000105.1 GCA_913051785.1 uncultured Gammaproteobacteria bacterium
GCTAACCAAATATTTCAGACGGATTGTTTTGACAGCGGGATATATGGCGTTCCGACCTTTGTTATTCCGGGAGCAGAAGATTCTGAGCCCGAGCTTTTTTTTGGTAGAGAGCATCTTCCGCGGCTGCAATGGGAACTGACTGGCAGAAAGGGTCCACAACCCGATATCGCTTACGAATCCGGTCCACTGAAGAGTTCAGGAACAAAAGATAACGAACGCTCCTTGGCAGTGTGTATTGATTTTAAGAGCGCTGAAAGTTTTCTCGCTATTGAGCCAACCATCAAAGCCTGTAATGAGAGCGAGACAGAAATCGACTGGCGGATTGTTAAACGGCCTCCTCTCAAACAACATTCGATGCCGGCTGACACGTCGAGTAGAGGAGAGATGCATCGTTTTTTTCGCTCGAGGTATATTGCTCGAGATCTTACTCGTTACGCCTCGGTGGAGTTGTCGAATATCTACGATGAGGAACGATCTGACTGGGCTCACCTAGGTCTTTTATGGCTGCAAGAAATTGGCGAAAAGTCGATGGACATTAACCATTATATTCAGCATATCTTCAACAGGTATTGGGTTGAAGGGCGATCGATCGATACTAGCGATTCTATTTCTGAGGTCCTAGAGAGCATGGGCTTTAATGCTCGTGGGTTCTTGTCCTATTTAGAAAAAGATAGCGAGTTAACATTGTTAAGTCGACAAGAGCTCGATACAGAATTATCTGTAATGGCGACGCCGACCTACTATTTGGGTGGCGAGCCTTATCAGGGTAGACAGCACCTGCCTCTGATAATGAACAGACTGGGTCATACTCTATAGGCTTACAAAAAAGCCCAGTACTGCCTCAACTCCCCACTATCTGGTTCAATCCTCGCTCGGTTTAATTTTGAAGTCATCAGGGCTATGTCTTTCCGTCACGCGAGTCTCTTTTGGCCCCCAGGGTCTATTTACTCTCCTACCTCGCTCGACTGGAGGCCTGGCATTTATTTCATTTGTCCAGCGAATCACATTGCTATACGTGTCCGCCTGGATGAATTCGCCCCCACCGTACATATTCTCGGTTGCCAATGCTCCGTACCAGGGAAAAATAGCCATATCGGCTATAGTATAATCGTCGCCGCATAGGTACTGACGTTCGCTAAGACACTGATCTAAGACATCAAGTTGTCGTTTGATCTCCAAGGTAAAGCGATTGATTGCATATTCGATCTTCTCTGGGGCATAAGCGTAAAAATGCCCGAAACCGCCTCCCAGGTAAGGGGCGCTGCCCATCTGCCAGAATAACCAGGACATACATTCCGCCCGGTTTGATGGGTCGGTGGGTAGGAAACGCTCAAATTTCTCTGCTAAATGGACTAAGATCGCTCCCGACTCAAAGACGCGGATAGCAGGATTTGAGCTCTTGTCGAGCAATGCCGGGATCTTTGAATTAGGGTTGATCGAAACAAAGCCGCTACCGAATTGTTGATTCTCACCGATATTGATCGGCCACGCATCGTACTCTGCTTCAGAAATACCAAGCTCAACCAGCTCCTCAAGAAGTATCGTCACCTTCGCGCCGTTTGGGGTTCCGAGTGAATACAGTTGCAAATCGTGTTTGCCTTCTGGCAGTTCTTGATCGTGCGTTGCGCCTGCCGTCGGTCGATTCATAGAAGCGAAACGCCCGCCACTTTCCTTATCCCATTCCCAAACCTTCGGCGGAGTGTATGTAGTATTGTCGCTCATAAGAAACCTTGATTAATCGTTTACCTCGATGTTAGCTCTTCTCATGCAAAATCGCGATCCCGCCCGGCCAACGTCAGCCAAAGGATTTGACACGACACCCCATCTTTGTTGATATCCGTGACCCGGCACAGTCACGGCTCAAGTGATCGTTGCTAAAAATAACACTAGGAAGGAAAACGATTATATGAAGACTAAGATCACCGAGATGTTTGGAATAGAGCACCCGATTATTCAAGGGGGCATGCATTACGTTGGCTTGGCTGAAATGGCTGCAGCAGTTTCAAATGCAGGTGGCCTGGGTATCATTACAGGCCTAACCCAAGGAACCCCGGAAAAATTAGCCAATGAAATAGCTCGTTGTCAGGAAATGACAGACAAACCGTTTGGCGTGAACTTGACTTTCCTTCCTGCCATGACTGCTCCGGACTATCCTGGTCTCGTGCAAACAATTGTAGACAGTGGCGTAAAAGTTGTCGAAACGGCTGGGAATAATCCAGCGAAATGGCTACCTCAGCTAAAGGATGCAGGAATCAAAGTCATTCATAAGTGCACGAGTGTTCGACACTCTGTAAAGGCGCAGGACATTGGATGTGATGCTGTGTCAGTTGATGGATTTGAGTGCGGTGGGCATCCTGGTGAGGACGATATCCCAAACTTCATTCTTCTCCCGAGAGCCGCCGATGAATTGGATATCCCATTTGTTGCTTCGGGTGGAATGGCTGATGCGCGTTCGCTTGTTGCCTCTCTTGCGATGGGTGCCGAAGGAATGAATATGGGAACGCGGTTTATTGCGACTAAGGAGGCTCCGGTTCATGACAATGTGAAGCAAGCAATTCTTGCTGCATCGGAGTTGGATACAAGGCTGGTAATGCGTCCACTCAGAAATACAGAGCGTGTTCTTACTAACTCCGGGGTTGAAAGGCTTTTAGAAAAAGAAAAGACACTGGGGGCGCACATAAAGTTTGAGGATATCGCTGAGGAAGTGGGCGGGGTATATCCAAGAATCATGGAAGAAGGCGAAATGGAAGCAGGAGCTTGGTCCTGTGGGATGGTAGCTGGTCTCGTTTACGATATTCCAACAGTACAAGAGTTGGTAGATCGAATAATGCAGGAAGCGGACAGTCTGATCGGCCAGCGTCTTTCCAACTTTGCAGCGGCTTAAATAAAAATTGGAAAAATAAGGATGTGAAATGAGAGAAGCGGTAATAGTTTCAACTGCCAGAACTCCTATCGGGAAGGCCTATCGTGGGGCGTTTAATAATACTTCTGGTCAAGCTTTGGGAGCGCATGCTATCAAGCACGCCGTGGAAAGAGCCAAAATCGATCCAGGTGAAGTAGAGGATGTCGTAATGGGCGCTGCTTTGCAGATGGGTTCAAGTGCTTTTAACGCGGCGCGACAGTGTCTTTTAGAAGCAGGTCTACCAGACTCAGTTGCCGGGCAGACGATTGATAGGCAATGTTCCTCTGGGATGATGGCTATCAGCATAGCGGCCAAGCAGATTATTTCTGATGGTATGGATGTGGCTATCGGTGGGGGTGTTGAATCCATTTCAACGAATCAAACCGGAGACATGTTCACAACGCCGAGTTCGTGGTTGTTGAAAAATCAACCAGCCCTGTATATGGCAATGATTGAGACTGCCGAAGTGGTCGGAGAGCGTTATGGTGTCTCGCGAGAAGACCAGGATGTTTATTCTGCGCAGTCGCAGGCGCGAACAGCCGCGGCCCAGCAAGCTGGGGCTTTCGATGCGGAAATTGTTCCACTGCCGTCTGTTATGAAGTTGATGAACAAAGAGACTGGTGAGGCGAATGATGTAGATATTAATCTTGAAAAGGACGAAGGAAATCGGCCTGGCACTACCGCAGAAGCCTTGTCTGGTCTTCAACCCGTATTTAGCGGCGGACAGGTCATTGCAGAGGGTAAGCATGTAACGGCTGGTAATGCCTCTCAGTTGTCAGATGGTGCTTCTGCTTGTGTCTTGATGGAATCTAAGGTTGCGGAGCAAAGAGGGCTGCAACCTCTTGGTGCCTATAGAGGGATCGCCGTAGCGGGCACGAAGGCAGACGAGATGGGGATAGGCCCTGTTTATGCGGTACCCAAACTGCTTGAGAAGAATGGCCTGACCATGGACGACATAGATCTTTGGGAGCTCAATGAAGCTTTTGCGGTTCAGGTCGTTTATTGCAGAGATAAGCTTGGAATACCTGACGAAAAGTTAAACGTAAACGGTGGGGCGATCTCAATAGGTCATCCCTACGGTATGTCCGGTTCCAGGATGGTCGCCCATTCTCTCATAGAGGGTAAAAAGCGAGGCGCTAAGTACGTCGTATCAACTATGTGCATTGGTGGAGGTATGGGAGCCGCGGGGTTATTCGAGGTTCTTTAACCTCTGAAACTATCAGGAAAGGCTTCAGGCCATGTCAATTAAGACCGCTCTGGCGTCTCGACTCATCGACTATATGCTCAGTGAGAGACGTCAGAGGGCCTTGTGGTCAAAAACGGAAGAGAGAAGAGAGCGGCACGCTGTTCCTCATAAAATTGAATATTTCCATCAGACGGACGATCCTTACAGCCACCTTATGCTGCAGCTTCTGCCGAAGCTGATAGAAAAATACGATATAGAAGTCAGCTCTTACTTGGTGCCCCCTCCTGACGATTGGGCGGCGCCGGAGCGCGAGAAGTTAGTTGCCTACTCGAGGCTTGACGCAAGTCGATTGGCAGCGAAATCGAGTGGGATCCTGGATTTCCCTTTCACCGATAAACAGCCTGATCGCTCCTCCATCTCGCAAGCAGAAATCGATTTAGAAAAAGTTTTTAAAGAAAGCAATCCTTGGCCGACCGCTCAAAAAATCAGTAGAGATATGTGGAGCGATGAACTAGACACATCGATTGCAGTGAATAGTGATCTGCAAATGTCCGACCGTCTAATGGTCGGGACAAAACGCCGCGAAAAGTTGGGTCATTATCTTGGTGGCGTTTTGGCTTATGGGGACGAGCTTTATTGGGGCCCGGATCGCCTGCATCATCTCGAGAGGAGATTAACTTTATTGGGTGCTTTGCAGGAGCCGATTGATGCAACCGTACTTCAACCCATAGTCCCTGATTTAGAACCAAAATTAGAAGCTGATTCCAATGAGAATAAACCGACTGCACTTAATCAGGAGCTTCATTTTTACCTTTCCTTTCGAAGTCCTTATACCTATCTGGCAGCAAAACGGATAAAGCGACTTGCTGATAAATTTGGAGCAAAGCTGCGCTTGAGGTTCGTTTTGCCCATGGTCATGCGCAACCTTCCAGTGCGCAGAGCGAAAGGATTTTATATTTTGAAGGATGCGGCTAGAGAAGCACGCCATCGTGGTCTACCGTTCGGCAGAGTGGCGGACCCGGTTGGTAAACCGACTGAAAGAGCTTATTCGTTGTTTCCCTGGGCGATCGAAGAGGGTAGGGGTTTTGAGTATTGTGATTCTTTTTTGACTGCGGTGTGGTCGAAGGGTGTCGACGCGGGTTCCGAAGCTGGCTTGCAGACGATTGTCGAGTCAGCTGGCTTAAACTGGGCGAGTGCCTCGTCAATTGTAGGGGATGAGACTTGGAAAAAAATTGCAGAGGAAAATAGGCAAGAAATGGATGACCTTGGCCTTTGGGGAGTACCCAGTTTCCGCGTTAACAAAACCGCTACATGGGGACAGGATCGACTTTGGGTAATTGAGGATAGGTTGTCAGAGGATTTGGCCAGCGCTCCTCTCTAGGGCGAATAGGGGGTCTCGGTCATGAAGACTCTCTGTATGTCTTTGACCAAGCGTCCGTCGGCGATCGATTCACGATAGACCTCCTGCCAAGCTGGATCAGTCCCGAAATTCTTCCAGTTTACCGCGGCCTCTAGCTTACTCGGGTGGGCGACAAGATAGATTAACGTGTCAGTAGAGTCTTCTGGTTTCCAGTATTGAATATTTTGAATGCCATGTTTTTCGAATAACGCCATCGTATGTGTTCTAAATCTCTCCTCGAGTGCTTCCAATTTGCCCGGATTCGCGGTGTAGGTCCTCAATTCGTAGAATACTTCGGGCTCACTAACGATCTCGTAGCCAGCCGCTTCAGAAAGAACAAGGTTGCAATTTAATGAAAGGACTAAAAATAGGGGGCATATTAATTTTCTCATGTCTTTATTCCTTCTTTGTTGCCTCCCCAAAATTTAGAACTCCACATAAAGTTGAGGCGAAATTAACTATTCGGCTAGCTCCGAAGTACTTTATTCGTTTTGACGCGGATTGTAAGCTAGATACGAAAGAAGTTTTTGGGGGGAATAATGAAGAGCTTTCAATCAGCGATAATGTCTTTGGCTTTTGGGGTCTCCATATTGGGCTGGGTGGCAGAGGATGCGAACGGCGAGAACGTTCCCGACCTTTCCGGTTTCTACGACAGTGGGACCCAAACTCCAGAGGAGCGACCAACTGCTTTTGGAAACAGGCAGTTCTTGACTGAAGAAGAGGCCGAAGAACTATTGAAGCAAGCCGCGTTTCTTCAAACAGATGAAAATGTTATCAGTGATCCAAATCGCAGTGCGCCGGTAAAAGGCGGGGACGGAAATAACGCGTTCGGAGCGGGAGCTGTGGGTGGCTATAATTCATTCTGGGTCGATCCTGGCTCGGGGCTCTCCTCTGTCGACGGCAAGGTCAGAACCTCCATTATTTACGATCCTCCCAATGGTAGACGTCCAGCAATGACTCCAAAAGGGATGAGAAAAATAGCCCAGAATTTTACGTCCTTCTCATATACGAATGATGGAACGGCGTCATGGTTAGAAAATAAGGGCCCTGGTCCTTTTGATGGCCCGGAAAGTTTGGCGTTGGCTGAGCGATGCCTGTTAGGCTTTAGTGCCGGACCGCCGAGCATGCCCGGACTTTATAATAATTATAAGCGCATTGTTCAGACCGAGGATCACGTAATGATTCTTCTCGAGATGGTTCATGACGCGAGAATTATTAGGCTTAACTCTGATCATGGTTCAGACGATAATAGAAAGTGGCTCGGTGATGCGGTCGGAAGATGGGAGGGCGACACTCTAGTTGTAGAAACAAAAAATTTCACTCCATACACAGGGCTGTATGGCGGTGATGAGAATCTACACCTTACTGAGCGTTTCACTAAACTTGACGATGGAAACTTACTCTACAATTTCACGGTCGATGATCCCACCGCCTGGACAAAACCATGGAGTGGTGAATATGTATGGAAGTCGACTGATGGGAAGGTCTATGAATATGCTTGCCATGAAGGCAACTATGCCATGGGTAATATCCTCCGCGGCGCCAGGATACTAGAATCAGAGTACGTCCCAAGGCAGGCTAGCGCCAATTAGACGCTGAGGCGGGTTGAGAAGTTTCCTCCGACTTCAATAGCGGGTGGGCAGGTAGTAATTGGAAAAGGTACTGGAACTTGGTGGTTACTCGGCACGGTATTGTGGCCGCTTATTTGTTCAAACTGGTCACTCGGTCACGCGGGTAAATTCGAACTCGAAGCCTGGCTGGGCTTCCGAATTGGCGATGGATTTATATCTTGATGCCGGGAAGACTTTCCTCGATTCGTTTCGGCAAGACCTTCTTGATAACTCCGAAGTTGTAATCGTTGAGGCGGACTCGGCGGATGAAGCCATCGATCTAGGGCTTGAAGATTGGAAGGATTCGATCGTGGTTGCGATTACCCCATTTGGGCTTACTGGGCCGAAGCGGAATTGGAGAGCGACTCCGAGTACTTTATTGGCTATGGGTGGCTATACCCAGTTGATGGGCGATGCGGGACGAATGCCGCTCACGTTGCCCGGTCATTACGTTGAATTCCAGGCCGCTCAGTATGCCTATACTGCCGCTACCGCTTGTCTTTTTGCGGGCGAAAAAAAACTCATCGACGTTAGCATGTATGAAACGCTACTTTCGTTGAGTCAGTTCACTACGGTGATGTGGTCGTGCTCCGGGATGGTTCGAGGAAGACATGGGTCGGACTTTTACTGGGTGGTTCCATCAAATCTTTTTCAGTGCGCAGATGGTTGGGTTTACATAAATATAGTCCCCACGTTTTGGGACGCGTTAGCTCTGTTTTTGGATAGGCCGGAATTAACCTTGGATGAGAAGTTTTCGGACAATACGCTCCGGATGACCAATCGTGATGCGATTCACGAGATAGTTGGATCAGTGTTGATCGAGTGGGACAAGAATTACGTTCGCGAGCGAGCGACTAGTTTTCGAATTCCTGCCGGGGTCGTGCAAACCTTTGACGAGGTGCTG
>CAJXCK010000106.1 GCA_913051785.1 uncultured Gammaproteobacteria bacterium
AGTAAAACTAAGCTCAGGACGCTAAAAACCCTGGTCTTGAAGCCTGCAATTAACATGATTGCGCAGAATGTAGAAACAGAGAACAAGAACGCCGACCAAGTCCAGTGTCCGCTGACGAAATACAAAGACCAGCGCCAGGGGCTATTCCAGTCAATCAGCCAGTGGCGGGGCATGACCCCATCGTCAGTCGTCCATATAAAAAAATCTCCGCCTCGAATTATCAGGTCAGCAAGTAAAAGCAAGCCAACAAGGATTCTGATCAGGGCCAGACCTCTCAGATCGACATAGAATGGGTTCTGTAAAGTTTTAAGAAAATTCAATTGTGTGACTTGCGATTGAAAATCATCACCCTAGCACAGTTCATTTATCAGAAGAGTAAAGCTGGAGGTTAAGGCTTTTTTTGGAAAGAAGACTGGATACATTGCCCCTTTTTCTGCCAATATCGGAGCAGGTATTGGTGGGGATAAAAAATGAGGTATGAAGCGCCTGCGACGTCGCGTGATGCGGCAGCCATTCTAGCGAAATCGAAAGAAACAGCGTTCGTGCTCGGCGGCGGCACGGATGTCTTGGTCAAAATGAGAACGGGTTTAATCGAACCCGATCTTTTAGTCGATATCAAATCAATTCCGGCGATGAAAGAGATTAAGGTCTCCGATAAGGGTTTTGTTATCGGCGCTGCGGTATCTGGAGCCGAATTGGGCGAGCACAAGTTGCTTAGGAAATATCTGCCTGGTCTCGTCGAGGCAGCTAATTTAATCGGTTCTGATCAAATTCAAGGTCGTTGCACCTTGGCGGGTAACCTGTGCAATGCATCACCCGCTGCGGATAGCGTGCCAGCCATGATTGCTGTTGGAGCAAAAGCGAATATCGTGGGTGTGAAGGGGCGTCGCAAATTACCGGTTGAGAAAGTCATTCTTGGTCCAGGGAAAACAGACTTAAAGAAAGGAGAGATTATCGAGTCGATAGCTGTGCCCAAGCCTGGTCCGAGATCTGGTGATGCGTATCTGAGATTTATTCCCAGAACAGAAATGGATATCGCCGTTGTGGGCGTGGGTATTAGCGTGACCCTTGAGAAGGGCCTGATCAAAAAAGCACGAGTTGCGCTAGGTGCTGTCGCACCAACTCCGCTTTTGGTTGCTCGCGCGGCTCGGGCGATCGTCGGGACCAAGCTTGATGATGTTGCTCTGGACAAGTTATCGAAGGCTTGCAGCGACGCGTGCAGCCCGATTGATGATAAAAGGGGCACCATTGAGTACCGAACGCGGGTGGCAGGGGTGTTAGCCAGGCGAACGGCTTTGATAGCGTTCGAGAGAGCGGGGGGTAAGCGATGAGTAAATCGACTTTGGTATCGACGAGCGTCAATGGCGACGTGGTGGATTTTGCTTGTCCGGCAGACGAGACATTAATGAACTCACTCCGAGATCGGGTTGGGCTTACTGGAGTGAAAGAAGGTTGTGGTACAGGCGATTGTGGCGCGTGCAGCGTTACGTTGGATGGGCGTTTAGTCTGTTCTTGCTTGGTGCTGAGTGTGGAGGCCGATGGGAAGGAAGTTGGCACGGTCGAGGGACTTGCTGACGGAGACAAGCTGCATCCTCTCCAAGAGAAGTTTATCGATCACGCTGCACTGCAATGCGGTATTTGTACTCCAGGTTTTTTAGTTGCGGCTGATGCGCTGCTTAAGAAAAACTCCAACCCGACTGAAGAAGAAATTAGATACGCCTTGGCCGGGAATCTTTGTCGTTGTACCGGTTACGACAAAATAGTCCGTGCGGTCCAAGCGGCGGCAAAAGATATTCGAAAAGCGAAATAAGACTAATCCTATAAACGGTAGCTGAGGGGAAGCGATGGCACATAGTAATAAGTACGTAGAAAAAGAATTTGAGGTGGTTGGAACCCGTTTTAGGCGGCCCGACGGCATAGACAAGGTGACCGGGAGAGCTCGGTATGGAGCCGATGCGTCAGCTCCGGGTGCGCTTGTCGGCAGAGTTTTGCGCTCTCCGCACCCTCATGCTGAGATATTGAAGATTGACGTCAAGAAGGCGGAAAAGCTTGATGGGGTAAAAGCAATCGTCACCTGTGATGATTTACCAGATCAAACGAATGGCGATGCAGGACTAGCGGCAATTTTAGAAAACTGCATGGCTCGAGGGCGAGCTCTGTACGACGGACATGCGGTCGCCGCGGTCGCGGCTGTGGATGAGCAGACGGCGCGAAAAGCTCTTTCTTTGATTGTTGTTAAGTATAAGAAATTACCGCATGTCACGGATGTCGATGAAGCGATGGATCCAAAAGCCGTCGTGATTCACAAAAATGTCTTTACGCGAGGAGTTGAGCCAAAGCCCACTAAATCCTCCAACGTTGCAGCAAGGACTCAAATGGGTCACGGGGATATTGAAGAGGGATTTGCGGAAGCGGACTTCATCGTTGAAAAGTCATATAAGACGGAGCAAACACATCAAGGATACATAGAGCCTCATGCTTGTCTGGCCTCGGTTAGCCCAGACGGAACCGGGGAGCTGTGGGTAACTACTCAAGGTCATTTTGTTTTTCGAAACGTATGCGCTTCACTATTGGGAATGGATGTCGCCAAGTTAAAGGTGACATCTTCTGAGATTGGTGGCGGTTTTGGCGGCAAGACACATGTATGGGCTGAGCCAATTGCACTGGCGCTCTCTCGAAAAGCTAATCGGCCAGTGAAATTAGTGATGTCTCGCGAGGAAGTCTTTAGGGCATCCGGACCCACGTCCTCTACCTCGATTGATGTCAAGTTAGGTGCAAAGAAAAACGGCGAAATCACGGCTGGACAAGTCGAGTTGAGGTATCAAGGCGGCGCGTTTCCTGGAACCTGGGCGATGCTCGGTTGTATGACAGCTTTCGCATGTTATGACATCAAAAATCAACAATCGGTCGGATACGACGTTATCGTGAATAGACCAAAAGTTGCAGCGTATCGGGCCCCCTCCGCACCAATGGCCGCGTTTGCTGTGGAAAGTACCTTGGAGCTTTTAGCGGACGAGATCGGTATGTCGGGAATCGATCTACGATTGAAAAATGTTGCGAGGGAAGGAGCAAAGGCCCCATATGGTCCAATCTATGGACCGATCGGCATTGAGGCAGCGTTGAAAGCTGTCAAAGATCATCCCCATATGAAAGCGAAACTAAAAAAGAATCAGGGAAGAGGAATAGCTTGCGGTTTCTGGTTCAACATTGGTGGTCAAACGTGTACTGATATCAATATCGGTGTTGATGGAACGGTTAATCTTACTCTCGGCACGGTAGATGTGGGTGGTTCTCGAGCTTCTATGTCCATGATAGCCGCGGAAGAGTTAGGTATTCCTTACGAGCAAGTAAAGGCAAACATTGCTGACACAGGGTCTTTGGGTCATAACGATATGACAGAAGGCAGTAGAGGTACTTTTTCTTCTGGCATGGCTACTATTTTTGCTGCTAGAGAGGCCATCGGCGTGCTCAAACAGAGAGCTGCAGCGATGTGGGGTATACCATTTGAGGATGTTGCTTGGGAAAAAGGGCAGGCGGTCGCGATAGGCAAAACTCACAATAATCTGCCTCCTCTCTCTCTCCAAGAGATAGCTGCTAAATCAGGAAGAACTGGAGGACCTATAGCAGGCCACAATGAGGTGGTTGCAGACGGCGCTGGGATGGGTTTTGCAGCACATATATGCGACGTCGAGGTAGATAAAGAGACGGGAAGGTCGAGTATCGCAAGGTACACCGTGGTGCAGGATGCGGGTAAAGCGATTCATCCGGATTATGTGGAAGGCCAATTTCAGGGCGGTGCAACGCAGGGAATTGGATGGGCTCTGAACGAGGAGTATATTTACGGTGATGATGGCAGATTACAGAACGCGGGTTTCCTAGACTATAGAATACCGGTTTGTTCCGATTTGCCGTTCATCGATACGAAAATACTCGAAATCCCGAATCCGAATCACCCTTACGGGGTGCGTGGGGTTGGAGAGACTTCGATAGTGCCACCTCTTGCTGCTGTGGGTAACGCGATAGCCAATGCGACGGGTGTTCGAATGACGCACGCTCCAATGTCGCCCCCGCGAGTGCTGAAGGCGCTGGATGCTGCGAGTTAGCTTCGGTAGCTCGGTTCGAACAGGAACTAATTTGCCAGAGAAGGTTGAGCTAAACGCTGACAATATTGAAGAACTGGTGGGCCTGTTGAGGGGTCGCTACCTTGGGCTCGACGGCTCTTTTGGCAAAGACGTCGCCTTTGCGATCAACGGGGAAATTTACAGAGACGATTGGACCCAATCTTTGCCGGACGGCGCTGAGATTTTCTTGATGCCAAGGATAGAAGGCGGTTAGCAAACGCATTAAGCTCTCAGCAAGCTTATTGTGACGACACCTGATGAAAAAAATTTCGATATTTACTCTTTTGACGTTTGGACTATTTGCCTGCACATCAGAAGACTCGGAGCGCGTAGTGAAATTAACGTACCCAAAAACAGAGAAGGTAGAAGTATCCGATGAGTATTTCGGAAATACCGTAGTAGATCCATATCGCTGGTTGGAAGATGATCGCAGTGACGAAACCGGTGAGTGGGTTGATGCTCAGAACGCTGTCACGTTCGAATACCTCTCTAATCTTGAAACAGTAGGAGAATTCCAAACGAGGTTAACGCGCCTCATGGATTACCCTAAAGAGAGCGCTCCCTTTCGCGAGGGAGAATATGAGTATTTCTATCGAAACTCAGGTTTGCAGAATCAATCTCTAATCTATAGGCGCGATGATCGGGGCGAGGAGGAATTGTTTCTTGACCCCAACAGCCTCTCTACCGATGGAACGACTTCAGTTGCGGCGCTTTCTTTCTCACATTCTGGATCCCTTGCTGCCTATCAAATCAGTGAAGGAGGCGCGGATTGGAGGTCGGTGGCCGTAATGGATACGAATACTCTAGAGGTGATTGATCGAATAGATGATGTGAAATTTAGTGGATTGTCTTGGTTCGGTGATGAGGGGTTCTACTATTCGAGGTACGACCAACCGAAAGGGAACGAGCTAACGGCGAAGACTGATCAGCACAAGTTATACTTTCACAAGGTTGGCGAGCAACAAGAAGCAGACACACTTATATTTGGCGGTGACCCGAAAAATAAATTTCGTTACGTATCGGGACAAGTCACTGAAGATCAACAATACCTCATCATATCGGGAGCGAACTCGACATCGGGAAATAGACTGTATGTCCAGAATCTAGAGGAAAAATCCAGTCCTTTCAGGCCAGTGGTTGAAGATGAAAGCTCTGACATTTATGTGTTGACTAGCATTGGCGATACTTTGTACGCGTACACCAATCGTGGCGCGGATAATGGTCGCGTCGTTTCTTTCTCATATGCGGTCTCCAACCCAACAAGTTGGATAGACGTAATTGAGGAAACGGAGCACGTTTTGACCGTGTCTACCGTGGGCGGATATCTATTTGCTGAGTATATGATCGACGCCATCTCTTCGGTCAAACAGCTCGATCTTGAGGGTAATTTGATTCGAGAAATTCAGCTGCCAGGACCAGGAAGCGCGTCAGGTTTTTCGGGGAAGAGCGACGAAACAACAACATTTTATTCGTTTACAAATTACCACACGCCGTCGACGATCTTCGAGCTCTCTTTAGAGTCTGGTGTTGTAACCACTTATCGAGAGTCGCTGGCGGATTTTGAAGTAGGTGAGTATGTTTCTGAACAGGTCTTTTATACGTCCAAGGACGGCACCAAGGTGCCTATGATTGTTACTAAGAAAAAAGATCTGCCGGTAGATAAGCCTCTTCCAACAATGCTTTATGGCTATGGTGGATTCGATATCAGCCTGACGCCAAGTTTTTCCAGCACCGTAGCAGCTTGGATGGAAGCAGGAGGAGTCTACGCGGTACCTAACATTAGAGGCGGTGGAGAATATGGTAAGGATTGGCATTTAGCTGGTACCAAACTTCAAAAACAAAATGTTTTTGATGACTTTATTGCGGCAGCGGAGTACTTGATTGATCAAGGCTTAACCGATAGTAATCATCTCGTATTGAGAGGCGGGAGCAATGGCGGATTGCTAGTGGGCGCTGTCATGACGCAACGCCCAGAGCTTGCGGCGGTAGCACTTCCCGCGGTCGGTGTTCTGGATATGTTGAGATATCACACTTTCACAGCAGGCGCAGGCTGGGCATACGACTATGGCACCTCCGAACAGTCAGAAGAAATGTTTCAATATTTACTGGGCTATTCACCAGTGCACAACGTTGAAAAGGGAACGAACTACCCAGCAACTCTTGTCACTACTGGGGATCATGACGACAGAGTAGTGCCTGCCCACTCCTTTAAGTTTGCAGCGCATCTACAGGCAAAGCATGTTGGAAACAATCCCGTTTTGATTCGGATCGAAAAGGACGCGGGACATGGAGCGGGCACTCCTACCGATAAAATCGTGGAGCAATATGCTCACATGTTTGCCTTTGCGATGGAGAATATAGGTCGGAGTGACTAGAACTAATTTTTTAGAGCGCTTTTAGTCTCGCCCAAAAATCTCGCGTACTCGCAACCCTCGGCGTGCTCGGGTGGAATTTCGCTGAGTAGGAGCTCTTTGATCTTATAAAGCGCATCTTCTACCCAATCGTCTCTACCATCGTAAGGAATGATGCTGGTATTGAATTCCATGTAGGCTCTAGAGGGTTGGTCTTTGTCGATCATTCCCTCTTTGTTGATATGTTGTCCATCCACATATAAAAAATAACCCTTCGAAGATACATCAAACCCTTTTTTTCTCATGATCCATTGATACATTTCCATCTGCCGTTTGTAGGCAGCCTTCCACTTATCATTTAAAAAGGATTCATTCAGTTGTCTCGGTTCTTTGCCAAGTTGCGCGGTGCTTTTGTAATCAACGATATGAAGTTGTCCTGTTTCCTGGTTTAGCCACACATCGTCTAGGCCTCCTCCGAAGCAAAGATTCGTCTCACTGTGGATAGTGTTGAAGTGTTGTGGGGAGAGGCCAAAGTGCAAAGAGTTCTCCCATTTTTGGAGGTCTTCGTGCTCGAAGGGAATGAGGTGTGACAACCCGTGGGCTATCATTATTGGATGTGGTTCTCTGCCTCTATATTGATCGAAGTCGCGTTTTAAAAGGGTGTCGGTGTTCGAATTCAGGTTGAAACCAGGCATGGAAGGAAAATGGACCCCTTTCGCTCTATCCAGCCAGAAACAAGCTGGGCATTTGATAAACGATTCAACTTTTCCACGAGAGATCTCATATGGTTCAACGCGCTGGCGGTTAAATGTTCCCCTGTGTCTAGGCATCCTGCTCTCCTACCGCGCCTCCGAAGTCAAGTTCCCAATGGCGCCGGTCAATTTGACACTCTCTCCATTTTTAATCATAAATCTAACTCGAGCCATAACCGATAGTATTATTTTATCGGTAGCCATGTTCTTGATTGTGAATAGAGCCAAGATTAAATAATTCGGGATTCCTATAAGCGAAACCTCTGCGATGTCTGATTTAGTTGCTGCATATATACGCAGAGTAGAGTTTATAAGATCGCACAAAAAGATATGGTACGGTGGTAAAAAAGGGGTTTGCATTGGCCATCTCAGAGAATTATTTTTCGACAGGGCGTCATAAGACTTTTTATTTAGCTTCAGGGCCGGAGGACGGGCCTCTACTTGTGATGACTCATGGTTGGCCAGAGTTATCGCTAAGTTGGCGTCATCAACTCAAATATTTCGGTGCAAAAGGTTATAGGGTCATTGCTCCAGATATGAGGGGTTACGGTCGCTCCTCGAGATATGAAAGACATGCTGACTATTCTCAAGAAGAAATCGTTCTAGATATGTGCGAGCTTTTCGAAAGCCTTGGTAAACAAAGTGCTGTTTGGATAGG
>CAJXCK010000107.1 GCA_913051785.1 uncultured Gammaproteobacteria bacterium
GCTCCCATCCAAACTGGTGGGCCGCCGCTTTGAACAGGTTTAGGGTTAGACCAAACGGGGTCAAAGTTGATAAATTCTCCATGGAACTCGGCTTCTTCTTTGGTCCATAGTTCCTTCATAGCCAGAATCTTTTCTCTTACTATCTTCCAACGGTTTTTAAACTCGATACCGTGGTTCTCCATTTCCTCTGCGTTCCATCCAGCGCCTATTCCAAGGATGAATCTGCCGTCAGAAATCCTGTCTAACGTAGCAATTTCCTTCGCCAAAGTGATCACGTCTCGTTCCACAACCAGACAGATACCTGTTCCAAGTTTGATTCTCTCTGTCACCGCTGCGCAACTGCCCAAAGCAACAAAAGGATCGTAGGTGTTTGAGTATTCTTTTGGCAGTTCACCGCCTGCAGGATAAGGTGTCTTTCTTGATGCGGGGATGTGCGTGTGTTCAGGAAAAAAGATTGAATCCATTTCTCTTTCTTCTATAGCCTTAGCAAGTTTCGCAGGCTTCACTGCATACTCTGTTGGGAACATTAATGCGCCAAATTCTGTCATTCGCTCTCTCCGTCTGCTTGTGTCTTTTGTTGTTAGATTTCAAGCCTAACACTACGAGCCTAATTTTTTCTTATCTTTTGTGATCATTAGGGGGAGATCTATATATTCCCAACGGGTTTATTTTTAAGGTTACAATCTGAAGTTCCCTAAAAAAGGAGAATTAGCGATGAAGCCATTTGAGGGCATTACCGTAATTGAATTTTCAACCATGATTACTGCTTCCCTCGCAGCGATGATGCTAGGAGAGCAAGGCGCTAGAGTCATTAAAGTCGAGCCGACTGAGACGGGAGATCCGCTTCGTTATATTGGTGCCGCAAAGGGAGGAATATCTTCGATCTTCGCAAACTGTAACCGAGGGAAAGAATCTATTCGCTTAGATCTTAAGTCTCCTGATGGCCAAGCAATTATCAGAGAAATGGCAACCGATTGTGACGTAGTAATCCATAATTTTAGGCCAGGGGTCATGGACAAACACGGTTTGGGTACTGAAAAGTTAAGGAGTATAAATCCGAGATTGGTTTACATAGCAATCTCAGGCTTTGGTACCAAAGGGCCGTTGAGTTCGTCGCCTGCCTATGACCCGGTGATTCAAGCGCACTCAGGCATGACCGCCGCTCAGGGCAGCGGGGGACAGGCGTTCATTAAAAACCTTATGTGCGATAAGTTAACAGCGTATACAGCTTTTCAGGCTGTAAGCAGCGCTCTGTATGTTCGAGAAAGATTAGGTAAGGGACAACACATAGACCTCTCGATGTTGGATTCAGCGATGTTTTTCCTTTTCCCTGATGCATTTCAGAATCACACATTACTGGATGAGGATGTGGTCGCCCAGCCACTTTTGTCCGATATGCTTTACGATATGACCTTGACAAAAGACGGCGGGTTGACCATCTCCGCTGCGACCGAAGCCCAGCGGGCAGGTGTGTTGAGAGCCCTTGGCAAAGAATCCATGATGGAAGACGAGCGTTTTAATTCTTTAGAAAAACTGATCGCTAATTTGCAAGAATATCGCGGAATCCTAGCTAAATCGTTTTCCGAGCTTACTACCAGTGAGGCGCTCGAGCGGTTACAAAAAAATGACGTGCCGTGTGCACGTTGTCACACCTTGGATGAGGCACTCTCCCAAGAACAGCTCCAGGCGAGTGACTCGGTTCAAATTCAAGATCATCCCTTGATGGGAAAACTAAGGGCTGTTAGGACGCCCGCCAGATTTAATGGGGAAGCCTTGTCGATCGGTAACCCCGCTCCGGCGCATGGGCAACAGACCGATGCTATTCTTGAGTCTTTTGGGTTTGATGACCGCAAGATCGCTCAAATGCGCGAAGATGGCGTTATCGCGTAATGCCATTGTTTAAAACCGCTCGGCTAGAAATGTTTGTTGAAGAAAGAGGTCAGGGCAGCCCTGTCTTATTCATAAGTGGCACCGGAGCCGATTTGAGGGTGAAGCCCAACGTATTAGATGGCCCTCTTGCTAAAAATTTCAGAGTGATCGCTTATGATCAGCGCGGCCTTGGCCAAACCCAAAAGCCTCCAGGGCCCTATGAAATGGAAGACTACTCGAAAGACGCAATAGCGCTTCTAGATAAGCTAGGAATTGAACAAGTTCATTTGGTTGGGGTGTCTTTTGGAGGGATGGTGGGCTTGCACATTGCCTTACAGTTCCCAGAGAGAATGAAGAAGATCGTGCTTTGTTGCACTTCCCCTGGAGGAGCTTTTGCTAGCTTTCCGTTTCATGATCTTCCTGATGACCAAAACGCGACTGAAAGAGCTATGCAACTTATGGAGTTTAACGATCTCAGGCACACAAAATCTTGGCAAGAGAATAATTCAAACAGAGTCGAAGCTATTATCCAAATTACGGAATCAAGATTAATCAATGATCATGCGACCCCGGAATATAAGAGAGGGTATCGTGAGCAAATTCGAGCGCGTGCCGAGCACGACGTGGTTGCAGATCTAGAGAAAATAAAATCGGAGACTTTTATATGTGCAGGTCTTTACGATGGTATCGCACCAAAAGAAAACCAAAAAATCCTCGAAAAGATTCCGCATTCTAGGTGTGAGTTCTACAACGGAGGACATCTTTTTTTAATTGAAGACTCTAAAGCCTGGAGGGACATTATTGAGTTTTTAGGGCACTAGGTCTTGCGCAATTGCGGCGCGGTCGCGTAAAAGCTCCGGAGATCCAAGTGCCTGGCGATTGAAACCGCATCTTTTAAACCAATAATGAAGTCCGACTAGGTCTGTGAAGCCCATCCCTCCGTGCACCTCAGTTGAGGTCCTTGTGACAAACTGCCCTACCTCCGAGAGGTGGGCCTTGGTGTGAGACGCCATCATGGTGGATTCTTCTGGAATGTCACTGAAAGCATGTGCAGCATACCAAACCATAGCGCGGCATGGTTCAAGCTGGGCAGCCATCTCTGCGCACATGTGTTTAACTGCTTGGAAAGAGGCAATTACCCGATTGAATTGTTCTCTCTGATTAGCATAGTTGACGGCTTGATCAAGCGCACATTGAGCCGCACCTAAGTTATCTGCTGCCAGTCCTACAAGCCCTGCATTCCAAGCCTTATCGAAAATATCCGGATCATCTGAGATTTTATCTCCTTCAACCTGGGAGAACTTTAACTCTGCCGAGGAGCGAGTTTTTTCTACTGTTGATAGTGGTATGCTTTCTAAACCTGCCGAGTTCCTGTCGATCAGGTAAATTGTTTTGTCACTGTCCGCCACCAAGTAATAATCGGCGTCGCTGTCTATTGCGAAGAGAAGGCTTCCATCGAGCTTTCCGTTTTTGATTTCAAATCCTGATTCGTGAGCAGGCCTAATTGCCTGGTTGAAGGCAATTCCTACCCTTGTTTCCCCGGTAACGATTTTGCTTAGAATATCTTCTCTTTGTTTCGAAAGTTGTAACACAGTCGGCGCTATTATTGCTGAGGTTAAGAATGGGCTTGGCGTTACTCCGTAGCCTAGGCGCTCAGCGATGATCGATGCATCGAGGAGCCCTAATCCAAGCCCTCCCAAACTTTCGTCAATCATTATTCCAGGAAGTCCCAATTCCGTAAGTTCACTCCAGATTATCCGATCTGTCTGCCTGCCTTCAGCTACTGCTCTGACTAAGTCCAGTGGGACTTTTTCTTTTAAGAATCGAGCAACTTGATTCTGCAAAAGACTTTGATCGTTGGATAGCCCAAATTCCATGTAGTTAATCCTTTCTCTCGATCTTGGGTTCTCTAGGCATTCCGAGACCTCGCTCGCTGATGATATTTTTTTGTATTTGGGATGTGCCGCCTCCAATGATTAAGCCGAGGTAGTACATGTATTGATATTGCCAAGAGCCACCACCTTTAATGTAAGGGTTATCGCCATAAGCCAAGCCAAGCTCTCCCATTACGTCTATGGCTAGCGATTCAAGTTCATGTCTAAGTTCGGTGCCTTGGAGTTTGACGATCATTGAAGCTAATTGGGTGTCCTGATTCTTATTAATCTTTGCAGAGAGTAGACGCAGGTCGTTGCATTTCATGGCAAGAATTCTTCCTTGAATTTTCATCAAGCGATCGCGAAAAACAGGGTTATCAATTACCTTTTCTCCAGCAAAGTTTTTTTCTTCCATCAATTTAATGACACCGTTCAGCCTCGATTGTGCCGCGTCGGGCGGTGCCAAGGACCCGCGCTCGTGTCCCAAAATAGCGTTTGCCACCATCCATCCTTGTCCCCGTTCTCCGACGATCTGATCTTTCGGGACTCGGACATCTGTAAAAAAAACCTCATTGAAATTTGCGTCTCCAGTCATATCAACCAGAGGTCGAATCTCTATACCAGGTGTGTTCATTTTAAAGAGGAGAAACGAGATTCCTTGATGCTTTGGTTTAGTTGGTTCGGTTCTAACCAAGCAAAAAATCCAATCTGCAAGATGAGCGGTGCTTGTCCATATTTTTTGGCCATTTATGACCCAATCATCGCCGTCAATAACAGCCTTAGTCGAAAGGCTAGCTAGGTCACTTCCAGCGCCGGGTTCCGAGTACCCTTGGCACCAAAGCATCTCTCCTCTTATCGTCGGACCAACAAATTGTTTTTTCTGAGCTTCGCTTCCCATCTCAAGTAGCACGGGGACCAACATAGATATGCCTTGCCCACCAAGGCCAGTACTTATCTGTTTTTTTGAAAATTCCTCAGCGATTATTCGCGACTCTATGATGTCAGGGGATCCACCATATCCGCCATAGTCTTTTGGGATTGTCCTAGCTGCATATCCGTTTTCAATCAGCAGGGTCTGCCAAGCCATGGCTTTTTTGCTGCCTGAGTTGCCTGCTTGAGGAGACTTGGATCCGTGCTCCTGAATAAATTGTCTGACCTCTGAGCGGAAGTCTTCATATCTGGGACCAAAAGATAGGTCCATATCTGATTTGCCTTTAAAAGAGAGTGACTTAGGCTAACACAGTCTGCTAAAAAACTGCTATATCGAATTGGTAAGCGTCAAGTAGAAAAACTTTTGGGGTATCTTCCTAAAGTCAAAACCATCAATGCCCCAGCAGCAAAAAACAAAGCGCCGATCGTAAAACCAATTTCATAGCTTCCAAATTTATCGAATATTCTTGCGAATAACATGGGAGCTAATCCGCTTGCTAGCGCAAGCGCTGCATAGAGAACCGCATAGATCTGAGAATAATTGAGCAAACCAAAATATTTTGCAGCCAAAAATGACATTAGGTCTAGCTCGGCTCCTGCGGCAAAACCAAGAAGTCCCGCTGCAACGCAGGCAGTAAAAAATGGCGGTGAACCAGCTAATAGCAGGCTTCCAATTACCGGCAGGAAAATAGCTAACGCTGCGACGCCGGGTGCCCATGCGACATCAACGAGGTAGCCCACGATTAATCTTCCTAGAATGACCGTCACTCCAAACACGCTTATGGCGGTTGCCGCTAATTGAGCACTTATCCCCTGGTCAATCAGGGCTGGAATTAGATTTGGAACCATTCCTGACATTGCGATATAGACGACAAAGATCGACACGAGGAGTACCCAAAACCGGTAACCTTTTATTGCCTCTTTGAATGTCAGGCCCGTGCCGACATCATCTTCTGGCTTATGGTTGTCATTTGATGATTCTGTCGGCCAGAAAAACAAAAACACTAACGGTGCTGCCAGGCCCACTGGCAGGGCCGCCAGTACTAAATAAGCGGTCCTCCATCCAAACTCTTCTGTAATAAAAACCGTTATTTGAGGAATTACGATAGCGCAGATACCTGTTCCGCTCAGCATAATTCCAAGTGCTAGCCCTCTTTGCTTTGAAAATACATTAGTCACTGCCCTGGTCCATGTTACCGGAATGGTTCCCGCCCCTAGGATCGCCATTAGCGCGTAGACTAAATAAAGCATCCAAAGTTCTCCGTTAAGTTGGGAGGCAAGAGATAGGGCGGTTCCTAATCCGAAAAGGCCAAGCAGAGCCATTTTTCTGATTCCAATTTTATCTAGGAAAATCCCAACTAGAGGAGCAGTAACAACACCAGCACCCGTGCTAAAAAGTAACGCCAACTGAAACTCTGCTCTACTCCACCCAAATTCTTGTGTTATTGGCACAACCAATGCGCCTAGCGAGTAGAAAGGTAAAACAATTGAGCTACAGATAACCCCAATGGAAGCGGAGAATAGAAGGATCCAGTTATTTTTAAGTTCGTTTTCGATTTTATTTCCTTACGCTTTGAGCAGAAAGTATGACACAAGAGAGCAAACAAACAATCTGTGATGCCCTGAATTTTCTTTTTAACGACGAACCCTTGCACGAAGAATTTGTTCGCGAGAGACTAAGGCCTGACTAAACCAAGAGGAATAAAGTATGGCAATTCAAGTGGGTGATAGCATTCCCGAAGTAGTTTTGAAAATCATGGGGGACAAGGGACCAGAGGACATTAGCACCTCTGAAATATTTGGCGGAAAAAAAGTAGTCTTATTCGCTGTCCCTGGGGCATTTACGCCTACTTGCAGTGCAGCTCATCTGCCTGGATTTGTCGCCTCCGCGGATAAGATTAAAGCAAAAGGAGTGGACAATATCGTCTGTGTCTCTGTGAACGATGCCTTCGTGATGGACGCATGGGGAAAAGCACAAAATGCAGAAGAGCTAATGATGGTCGGTGACGGAAATGGAGAGTTTTCCAAGGCGGTCGGAATTGAGATGGATGGTTCAGGTTTTGGCCTCGGCATGCGCTCTGGGCGTTACTCTCTTATCGCCGAAGATGGAAAGGTAACGGTGATTAATTTGGAGAAGGGTGGTGCGTTTGAGGTAAGCTCTGCCGAAAAAATACTGGAATCTCTCTAAATAATTCTTAAAAAAAAAGCCCCTCTCGGGGCTTTTTTTGTTCCTTTAGTTTCTATATTGAAACGTAAGCCCGACAAGCCTTGGCTCGATTAAGAATACATTAGTGTAGAGACCGGAGGATGGATCGGTTTGAAAGGTGCCTGCTATTTCATCGTCATCTTCGATGTTTTGAACAAACGCCGTGATCGACCACTTATCACTTGCGCTATTCCAGACAAACCTTGCATTGTAAATGTCCCAACTTTCGATGAGGTCTTGGGGTCGGTTAAACGTGGTGCTGTAAAACTCATCCTGCCAATAGTAGTCTAGGCGCGCCGATAAATTAGAGCCGTTTCCAAGAAACCAGGTGTACTCTGCACCCAGGCTCAGAGAAAGCTCTGGGGCATTTTGTAACTGGTTGCCTCCGATATTGGTTGGCACAGAGTCTAGGTAGCCGTATCCGAAGAGCGGACCAACAGCAGCTATGGCAGCACACGATGTGAACGCAGAATCCACCACCCCTGGTGTTGCCGCGATCCCAAGCCCTCCAGCCGGACCAGTTTGGAGGTAGGGGGCCCCTGCTCCTTGAACAGTTCCTACAAAGACAGGGTTTGCTCCAGGTGCGGGCAGCCCGTTATGCTCAAGCACGCAGTTGGCCGCGGTAACAAAGTCTTTGTAAAGAGTAACGTCTTGACGCCCTTGTGTGGGATCTCTTGGGTCTACGGTTTCAGTATCAGCAATTTCTGTATCCAAATAGCTTAGTGATGCATTGAATCGCCAATTCGCAGAGGGTGCCCAAAGGAACTCAGCTTCAAATCCTTGTATATCGGCATCCGAATTTTC
>CAJXCK010000108.1 GCA_913051785.1 uncultured Gammaproteobacteria bacterium
ACTTAGTCAACCTCCTTGCAGTCTCTGCCTCGGGTTCTTTTCCAGAAGTGCTGGCACCACGGGACTTCGGCGAAGACGCCTGAACTCCCGCCAGGATCGAGCGTGCTTTATCCCAGGCCATCCCTTCGGTATGGCCAAGTATCGGTCTAAATGAAAGATTGAATGATAACTTCCGCTCATTCGCTGCAGCCTGTTGCTGCAGAAGAGCCATGAGTTCTGCTACCTGTAATCTCGGTTCACCGAAAAGCGCATAGGTATCAGCGTGTTTAGCCCCAACTGGAATAGCAGCCTCAGAGATACCTCCAAACCAAAGGGGCACGTGAGGCCTCTGAATCGACTGGACCTCAGAACTTGCCTTGCTACAGCGATAATAATGTCCCTCAAAACTAAATGGTCCTTCCTGACTCCATACGCCCTTCATAACTTGCAAATACTCGTCAGTTCTAGCGTACCGCTCGTCGTGTGATAAAAAATCTCCATCACGACGTTGATCAGCGTCAACGCCGCCAGTGATTATGTGAAGCCACAAGCGTCCGTCTACTAGATTATCCAAGGTGGCAACTTTCCTTGCTGCCTGAGTCGGGGCTATAAAACCGGGCCGATGAGCCAACAGAATCTTTAGATGTTCAGTATGACAGGCGACATGCTGCGCGATTAAAAAGCCGTCAGCCGAACTCGAGGAATGTCCTATTAGAACTGCGTCAAAACCCGACCTCTCGTGCGCTTGGGAAAAGCGAACGATGTAGTCGCGATCAATGCCCCCGCCTATTATGTGGACCGTTGCGCCGTCATCTGGCGGTGCTACCCCAATCATGCCTAAAATATTTATCGGCATCTTTATTCCTCCACCTCGAACCATCAACTTTCACAACTTGTCCCAAAAGGCCCTAGCGGGTCAACAATATTTTTGACCGTTGATTCACATGAGGAGCATCAGGCTTCTCACATGCAGATTAAACAACTCGCTCCTCAACTGGCATTGGATGCCACCGCGATCGTCGAATTGCACGCCATAGACCCTATTGTCTACGTACTCTACCTCTCCAATAGTCTTGGACGTCAACCCGTCAGAGATAAGGAGGGTAAAACGATCATCTATAGAAGCCAAAACGCGGCCAGAAAAGATCTAATCGACAATGGCGTCACGACATTTGATTTTGTGCATATGACCGCGTACGACGAAATAGTTGGTATGCCTGAATGGGGAACAAGACAAGAACAACGCAGGACCGTGAATATTGAATCGGATGAGTACTAATAGCACTGGGTCAAGACTCAATCTTCTTCGCTTGAAAGTTGGTTGGTCAGCTGCCGAATGCGCATATCGATTTACCATTCAGGCGAACCAAAATATTGCTACTGAAGACTGGATCGAGTGGGAGCGCTCCTCAGATGAAGAGCCGCGGGGGCGAGAGCTAAACTCAGCACTAGACGATATTTCAGCAATATTTGGAATTGAGAGGCGTTATTTTGACGAGACCGCCATTCCAGTGCCGGAAAATATTCTTTCCTTTCAAAAATAGACTCGATTAAAGGAGATTGATACTGAGGCCGGATTTTTACTATTCTTTCTGGGTGATAGTGCTTTGAGGGGAGTCATATCAATTTACTTAACGATGAGGATATAAAACGCCACGTCCGTGAGCTTTTAGAGAAAGGGTATTCCATCTACGAGCACGCCTTCAATGGATCTTTGCTAGAGGCTTTAAAAGAGGAACTACAGCGACTTGAGAACGTAAGGCCTGGTGGTGACCTACCCCCACAACCTTTTTCGGGTTTCGTCACTAAAAGATGGTTCGATTTGCTGAATGATGGCCCAATTTGGGAGCAAGTAGCGGCGCAGAAGAGCATTCTAAAGGTCCTCGATGAAGTTTTGGGAGAAGGTTTTCTTCTATCCACCTTAGGTACTGCCGTAATCGGTGCTGGTGAGAAAGCTCAACCGTTTCACGTTGACGACAGCGTATACTCCTTTCCGCGACCCCATCCAAACCTGGTATGTAACACCATGTGGGCAATAGATGACTTCACGAAGGAGAATGGTGCAACCATGGTGGTTCCAGGCAGTCATCTCTTTAGTGACGACCCAGAACCTGGCAAACATTATGATCACGCCCTTTTAACTATGCCGGCAGGAAGCATCGCTTTTGTTCTGGGCAGCTGCTACCACGGCGCTGGGGCTAATAAGACAGGAATGGAACGTCGCGCCTTAACCGTCAACTATTGCAATGGCTCGATGCGGCAACAGGAAAATCTGATGCTGTCTATTCATCCCTCCAAAATGCTTTCTTTCAAACCGGAGCTTCAAGACATTCTTGGTTTCAAGGTTTGCAAAGGAGCGGGCCATCTCTTTACACGAGACCCTAGAATGGAGATGGAGCGTCACTACTCACCGGCTCACGACGACCGAGAGTGGCTGGAAAAGAGGAATCAGCGAGAGGCAAACTAGCGACAAAAACGAGGAGTTCTCATGACATTTGAATTAATTAGTGCCGAAGAGTGGACAGAACGCTGCAACGCTGACGGAGAATTCATTATCGCCGCTCGCCATTGGAATGGAGGCATAAAAATCATTTCCGACGCAACAACTGTGTGCATCGGTATCGAGAATGGAATTGCAGGGGTGTACCGACCGGAGAACGCCAAAGGGCTCCTTACATTTGAGGCGCCAACAGCAACCTGGGAGAAACAACTAGCCGCAATGCCTCCAAGGTTTTTCAATGATGTCATGGCAAATATGTCGACCCAGTCGGGGATCCGTCGTGATGGGGATCGGCTAGCCGGCGCTCAATACTATCCCGCTGCTGCGAGAGCTTTGGAGCTTCTTAGGCCAATAGACTCAGGAGCAAGGGAGCAGACTAATATTCATAACCGCGAGGGCACCGTCGACGCTCCAGTAGGGAGGTATGTTCACTTAGAGCTCGAGGGATTTGACCATCGAGTTTATTTCGAAGAGACGGGGCAAGGTGGTATACCGCTACTCCTCCAGCATACGGCTGGATGCCATGGTAGTCAGTGGAGGCATCTCTTCGAGGACAACCGTATAACCGATCACTTTCATTTAATCGCTTATGACCTGCCTTATCATGGTAAATCATTGCCCCCGGTAGAAAAGAATTGGTGGCAGGAAAACTATAAGCTGAGAGGCGAGTTCCTTAGGTCAATACCGATCAAGCTGGGTGAGTGTTTAGATCTAGATCGACCCGTCTTTATGGGTTGCTCTGTAGGAGGATTGCTCGCACTTGATCTGGCCTGCCGACATCCCGATAAATTTGACTCGGTTATTTCAGTGGAAGGTGCCCTCAATATAGAAGGTAATTTAGAGGGAATGCGGGAGATGTGGCATCCGCAAGTTTCAAGCGACTACAAAGCAAGGGCAATGGAGGGACTTATTGCTCCCGGATCGCCCATTGAGTTGAAAAAGGAAACGGGGTTTGTTTATTCGAGCGCTTGGCCTGCAGCCTTTCTAGGCGATTTGACCTACTACATAGAAGATTTTGATATCCGTAATTTAGCAAGCGAAATCGATACCGACCTCACTTCAGTGCATATCTTATCTGGAGAATACGATTGGAGTGGCAGATCAGAATTAGGCCGTGAGGCACATGAGATGATCAAGGGATCAACATGGTCTGAAATGGAGGGAGTTGGCCACTTCCCCATGTCAGAAAATCCAAAAGTATTCATAAAACACCTCCTGCCAATACTTGAAATAGTCCGCCAACGTCGCTCAGGAACTTCCTGAGCCGAAAACCTAGTCGTTGAAACCGAAAACACCGAGGTTAAAAAGATAATCCATAGATTTACGGGTAGACAAAAAATGACTGTTTTCCAGGGTATCAACGGAAATCACTTCATCGACATAAAACCGTTTAGAGGTTGGTAACGCGCCGGCTAGCAGATTCATCAACAGCTTAGACGGGACCCCATTCTTAGATGGGTAACGAGCACGTTTTGTTTCCGCTACAGTAATTTCAAAGAGAGAATCAGAACTATCATCTGAGAATATGATCTCTTCAGTTTCTGCATTAAAAACGCAGTAGCAATTCTCATTGGACCCTTCTGGAGAGGCGTATTTTCTTAACTCTAATGATGACGACTTTAGCGTAAACAGCAGCAACATGGACCGATTTAGGGTAGACAACGATGAGTATTTGGAAGGCAACTCTGAACTCACAACTCGAAGCTTTGCCTCAAGGGTTGTGGGCGAAAGAGATGGCCTAGTGAATTGAATTATCTCAGTTGCTTCTCCATCAGGACGAAATACAAAAGAATAACCCTCAAGGTCAACGACATACCGCATGTGAGCCGGAAGGGGCTTCGTTTCACTGATCATTAGCAATCCTCTGTATATACTCTCTAGAAACTCAACACCTCGTCATATTTTCAAATTCGGTTTACCCGATAGGTTCACTACTTGCATATTAATATCCCGAAGTAATTCGATATACCCAACGCTAGCTTTATAGAATTCGTCGATTTTTGTGAAGATGACCTGCTCATTCTCAAAAAGTGGATGTTGATCTAGGGAGGAGCGGATTGCCATTTTGTCGCTCTCTCTGAGTTCAGCTACAAGAGAGGACAGCTTAAAAACCGTTCTCCCTAACTTCTGTATCTCGGTTTTCGCATCTTGAATGTCATCAAGAAGCTTATTGATCTCTTTCGTTTCCACTTTGCATTCCATGATTTAAAGTTATCTGACCATCCTACTAAAGGATTGTGACTAATAAATTCATAGCGCATGATTATTTTAGGAGCTTAACGAATAGCTACCTGACAAGAGAGGAATGAGATGGAGTCTTCAAAACAGGACCCGATTATTCGAGAGATACCAGCCCAAATTGTCTTAGGTGCGGTAGCATTCGGAAAACCAAAACCAACCACTCGAGATCACCCTTTAGCTTCCGATGAGGCCTGCCGTGATCTCATCGAACACTTTCATAAAAGGGGTGGAAGTGAGCTCGATACGGCGCGTGTTTATCAAAACGGGAACTGCGAGGCGATGCTAGGAAGACTAGGAGCCAGCAAACAAATCAAAATCGCCACCAAATACAACCCTCAACTTGAGGGGAGCCCCGAACAACAATTGGAGCAATCTCTCAGCGCCCTTCAAACAGACTCAATTCCCCTCTTCTATCTCCACATGCCGTCCACGCGAATCAATTTGGAGGACACACTAGCATCCGTTCAAGCTGCTTATGAATCCGGCAAGTTTGAAGCGTTTGGAATATCTAACTTTCCAGCTTGGCAAGTCGTAGAAATAACTCAGTATTGTCAACGACAAGGATACGTATTGCCCAGCGTATATCAGGGCGTATACAACGCTTTAAACAGAACGGCCGAATACGAATTGGTACCAGTTCTCCGCAATTATGGTATCAGTTACTACACACACGGCTCACTAGCGAGTGGATTTCTGACAGGCAAATATAAAAGAGGCGTTCCTCCAAAAGAAGGCATTGATCGATTTGCTCAGAAAAGACGAGTCGCTCAATATGAGGCGCGCTACCTTGGCCGCAAGGAAATGTTTGATGCGCTCGAAACGATTTCGGCGGCAGCAAACGCTGCTGGAATTAGCAGTTTACTAGAAGCAACCATACGATGGACTCGATATCACTCTGCTGCAGATGGAGCGCTGGGCGATGCTATCCTGATCGGTGTTTCGCGATTGGAACAACTAACACCAATCATGGATGCCGTTGATCAAGGACCTCTTCCAAGTTCGGTGGTTGAAGCTTTTGAGATCGCTGGTGATTTCGTGAAAATGAAATCAGAGTATTACCTACAATACCCCTATCCAAAGGAGGGAAGTCCTTGGGAGAATCGTCTTGCGTAGCGATTTGAGTATTCGTTGTCCTCAAACGCGCCACAGGCTGTACAGGTTGGAGAAAGCGTTTTTGGTTTTGATAAGTTGTTTCGTGCCGCACCTGGCTATGTCCTCCGAAACCGAGCAAATAAACCCGAATATCGTCATTATTCTTGTAGACGATCTAGGCTGGAATGACGTTGGCTATCACAACGAGAATGTTTCTACACCAAATATTGACAGACTTGCTAAGGCGGGCGTGGAGCTGAATCGATTTTACGTGAACCCAACTTGTTCGCCTACCAGAGCTTCCCTAATGAGTGGGGAGTTTGCGACAACTCACGGCGTTGATTCTCCTGTCCAGTGGCACTCTAGGACTGGCCTTCCGCTTAAACACCGGATACTGCCTCAATTCTTAAAGTCGGAGGGGTACTCAACACATCTAGTCGGCAAGTGGCATCTGGGTAGTGCTGATCGAGATTACTGGCCACAACGTCGTGGTTTTGATTCATTTTATGGTCATCTAAATGGAGGGATTGGGTATCACGACCATATTTTTTCGGGCGGAAAAGACTGGCAGAAAGATGGAGTCACCATTCGCGAAAAGGGTTACTCGACGGATCTCATCACGCGTGAGTCAATCAATATCATCAAATCTTCCTCAAGAACCAATCCATTCTTTCTAACCGTTTCCTATAACGCGCCTCACACTCCCATAGAAACCCGGCAAACCGGTGAGAAAGCACAAAAAAATCGGTCAACATATCTTGAGATGATTTCCACGCTTGATTCCGGAATAGGTCAAATTCTCTCAGCTTTAGAAGACGAAGGGCTTTTGCATGAAACCATTATATTTTTCACCAGTGACAATGGGGGCTTTTCCCCCGCACCTTGGTTCGTGGAATTACTAATCCCTCCAATGAGGGATGGACTAGCTGATAATAACCCCCTCCTTGGTGGTAAAGGCTGGCCTAACGAAGGCGGAGTAAGAGTACCGGCCGCAGTCTGGTGGGCAGGTAAGATTGAATCTGAGCAACCCAACGATCAGACAATGCATGTCGCAGACCTTCTTCCTACCCTGGCTGAATTAATTGGATTTGACGTGGGAGAGATAGACGGGAAAAGTGTCCTACAGCCGTTAATTGATGGAAATTTGATTGAGCGAGGTCCGATTATTGTCGCCAATATGGGCAGCGAGGCGCTAATTGACTGGCCTTGGAAGTTAATTCGTAGAGCTTCTCTTCCTGTTCTCCCGGATTTCATGAAGAGCGACTCCTGGTTTTTATTTAACCTCCAACAGGACCCTCAAGAGCAAATAGATCTCTCAGATATCGAGGAGGAGAGGTTCAATTCAATGCGTGATCAGCTTCTTTCCTACCCTCGTCATAAAGAAATTGAACTCGACACCGACCACCCCTGGGATACTTTTGGAGGGGAAGAAACAAGGGAGCCCTGGGCAGAAGCTGCAATCAACTAATCTCTAGCTATAAGAAGGAGTCGCTCATGTATCAACTAACGAAGGAAAATGGCCCTGTGGTCGTCACTGGATGCTCAGGTTTTACCGGAGGGCACATGGTCAAGGAACTTTCAGAAAAGGGCTACGAAGTCCGCGCCTGCATCCGAGATGCAAGCTCCTGGCGAGGGAAAGATGCTACAAGCTATCTCGAAAAGCTGAGAAACGTTGAGATAATTGATGGGTGCGATCTTTTTGTTAAGGGCTCCTTCGATTCAGCTTTTCAGGGAGCACAGTGTGTTTTTCATATGGCGGCTGTTCTTGGCAACTCTGCTGACGGTAAGTCGCAGCCGCTGGGAGCTGGCGATATCGCAACCGACGTATACGAGGGTGGTCTCTCTG
>CAJXCK010000109.1 GCA_913051785.1 uncultured Gammaproteobacteria bacterium
GGTGAATAATGAGTGAGAATCCAGAGGAATTAAAATATGTCGAGACGCACGAATGGGTGCGCGAAGACGGCGATGCAACTGTTCTTGTCGGCATAACCGATTACGCTCAAGGTGCTTTAGGTGACGTGGTATACGTAGAGCTGCCGGAGGTGGACTCGGAAGTCGAAATGGGAGACGAGGTGGCCGTAGTTGAGTCGGTAAAGGCTGCGTCGGATATCTATGCGCCGTTATCCGGAACAATTACGGAAGTAAATGAATCCTTGGAGGGTAATCCTGAACTGGTCAATACGGACCCTTATCGCGATGGATGGTTTTTTCGTCTGAAGCTGAGAGATGTAGAGGAATTGTCGAGTCTTATGGATTCGGAGTCTTACGCCGAGTTGTGTGATAATGAAGAGCAATAAAGAAGTCGACAGTAGAAACTAAATCTAGTGCCTTTTATCCCTCACACCGAAGCCGATGTCGCTGATATGCTCAAGCAGATCGGCGCCAGTGGCATTCCCGAACTCTTTGATGAAATCCCAGCGCACCTGCAAGCAACCTCCTTAAAAGGAATTCCGAGTGGAATGAGCGAATTGAAAATGGTTCAAGAGCTCTCATCGCGTGCGAGTCGTGATGAGGGTTTTACCTGTTTTCTCGGGGCGGGAAGCTATGACCATCATGTTCCAGCGGCGGTTTGGGATCTGGCGAGTCGCGGCGAATTCCTAACCGCTTACACCCCCTACCAAGCAGAGGCGAGTCAAGGAACACTTCAACTGATTTATGAGTATCAGTCGATGATGTCGACGCTGACGGCAATGGAATTCTCCAATGCATCGGTCTATGACGGTGCTAGTGGGCTGGCCGAATCAGTGCTAATGGCGGTTAGGGCCAATAAAAAAAATAAGTCGAGACAAGTCCTTGTGTCCGGATCGGCAAATCCCAACTATATCAAAGCTGTTAAGACCATAGTTGGCAATCAGAAGATACAGGTCGATATCAGTCAGATAGGACAAAATGGATTGACCCAGGCGGCTGGTTATTTTGAAGGCGGCGAAGCACCCGTGGCACTCGTTATCCAACATCCAAATTTCTTTGGTTGCTTAGAAGAAATAGACGATCTGACTAACCTGGCTCACGCGAACGGGTCGATGGTGATCGCAGTTGTTAACCCGATGACCTTGTCGGTCCTCAGGCCTCCCGGAGAATGGGGAGAGACAGGTGCTGATATTGTGTGTGGTGATGGGCAGCCCTTCGGCATTCCCATGGCTTCTGGTGGCCCTTCTTTTGGATTTATTTGTTGTAAAAAAGAGTTTGTTAGGCAACTCCCTGGAAGAATTATCGGTAGAACGGAAGACTCAGAAGGTCGTATCGGTTACACATTGACATTACAGGCACGAGAACAACATATCAGGCGGGATAAGGCGACATCGAATATCTGTACAAACCAGGGCTTACTAGTTACTGCAGGGACTATTTATTTGAGTCTGATGGGGCCTACTGGCCTCAGGGCGACTTTGGAGAAGAGTTATGAAAATGCCAATCTTCTTCGAACAAAATTGTTAGAGTTGGATGGTGTTGAGCCCTTCTTTCCTGGCTCCACATCGCTACACGAGTTTACCTTAAAGCTGCCCATAGAATCCTGTGTCCTAGTTCAAGAATTATTAGAGCATAAGATACTCGCGGGCATAGAAATGGCGCCTTTCTCAGGCGACTTGCCCGACGCTGAAAACGGTTTGATTGTAGCTGTTACGGAAAAACGAACCCGAAGCGAAATAGAGGATTATGTTAAAAGATTTTCCCAGGTGTTAGCACACCAGTTGGAGACTGTTTAGATGGATAAAGAACCAACGAGGAGTGATGAATCCTTTGACCAAGAGTTAGGCGAGACGATTTTTCAAAAGGGAAAGACAGGTCGAGGGGCTGGTGCCCAGATCGAAGTGACTGACTCCTCATTGGAGAAGTATGTCCCTGAAAGTTGGTTGCGCAAAGTCCCGCCATCGTTGCCGGAGGTTTCTGAACTCCAGGTGGTGAGGCATTTTACAAATCTCTCCAAAAAGAATTTCGCGATCGATTCTCAGTTCTACCCCTTAGGGTCGTGCACCATGAAGTATAATCCAAGAGGTGCTCATAAGGCGGCAAGCCATCCTGGGTTCCTCCATCGCCACCCTCTGGCTCCGGAGCAAGCCAGTCAGGGAATTTTCTCGAGTTTATATTGGCTACAAGAGATTTTGGCTGAGGTAACAGGAATGGAAGGGGTCTCTCTGGCTCCGATGGCTGGAGCTCAAGGAGAGTTCGCTGGTGTGGCGATGATAAGGGCTTATCATGAGGGGCGTTCGGATGATGTTCGGAGCGAGATCATAGTCCCCACGGCGGCTCATGGCACTAATCCTGCGACTGCCGTGATGTGCGGATATAAGGTTCGGGAAATCCCCGTTAATTCAGAAGGGGATATAGATATTCAAGCCTTAAAAGAGGCGGTAGGCCCGCAAACAGCCGGTCTCATGATGACAAATCCCTCCACTTGTGGAGTTTTCGAAAGGAAAATTGAAGAGATAGCAGACATTGTTCATGAAGCCGGAGGCTTGCTTTACTACGACGGCGCTAATCTTAATGCGATACTGGGCAAAGCGAGGCCGGGGGATATGGGGTTCGATGTCCTGCATATGAACTTACATAAAACCTTTGCAACACCCCATGGCGGGGGGGGGCCTGGTGCGGGTCCGGTAGGGGTCGGCGAAAAACTTTTGCCATTTTTGCCAGTTCCCCTCTTTCGTAAAGTGGATGGCGTCGATGAGATCTACGAAGCGATGTGGGAGAAAGATTGTCCTGCAAGTATAGGCCGCTTATCGGCTTTCGGCGGGAACTCGGGAATATTACTCCGTGCATTATCCTATGCTTTGTTGTTGGGTAGAGAAGGATTCACGAGGGTTAGCGAGTTCTCCACACTGAATGCCAACTACATGGCTGCGCGCTTGAAAAAGCTTGGCTTTCATTTGGCTTATCCTCATCGTAGAGCGAGCCACGAATTCATAGTTTCTTTACAAAAAGAGTTTAAAGAAACTGGCGTCAATGCGATGGATTTTGCAAAGAGGCTTCTTGATTTCGGAGTCCACTCCCCAACAACGTATTTTCCGCTTCTTGTGCCCGAATGTTTTTTGATAGAGCCGACGGAGACGGAGACCAAGGAAGAGCTTGACGGATTTATAGGGGCGATGGAGAAAGTGCGCTCAGAGACGATGAAGGAGCCCGAATTTGTTAAGGGCGCACCCTACAACACCCCGATTAGAAGGCTTGACGATGTCAAAGCTGCGCGAGATTTGGATCTTGCCTGGCATAGCCAACCTCGTGAGGTTTCTTCGGCAAAAGGAAACTAGGCTCCTAAATAATTCAGGATCTCATCTTTACTATGCAAGGCAGGGGAGCAGGTCGTTCCATCAAAAACGTAAGCCTTGGATCCGCTCATGGCTTCGATGGGCTCAATTTTTGGGAGGTATGCAGGAAGCGTCTTCAGTTCTCCGTAAGGGATTTCAAGAAAAATACAGCTTTCAAAAATATCTTCTTGGCAGGCCTGTAACAGGGTCCTACGCTCTTCATCCGGTCCACGAAAAATCACGACATATTTGATGCGAGCTGTTTCAAGCAATGAGGCCATAAATGCGCAATGCAAGCCCGGATTGTATTCGATTATGGTTCTTGCCCAACGTAAGGTATTGAGGGATGCATCGCGAAATTGTGATTCGCCTAAAATTAAGCCAAGTTTGTAAAGTGCAGACGATGCTATCGCGTTTCCTGGTCCACTGGTTTCATCCATTGTTGGCTTTGGGTTGAAAATTAAATGCTCCCTATTTTTGGGCGCCATATAAAAGCCACCGACTTCAGTGTCATAGAAATTCTCAATCAATGCTTCAGCTATTGTCTTGGCAAAAGCGATGTCAGCTTCCCGCCAGCTTTTCTGAAGCAAAGAGACTAGTCCGTCTAGGGCGTATGCATATTCATCGAGGATTAAAGAGGGAGAGAAACCTCCGTCGGTTGTCCAAAGGTGATTTCTAATAAAATCCGCAGAAGCTTTAGCCTGCTCAATATAATCGTTATGAAGTTCCAATCCACTCGATACGCAAAGAGCGCTGATAGTAATCCCATTCGTGATAGCGAGCGGCTCAGAAAGATCGACGATTTCAGATCTATCTTCCTCTCTGGCGGCCAACATTTTATTAAGCCCTTCTAGCTTGATTTTTTCTGCGTCGCTGTAATCGATGCTTAACCTGTCGGCTACCGACCGAAAAGAATCAACTCTTCTCAGATTCCAGAAAGCTCCATTGTTTGCAGGTTTATCCAAACCGAAGAGAGTCTCTATCAATAAGTATTCTTCGTCGGTGAGGACTTTTCGAGCAGTTTCCCTTCTCCAAAGAAAGAATTTTTTTTCGGTTGACCATTCATCACTGAAACCGCTCTGAATCCCGCCAGAAGATGTAGTCAAACTCTGCGTTATCCAAGTTATTGTCAGCCTGGTCGCCTCTAGGAACAAAGAGTCTCTTGTCAACTTGGCAAGATGCGCGAGCACCTTGAGCATTTGCGTTGACTGCGTGGCAGTCTTTTCAAAAAAGGGTTGGGTTAGAGCTTCGTCTTTTGTCCAAGAGAAAAACCCGCCCTGCAGGTGATCAAAGATACCGCTTCTAGTTAGTTTGGTGACGGATTCTGTCAATAATTCGGTGATCTCCCGCTTTTGTTCCTTGCTGATAAAAAGTCTCTTGCGCGCTTCTAGCAAGAAAAGGTAGCGATGGGCCATCAGGAACTTTGGGGCTCGGCCAAAACCGCCGTTTTGCGAATCAAATTGCCTTCTGATCGCGTCCAAACATGCTTCGAGTAGTGCATCGTCAGTAAATCGCGGGTCTTCTTGTGGGATTTCCAGCTGCGCTAAATTTTCGGATAGCTGTAAAGTTTGCGCTGTTAATTCTTTTTTTTGATCTTCGAAAGATTTTGTTATCCGAAGGAGTAAATCCCTAAATGCGGGAACCTCCTGAGATGCGTGCTCACTAAAAAAGGTGCCTCCAAAAAAAGGCATAAGGTTTTCGGGGTCTAAGAAAACAGTTAGCGGCCAACCTGTCGGGTTTCTTGTTAAAAATTGAAGGGCTATTTGATAGGTCTTCGCTATCTCTGGCTGTGAGGCCTTATCAACCTTTATCGGGAAAAAGGAGCTGTTTATTACCTCGGCAGTACTTTCATTGAAGAACGATTCCCTTAGCATCGTTTTGCAGCCCGAGGAACCAAAAAAACCGATTGATAATAGAATTGGCTTTCCCAGTTCTTTGGCCTCGACAATAGTCGCTGATTCCCATGGACGCCAATCGACCAGATCTAATCCGTGTGCCTTGAGGTATGGGTTTGAATTAGCCTCGCTTAAAACAGACATTTTTTGAACGCTTATCCTTTTTTTGGAGTATTTGCCAACAAGTATATCTTTTTTTTATTTCCTGACTGGAAGAGATGAGGTGTGGCGAAGTGATGGGGAAATGATTTATTGTTAGGCGGCTTGCTGGGAGTGGTTTGGTGAGCACACCCCTCAAATTTTTTAAAAATGTCAGGAATTTGCCGGTGTTAGACAAAGATGGTTATCGTTTCAATGTGGGAATAGTAATTGTGAACGCTCTTGGTCAGGTTTTTTGGGCAAGGAGAGTCGGAGGTCAAGACGCTTGGCAGTTTCCACAAGGAGGTCTTGATAAGGGAGAGACCGCCAAAGACGCCGTCTTTCGAGAACTATACGAAGAAGTCGGGCTAAAAGAGAAGAGTGTAAGAGTTCTCAGTAACACTAAAGGCTGGCTGAGGTACCGATTGCCAAAGTCTAGATATGCCAATCGGAAGAAACCTCGTTTCATAGGGCAAAAACAGAAATGGTACCTGCTCCAGTTATTAGAAGATGAATCTGTAATCGATTTAAATGTCATAGAGAAACCAGAATTCGATGAGTGGCGCTGGGTAAGTTACTACTATCCGATAAAGGAGGTTGTTGATTTCAAACAAACCGTGTACCGCCTAGCGCTAACCCAGCTAGCTAGAGGCTTGTCGAAGCTTAGAAAGGACTAAAATATTACTGTGTATGCTCCCTCATTAAGGCACTTTGGAGAGTCCACCGTCCATATTGATCGCACAACCGGTGACATATGACGCTTTGTCACTTGCTAAGAATAGAGCCAAGTTCGCACATTCTTCTGCGGTTCCCATACGTCCCATTGGTAGATGACTCCCAGCCTCTTTGATGAACGTTTCCAAAGAGCCGTTAGATCCACTTGCCTCGTATCTCCTTTTTATCTGGTCACTTTCAATGAAGCCTATGAGCATGGCATTCACCAATATATTGTGTCCGGCGCCCTCGGCACTCAAAACCTTGGTAAGGGCCATCCCAGCCGCCCTTGTTATACTTGTTGGCGCAGTTTCTGCTCCAGGGGCTTTCGCGTATACATTAAGAAGATTTATGATTCGGCCCCATTTTTTTTGCTTCATGTCTTCCCAAACTAGCCTAGATAAGCGTATGGCTGCCATCAACTTGAGATCAATGTCATCCTGCCATTCTTCATCGGATATCAAATTAAACGGCTTTGCTGCTGATCGCCCGGCGTTATTTATAAGTATGTCGACTGGCCCGATATCTTTCGAAATATGATTGAAAAGGTGATCGATCTCATTTGCATCTTGAACGTCGCATCGATAACTAAAAATCTCCCCTGATCGCGTTTTTTCTAATTCCTGATGTGCGGCTTTTAAATTTTCCTCGTTGCGGGCAACGATTATTACATTCGATCCGGCTTGTGACAGAGCTTTCGCCATAGCGAAACCAAGACCTAGACTGCCACCAGTAATTAGCGCCGTTCTTCCGCTTAAATTGATCTCCATATCTATATGTCCCTAATTTAGATGTAATTCCTTTCTTAAATCCTGGTAGGACGAGCCTTTCCGCGCGAATGACCTCTCGTGAAACGTTATCTTTCTGCTGTTAACCAGCAGAACCGTGCTTGCTCTGGTACCGTAATCTTCTCCAACGACAAACGCTGACCCAAGGCGACGCTCATATTCAATCGTATTGCCTCTTTGGGGCAAAAGATTATCAAGCGGAGGTTGAGAGTCTCCTAAGATTTCCAGAAGCGTTTCGACGGTGAAATCTTTTTGGGTGCTATCTGTAAGACGTTGCTTCCCTTCCTGGCATTTTGGCCATCTATTAGTTAGGTATGTATTGCTCAATGCATAAGTGCCAGGATTTAATTTACGTATTTCTATATCTCCCTGTTTCGAAATATTTGAACAAGTTATTAGCTCGTTTTGGTCGTAAAGCAGCAGGTTGAAACCGGCGTATAACGAGGGGTCAATCAGGCGGGCGAAATCTGAACTTGTCTTGTTCTCTCTCAAGAAATCTCGAACCAAAAACCCCCTTGACCTTACATTGCCTGGATCCGTTGACTGGGAAAAATTGGTCAGTCCAGCGACCTTTCCGCTTTTATTCGAACCTAGCCAAGTACCCCCGCCAAGTAGATCTTTGCCGGCGAAAATGGAGCTTTCGCTATCCCAGAAGTGCGCTGGCAACGCAGGGCGCGAGTGAAATTCATCTCTATTTGCCGCAATGATGAGATTATGTTCGGCATCTGGCTCGTATTTAAATAGAATCAAGCACATAT
>CAJXCK010000110.1 GCA_913051785.1 uncultured Gammaproteobacteria bacterium
CAAACCATACCGTGTCATGCAAACTGCACGTGGTACAGGAACCTCAGTCAGCCAGACCTTCGACGACAAAGTCATTATTTTCGAGGATCTCTGCCCGAAGTAAATCGGGTGCAGGCTTCGAAAAAGTAGGCTTCATATAACGTTTAATCTCCACACCGGGTAGTCTTTGCTCAAACGCTTCTTGCAAGCGGTCAAGCAACACGTTGCCTCTCGGCTTTGATATGTCCAAGAACGCCACTTTCCCCGTCAACGTTTTAGGCCTCTCACAGATTTGCCGTTCTACGGGGACTACCTCATTTGTAGGATCCAAAATTGTTAAAGTCATAAATTCTCCTCAAATTCCGTTCTACTTTAGTTTAAGGCCGCTCGAAGCTCAAACTTCTTCTATTTTACGAGACACTGGTTTGGATCCTCGCGGTCCCGTGAGCCATCCGTCGAAACGAGCCGTAAATTTGCCAGCTTTCGCTCCGGCCACGACGATGTGAATATTGTTCTCATCGGCGAATTTCGAAACATTCTCCTCAAGAAGTTCTTTTGGAATCTTCTCCATAATTTCCGACTTCATACCAACCCCAGATGGACCAGCAATAGCTAAATCAGAGCGCTTGCGTTTCGTAACATCCTGAACTTTTCGACGTATGTCAGATTTCTGGTAGTCGTCTCGCGAAAAAGTCATCGCATGTTCTGGGGAGACCACCAAAAGACAGTCAGTAACACCATAAGCTTTTTCGGACAATATGTTTTGGGTTGCAAGAGCAATTGAACCAGCAAGAGGTTCACCAGTAAGTGACATCTCATCGGCTGTTAATACAGGTCCCCCATGCATCGCAAAAGCGGTAACGACCGAATCTCCTTTTTTAAAACCTCTCTCAACATGTAAGGGTTCCCAATTCGACTCCTCCTCCCATTCTGCAAAACACATCGTAAATTTCATGGGATTTCCAAGAGTCGAGCGCTCAGTTCCGCCAGGCTTGGCTCCTCCAATATTTCTAATAATCAGTCGTAAAGCGCGACCGATGGTCGCGTTCGCTCTGTTGCCTTGACCGAGCGCACCTATCCCGCTGTTCATCCCGACTCTTTCCCGGATCGGTCCGTTAACCACGAGGACTGGACTTGCGCCCATAGTGGTCGCCATCACTCCGTGGATATTAAAATCATCTGTCACGACTGCCTCTACGGCCGCCATGACGACTGGCATGTACTCCGGTTTGCACCCCGCTAAAACGCAATTAATAGCCACTTTCTCAACCGTTACTTCCCCCATATTTGGAGGCATTTCAGCTATAACGTCTTGAGCATCCTTATTTGTTCCCGACAACATTCTCAAGACACGTTCCGGAGTCGGAGGAATGACTGGTAAACCGTCAGAGAAACCTTGATCGAACATGAATTCGAACTCATCGTCCATAGAACCAATCGCGATCTTCCTTGCCCTAATTGGACTGTTCTCTGCTTCTGCACGCAATTTTTCCGCATGCATAGGATCAACAGACAGTGACCCGCAGCCAGGCCTCCAATCAGGCAGTGTCTCCCAGTCTACGTTAGGTTCATTTAAGCCATTGTCGACAATCAGCTCTTTAACTAGAGCGCGCCAGTCCTCTTTTACAAAACCCACAAGGGAGCTCTCAATATTCCCTTGCGAATCAGCCACGAAGAGAGTGGGCACAGTCTCAACATCTGCACCGAAAGAAACCTTCAACTGACTATCATCTAGAATCGAGAACCCTGGAGAAAACTCCTCCTCCAGTATTTTATTGCCCTCTGTGGTCTGCCCTAAAATAAAAAAATCGATCTGGCTGGCCATCGCGACTGCCATCGAATCAATAACCGGCATAACCTCCCGGCAAGTAGGGCAATCTTCCTTGAGGAAGCAAACAATCGATCGTCCCTTCGTCGGAAATTCATAACTATTACCGTTGGAGTTATCCAAACTAAAGCTAGATAATTTCATTGTCCCCATTTTGCTTAAATCCCCTGTTGACGACGACCCCCACTATAACGAGTATTGAACGCTGTTAGACAGAAAAATGAGCACCGAACATGAGTGAAGCAGTTTCTTCAAACCAAGATTTTCGCAACGAAGTGAGAGAATGGCTTTTGACAAATTGCCCCGATGGAGCCAAAGGTCCAGGACAACTCGCAATAGGCAGCTCAAAAATTGTTTTAGAAAAAGACGTCCAACTCTGGCTAGAGCGCTGCGCCGAGAAAGGCTTCACTGCGCCAACATGGCCAGTTGAATACGGAGGGGGCGGCCTGTCTCCAGACGCCGCAAAAGTACTTTTTGAGGAGATGGGAAAGATCGGTGCCAGAGCTCCATTGACGGGCATGGGTATGACCATGATCGGGCCAACATTGTTGGAGTATGGAACAGAGGATCAGAAACAAGAGCACGTCCCTAAAATTATCAGAGGTGAAGTGCAATGGTGCCAAGGCTATTCCGAACCTAACGCAGGGTCAGATCTCGCGGCTCTCATGACGCGGGCAGAGGACAAGGGTGATCACTACCTTCTCAACGGTCAAAAGATCTGGACTTCGGGTGCGGCAACCGCAGATTGGATGTTCGCGTTAGTGAGAACAAATCCCGAGGCACCCAAACATGAGGGCATTAGCTTCGTTCTGCTCTCGATGGACCAACCTGGAGTTAGCGTCAAACCGATTCGCCTAATTTCCGGCTCATCACCTTTCTGCGAAACTTTTTTCGATAACGCGGTCGCTTACAAACACGATCTAATTGGGGATCTTAATAAAGGTTGGACAGTCGGAAAGCGGTTACTCCAATTTGAAAGATCCGGTATCGGAGGGTTACGCGGAGGCGCGAGGCCCGCGCAAACCGGCTCTTCCTTAGCGGACCTCGCGAAGACGTATTTGGGGACAAACGAGAGTGGTGCAATCGATGACGCAGACGTGCGCGAAAGAGTGATCGATATGAACATAAACCGATTGGCCTTCCGACTAACGGCACAACGAGCTAATGAAGAAAATAAATCCGGCACACCTGGGGCGTCCACGTCGATTTTTAAACTTTTTGGAGCTGCCTTGCAGCAGGATGGAGCAGAATTAAAAAGAGAGATAATGGGCTTCAAGGGTCTGGGTGCCGCCGCCGATGAGAGTTTTTCGGCCGAGGAGCTAACCGCAACCGAGGAGTGGTTACATACCAAAGCAACGACGATTTACGGCGGGAGCAACGAAATTCAAGCGAATATTATTTCGAAACGCGTGTTGGGCCTTCCAGACTAGGGAGCACGTAAGCACCAGATATTTTTTTAGGAACTGCTCTAATCAGCCGAAAAAAATGTGTGGGTGGCCTTAACCGTTCTAAATTCTCTTTCTACACTCTATTTCGACTGAAATGTTTAGAACACGGAAGTGGAATAACCGCCAAATATTCAAACTCCAGTAAGAGCGGGCAACCCTAAAGTCTTCTGAGAAAAGTCAGATAACTTCTTCCAAAATACACTTGCTTCCGAGAGCCAGATGTATGGCTGGACCCTCAACTCTGATTAGTCTCCGAAGATTTTACCTCAATGAAATCTGCGTCGTATTCTGCATCGCCAGGAGAGTTCAGTAACGGCAGGTCGACCTCATCACAAAGAAGGTTCGCACTACTCGATAACTGTTTATGAAGCTCTCTATAACTTTGGTTGAGATCGCGAAATTTTTCAGCCGTAGCAGTAAATTCTTGCGCCACCTGGTTCCTATAATCTTTAAGCTCTTTTTCTTTTTCTTTTAAACACTGCTCCACCTCTTTTAGTTTGGAATGCCCGACCAATCCCGTTCTACACAAAAAATATCCCAAAAATACACCGACCAAAAAAAGCCCACCTAGAGTAAGAAACGAGAGGAAATCATCCAATCTTAAAGGCCTCCAAAAGCAACGCGTTTAGTGATTCTAGTATAGAACCCGGAATGAGGGGAGAAATAAGAAAAACGGTGCAACTAAGGAGCAAACCTGACAGAATTCGCGGCCTTTCAAGAACTGTACAAATAACGTCGATGAACTCTACATCTAAAAGTTTTATTGCGTTAATTCGCCCCGTCGCGATCCTGGGTTGGCCAATGGTCTTGACGCAACTTTTTATTATGGCAACGGGTTTTGTTGATACTGCCATGGCGGGTCACTACAGCACTACTGATTTGGCTGGCGTTTCCTTGGCGAGCAGTATTATGTGGCCGATCTTTTTTCTACTAACAGGAATTACTACTGCCCTACAACCAATCACATCCCAGCTCAGAGGTGCGCATCGTCTTGGAGAGGTCGGACATCAATTGAGGCAAGGCCTTTGGATCTGCCTCGCCACTAGTACGATTATGACAATACTATTGGTTAACTCTGGATTTCTGCTGAGTCTAGGATCCATCGATGAACAGACTGCTTTCATAGCTTCAGAGTATCTCAAAGCAGCTGCTTGGGGAGTCCCGCCAGTTGTTCTCTATATCTGTTTTCGGCAGGTGTCCGAGGGCTTGGGGCATACGATTCCCCCAATGCTAATTGCGGGAGGCATGCTGCCTGTAAATGCATTTTTGAATTACGCTTTTATCTATGGAAAGTTTGGGTTGCCAGAGATGGGTGGGATTGGTTGTGGATACGCGACTGCCATTCACTTCTGGCTAGAATTATTGCTCATGCTCATTGTGATTCGGCGCCCCTTCTTCATAGCGACAAATCTCTACTCAAAATTTGAGTGGCCAGATGTCAGCACAATCGGCGCGATAGCGAGGCTAGGTACGCCCATTGCACTGACGATTTTCTTAGAGATGGCAGTATTCGCTGTGATCGCCTTTTTGATAGCAAATATTGGAGTTACCGAGATGGCGGCGCACTCCATTGCTGGTAATCTAAACTGGATGACCTATGTAATTCCTATGGCCATTGGGAGTGCGGCCAGTATTCGGATAGGCTTTTTGGTGGGAGAGCAGGATTTTCTTGGAGCACAAAAGACCGCCTACGCAGTCTTCAAGTTTTCTATAGTTTATGCAATTGCAGTCAGTGCACTGTTAATCGGCTTTCGATACCAATTAGTGAGCCTCTACACCACCGACGAGGCTGTCATAGGAATTGCGGTGGTGATTCTTCTCTTTATCGCACTATATCAACTTGCTGATGACACTCAGGCGGTCATCGTCAGTTCTCTCCGGGGCTATAAAGATACAAAAGTGCCTATGATTATTAGCATGCTCAGCTACTGGTTTCTAGGGTTACCCCTCGGTCATTCACTCGCGTCTGGCTTGTTTGGATTCCCCGAATTTGGCGTCTTCGGTTACTGGATCGGACTGTCTGTTGGCCTCGCTGTTGTTGCAGTCTTCGCAGGCCTTCGATTACGCAGGATTAGCGGGGATTGGCAGAGGGTAAGTAAACTGAGTGGATTATCAGCTACGTGAGGCTTTAATTAGTTTCTCTAAATCGACTATAGACCACAAAATTGATGAGACATTGATGGGAACATTCTGTTTGCTAGTTCACATCTGGATTCTTCGTCTAAAATCGGATCTCGCTCTAGTTCGGCAACAATCGCCTGAAAGTCGACCAATTCGCCAGACATTCTTATACCACCAGCGTTCACTTCATCGAATAAAATCTGTCTATCACCATCTTCCGCGTTAGTCCAAGGTCCCCAGAGCGTTTGCTCCCGATCACGACCTGTGGACGGGTCGCCAGAATAGGCGAATTCTGCCCAATAACTCATCATGCTGTCAGATAAACTCCTTGCCGCGGACGAATCGGCAAGAACCAGCGCTGTCTCAAGTAAACCTAAATTCCCGAATACGAAAGGCAACTCCAGTGCATGGGCGCCCCCCAGCAAATCCTCCAGACTCATAGTCAAAAAATTCCGCAAGTTCCCCCAATCAAATTGATAGGCGAAAATCTTTTCCTCCTGTGACTCAAAGAGCACCGAGGCAACTTCATCCACTCCAATTGCCTTCCAGAAAAGAGAACCGTATTTCACGGATTGAAAATAATCCTCCATATTCCTGGTCATCACGGGCACATTGAAAAAACGATGCGTGTACCATGGATCCATTAGCGTAAATAGCTTTGTCTCGTTCTTGTTACTCCCAAGCATAATTGGCGTAGCGTTAAATTGCGTTGGGTCGGAGAGAACCTGGAAAACATCAGTGTTCCTTGGCAATACGTGCCCATCGGCTAAGAGATTGGGCGGCATATCATCCATTCCGCTCCATAAGATAAAGGGTTTCCCTGGTCCGGATCTGGGCTCCTCTTGTTCCGCTAAATCACCATTTCCATTTAGAGTGCCAAAAACGAGCGAAAGCTCAGCTCCTCGAAGATATTGACTGATTTCTGTCGAGCTCATGGTGTTTTGTATCTGTTTTGCCTCATCTGAGTTGGCGGCCCTGCCGTCAAGTTGGAGCATTCGATTCATTTCTTCTCTTGAACTTCTCGGCAAACCACCATCTTCCCTATATCCCTGCGCCTCACCCATGTCCATTAGTTTAAGACCACCACTTTGGACAATAGCCTTGTGATAAAGACCACTAGCAAGCGGAGAAACCACCATCGACATTACATTCCAACCACCCGCAGACTCACCAAAAATAGTCACATTATCTGGGTCGCCGCCAAAAGAGCTTATATTTTTTTGCACCCACTTGAGTGCAGCAATAATATCCAGCGTTCCGTAATTACCCGAATTATCCTCCTTGGCAAAAGCTCTTGATTCCATTTCTCTCAATGCCGGATGAGAAAACCAACCCAAAGGACCCAATCTGTAATTGATTGAGACAAGAACGACTTCATGCTCAGAGGCGAAACGCTGGCCATCATATAACCCGCCTTGATCTGCACTACCTATTACGTTTCCACCCCCGTGGATGAAAAACATGACTGGCTTCGAAGAACTTTCAGATTGGGAGCTCCAGATATTTAGAAATAAACAATCCTCAGTCCCTGAGAGCCCTAGAGCTCCTTGCGGACAGGCTTCCCCAAACTGAATCGCCTCCTTTGGTTCCGACCAACCCACTGGCTCTCTCGGTGCACGCCATCGAAGGTCGTTTAAGGGCGGTTGAGCATATGGAATTCCCAACCATACATTTACGTCATTTTTTGAGAAGCCTAGAACGGGGCCTGTGTGAGTTTCTCTCAGCGTACTTTGAGCAGTCTCAGGAATGTCTTGCTCGCTGTCGAATCTGCTAACATACCAAAACACTGTGAGACCCAACATCAGCAAGACGCCCAAAAAGCCTATCAACACTTTCTTCATCGAGCGCCTCCGTCATTTCTTAGGCAACGTTTACGGTAACAGCCTCTAGTTTTCTTTTTAGTTCTTCGA
>CAJXCK010000111.1 GCA_913051785.1 uncultured Gammaproteobacteria bacterium
AAGGAAGTCGTACGTTGGCAATACGCCAACCTCAGGATAAAAGCCTATGCTCTCAGAAGCATGCTTTATAGGACTGCGAGACTCGCCGATGCAGGAGAGAATATTGTAAACGAAGCGATGGCAACAAAAGTTTTTGCAACAGAGGCAATTGGCGAGATGGTCGATACGGCAATACAGCTTGTCGGAGGGGTCGCACTAGTTGAAGATCACCCACTCGCAATTCTCTATAAAAAGGTTAGAGCATGGAGACTTGCGGAGGGAGCAAGTGATGTTTTACGTTTAAATATCGGTCGAGGCATATTAGAACTGGAGAAAGGCCGGATATAGCTGGCAGGAGAATATACCTAGATGAGAAATCAGATTTTACTTTATGCTGTGACGCTCCTTTTTTCGGGTTGCGCTTTTGTTGAACTGTCCGATCAGGGCGCTTTAGTCAAACAGGGAACCGAAGAGGACATCGTTAACTGCGAACTTGTCGCTGAAGTATCCAGCCAAACCAAGGACAAAATTCTAATCGATCGCAGTGATACGAGCGTAAGAGGTGAGCTGGCCATTCTAGCGCGCAACAAGGCGGCGGAAATGGGAGCTAACGTGATTGTTCCATCAACCGCGCGTGATGGAGGTGTACAGGGTTTTAAAGCCTATCTTTGTTCATAAGAAATTATTCATCGTTCTCGTATTCACTTTTCAAGCCGTGTCGCTCCCTATTCGTCTCTTTCTCAAGGTCAGACTTTCTGAGTAAAACATAAAGAGCGCCGACGCCTCCATGAAATCGTTGTGCGGAGGAGTAAGCTATGACCTCGGGGTGGTCAATCAGCCACCTCGCTAAAAAGCTTTTTAAACGAGCGGGCGTGGGACTTTTCTCCCCTTTTCCATGACTGATTAGGACGCAGCGCCAGCCAGATAGAGATGCTTTTTTTAAAAACTCCCAAACCGCTCTGCTTGCTTCTTCAACGTACTTTCTATGGAGATCCAGTTCTCCTTCGATCGCGTAAGAGCCTCTTTTCAGCTTATCGAAAACGGCATTTTGTACACCAACTTGTTTCCACTCTAAGAATTCCAAGGGCTCTACTTGAGGAACCTCGGATAAGACGAACATTGACTCAGGCGCGACATCGAAGCTCTCAGCATTGCTTCTAGCGCTCTCTTTGCTCTCATCTTTAGTCAAAGATCTCTTATTATTCTTGTCAATCCTCACCTTGGATAGAGGCTTGACGTTCTTCATTTCTTCGAAAAAAAGCCCTGAATCATCATCGTTCATTTTCTTATTCCCAAAAATCAACAGATGGGGTAGCTCGGCAACTCAGCAGATTTAGTACCGCTCAATGGTTCGTTGTCACTCGTGTGCACTGTGAAAACGGGAGAGAATTTGGGCAAGTCAGTTCCGTTGCTCGCAGCAGCGTGAAAGACTTTACAGTGAAAAAACAGAACATCACCACGCGACAGTTTCACTTCCTCTGACTGCTGAATTAATCTCTGATTTTCAGTCAAATCCGTTCTGAGAAATTTTCTATCATCAAGACGTGTCTCAGATAAGTTTCGCTTGTGGGAACCTGGAATGATTCGCAACCCACCATTCTTTAAGTTTTCCTCTCCCAAGGAAAACCAGACGGAGATCAATTCGGGTCGCTCAAAAGACCAATACCGGATATCCTGATGCCAATTCGTTTCACTGCTGAATCCTGGGTATTTCGTCATGACGCAGTTATGGTGATTTCTTGAGACTAAAAGACTGTCGGTACGAAGTAGATCTTTCAATGCTCTCTTTACGTTCGACAAATCCAAAACTCTCTCGAAGATCTCTGATCTACTGAGCGCTTGGAGCAAGCGGCGCGGTGTTTTTCCGCCCTCAGACTCTCTACCCGCAGGAGCGCCGGGGTAACCAACGTCGGCCTCAAATTCAACAGGTTCCCTTAATGGCTCTAGATTACCGCGTATTTCTCCTAACAGTTCTTCGACTAAATCTTCGTTGACCAAGGACTTCAGCACCAGAAAACCACACCGATAGAATTCATCGATTTGTTCTCTGCTGAGGAATAAGGTCGACATGTTTATAAAAGCCCTAGTTCTTAAAGGAGCTTTTCAGAAGAGGAGTGCCATTTACGGTTATCTGAAGGTCGTCTATCGACGCCCAATATCGCGCCTCAATATAGTGATGCTCCTCCCACTCTAACTCCACATTCGTCCAAACATATTGAGGCTCCTTGGTCCCACGCTCCCTTTTTTTTCTGAGACAGCCATCTAAGTAGAGTTCTAGAGCTCCATCTTCTGAAAGAGTAATTTCAAAATCTTTGTGTCTATGCGAAAAAGATATCGAGCTACTCAAAATATTCTCCTAAAAAGCTTTCGATCCTGAGCTTCCATACACCCAACTAAACGCGAAATGTAATTCCAAGATATTATGATTAGAATCCGATGCATATTTAAGTGAAATTAGCGATCAAACATTGAACTTTTCTCAAAACGAAACATCGTCCAGATTCCAAAAAATCCTAAAGGGACGCGAGGTTCTTGCGCTTGCTTTTGGGGCAATGATTGGCTGGAGCTGGGTTCTAGTTACCAACTATTGGCTACTTTCAGCAGGAACGTTAGGAACTATCATCGCCTTTTCGATTGGGGGGCTCGCCGTCGCCCTGATAGGACTTACTTACGGAGAACTCGCTTCGGCGATGCCGAAAGCTGGTGGCGAGCACATTTATACATCTCGAGCATTGGGAGATAGATGGTCATTCGTATGCACTTGGGCCCTGCTGTTTTCTTATATTAATGTCTGTGCGTTTGAAGCAGTAGCTCTGCCAAAAGCAATCGCCTACTTGGTTCCAGATTTAAAACTAGGCACACTTTGGACCGTACGTAATGCAGACGTCGACATTAGTTACGCGCTGATTGGCGTAATCGCCACTGTAATCGTGTCAGCTGTAAACTATGTGGGTATTAAAACGGCGGCGATCCTGCAGACGATCGTGACCGGTATGATCCTCGCCTGCGGTCTGGTTCTGATCTTTGGGGCCTCTATTCAGGGTGAATTAACGAATGCGACACCTCTGTCAGCGACCCCTATTAACGGTATTCTCATCGTCTTAATCATGGTTCCCGCCATGCTTGTGGGATTCGATGTAATACCGCAATCTGCAGAAGAGATTGACGTGGATCCAAAGAAACTCGGGATACTACTTTCGCTCTCAATCGCATTAGCTGTACTTTGGTACATCTTGATTTCTATTTCGGTCGGCGTAGCACTGACTAGTGATCAATTAGAATCTTCCCAAATGGCTACAGCCGATGCCGCGAGTCAATTGTGGGCGAATCTGTCTGGTGGCACCTGGGCAGGAAGCTTGCTGGTCATCGGAGGCATAGGCGGGATCCTAACAAGTTGGAACGCTTTCATCATTGGCGGCTCTCGCGTGGTCTTTGCACTCGCAGAGTCGGGCAAACTGCCCAAATATCTCGGTAAGATCCATCCAAAATATAAGACTCCCCACGTCGCTATCGCTACGATAGGAGTAATCTCTTCTCTGGCACCTTTTTTTGGAGAAACAATACTAGTTTGGTTGATTAACAGCGGCAGCTTTGCTGTGACCGTGGCATTTCTATTTGTGGCGATATCTTTTTTAGTCTTGCGTAAAAAAGAGCCAGAGATGCCCAGACCATTCAAGGTAAAGTATGGGAATCTCGTCGGCTTCGGCGCAGTGTTAATGTCTTTGATGCTTTTGTCTGCTTTTTTGCCATGGAGCCCGAGCGCTCTAGTCTGGCCTGCCGAATGGGTAACAATTTTCATATGGTCACTGCTAGGATTAATCTTCTTGGCCTACTACGAAAAAAAGACGGCAAACACGCTGACAGATGAGGCGGACAAGTGATCACAATCTGGGGGGGAGCGACATCTCGCACTATGAGGGCTCACTGGGCTTGCCACGAGCTAGGGCTCGACTACCAGCCCAAATTGATAGGATCGAGAGGAGGTTTCATGCAAACACCCGAATTCCGTAATATCAATCCGAAAGAGAAAATCCCAGTTCTAACCGACGAGCAGTTTGTTTTGACTGAGAGTGCCGCAATTGTCACCTACCTTTTCGACAGCTATGGGCAAAAGCAATTTATTCCAGACCCATACACAGAAGACCGAGCTTTATACAACCAATGGATTTCGTTCATCCAAATGGAGTTAGATGCGCATACTCTTTATGTGATTAGAAAACACCGAGATCTAGAGTCGCTATATGGCGCAGCGCCTGCCGCCGTTGAAGCCGCCATAGAAGGTTTCAACAAACAGATACGAGTAGCAGATCACTTCCTTCAGAGTAATGAGTATCTTGTTGGCGATAGCTTCAGCGGGGCTGATTTACTGATGACAACTATCCTAACTTGGGCGGAAGCCTACGGTTTCGAGCTAAGTTCCAATTTAGCTGATTATTCGGGCAGACAAACCTCGAGAGAGGCCTATAAAAGCGCTGCTAAACTGAATTTTAGTATTACCCCCAATGACTAGCCATTTACAAAACTAGTCGCATGGTTAAATTGCCTCTGCGATAACGATCGTCAAAATTGTCTGGTTCTTCAACAAAACCAGCTTTCTCATATACCCTTAGCGCAGGTTTAAGAACATCGTTTGTGGTTAAGACAATGTATTTGGCTCTCTTCGATCTCGCCCAATCTATGCAGTGCGATAGTAACTTTTGGCCGAGTCCCCGTCCTTGGAAAGCGGGGTCGATAGCCATTTTGGCGAGTTCGAACGTCTTTAAATCAGCCTCTTTAGGATTGACTGGAACCAGCGCCACTGTTCCGATCACTTGATCACTCCTCAGCATAAAGAATATTTCGCCTCCTGGTTCGATCGCATAATCATAGGGGCTATCTAGGGAACGGTGATCCTCTTCCTCTATCGAGAAATACGTCTTTATCCACGCATAATTTAGTTCTGCGAAAGCATTGGCATATTTTGCCTTAAAGGTGACAACTTCGAATTCAGTCACAAACGATTCCCCGTCATCCAATCTAATATTTTTGCACTAAATTCTCTGGGATATACATGCGATAAATCCTCGACCTCGTGATATTCAATACTCGAGCCAGCTGTTGAAAAAGAGTCCTTCGCTGATCTGGCTACTTCGGCTGAAAACATCCAGTCTAGGGCTCCATGTATCAAATAAATGGCCAAGCCTTTTAGGCGTTCTGGGTCAGCCGCCTCTAACAACATGGGGTGAAACGATGCTGAGCAAGGAGCGAGGTGAGTGAAGGCGCTATTTTTCTCTAGTCCAGCGACGTAAGTAAATGTTCCGCCATCGGACATACCTGTGAGGAGTATTTTCTTCGAATCTATACTCCAATTTTTCCTCACATAGGACACGAGTGATTCAAGATGTTGAATATCACTTTGAGGGTCCATTAGTGACCAAGTTCCACCGAGCGAGGTAGGAGCAACCACGATCGCATTTTTTGATCGAGCCGCGACTAACCAGCTCCAAAGAAAGTTTCGTCCGTGTCCACTTCCACCATGAAGAGCGACCACCAATGGTGTTTCCTCCCCTTGGTAATATTCCGGAACGTACATGGAGAAGCCGCCTCGCTCACGATCCGAGTTGTTAGCATGCATGACGCCCACATCTGATTTCGACGTATCTGCGTCCTCGAGACGTTTGAGAAGCAAATCGTTACTCCGAGATGAATCCTCCAAGTAAAATCGACTCACAGGGGCGAGCATCGAGGCGACTGGATACATAGACTCAAGCGCCTTAGTGACTAGTCCCATTGCTCTATAAGCAGTCATTGCGGGCTCTGACTGTTTTACCGCCTCATCAAAGAAAGCAAAAGCTTCTAAGGCATTTTCTGCAGATTCCTTGACCGCCACAAAAAAACGCTCAAGATTTTCCGGCCATTCCGCTGATTGAAACGTATGCAGACCATCACGAACTGCAAGTTGCTTATCCGAAATCACCTCTACTACAGCTGCGATGTTGGGTGGGTGCATGAATCTGCTGGCCATCTGGAGGGCATCAAGTGCTGAGAGTAAAGGCGGCACAAGCGCGCTAGTAACGTCTAAAATCTCATCATTTTTTTTCATAGCTGGCCAATAGGGACGCCTGATGCTCCTATCCTAACATTTTTAGCGTATAGTCTTTTGCGAGAGTAAAAAACACTTACCGAATTTAGGAATAGCATGGCCGGCGTCGACGCACCTTTTTACCTCCCATTGGCGGATGAAATCGAAGTTTTCAAGGCTGCGTATGAAGCCAAACTACCCGTGCTGCTAAAAGGCCCAACAGGGTGCGGCAAAACCAGATTTGTTGAGCACATGAACTGGTTGCTAAATGACGAAGAAAAGAGATCAGGAGAAAAAGATCTGATCACTGTGTCTTGTCATGAAGACCTTACAGCAACAGACATGGTAGGAAGATACCTCTTGAAAGGCGATGAGACTGTATGGTCGGATGGCCCTCTTACTCAAGCCGTTCGATCAGGCGCAATTTGTTATCTCGACGAGATCGTCGAGGCTAGGAAGGACACCACGGTCCTCATTCACTCACTCACAGACCACCGAAGAATACTGCCTATCGATAAGACCGGGGAACTTTTACATGCGCATTCAGAGTTCTTGTTAGTAATTTCATACAATCCTGGCTATCAAAGCGTGCTCAAGGATTTAAAGCCAAGCACGCGACAGAGATTTGTCAGTCTAGAGTTTGACTATCCAAACATTGAATCAGAATCAGACATAATCGCGCATGAGTCTGGGGTAACCTCCGATATCGCTACGAGACTGGCGACAATAGGCTCAAAAGTAAGGAACCTCCGACAACATGGCTTCGAAGAAGGAGTTAGCACAAGACTCTTAATCTACACAGGCGATCTGATAACCGGGGGAATAGAACCTCGTAGAGCAGCTGAAGCTTCTATTGTCAGCGCGATATCAGATGACGAAACTGTCCAGCAAGCTGTCGCGGACATCGTTGACGTCTTGCTCCCTTGAATCATTAACTTTTGAGCGTCGCCCTTTCACAAATTGAATCATCCTTAACCCTTTTCACGGAGGGTATCGCTGGCAGGTTTATCCATCTGAAAGAAATCACTGAGTTTAATCCGCGCCTGCCCTTAAAAGCAGAGGCACTGACAATCCATCAAACGCGGGACAGCATCCTATTGCCGGCCGTGCTAGAAGACGGAGGGGAAGGAGATTACCGCTTCTTGGTCATGGAGCAACTTGGGTATAGGGAATGTGGTACGTTTCACTTTTCGATCGAAACTGCAAAGTC
>CAJXCK010000112.1 GCA_913051785.1 uncultured Gammaproteobacteria bacterium
ATTTCTTAGGCAACGTTTACGGTAACAGCCTCTAGTTTTCTTTTTAGTTCTTCGAGCTCTTCCTTCAATTCTTCCGGAACATGCTCACCAAACGAGGCATAGTAATCCTCAATCAGAGGCAATTCGGTCATCCAACCGTCGGCGTCTACGCGCAAAAGCGATGCTATCGCGTCCTCGGATAACCCAAGTTGATCTAAGTTGAGGCCGTCCAAAGTGGGAAGCATCCCTATAGGCGTTTCAACCGCATCCACAGCACCATCACATCTTTTGAATATCCACTCTAAAACTCTGGAATTTTCCCCAAATCCTGGCCAAATGAAGCTGCCCTGCTCGTCTTTTCTGAACCAATTTACATAAAAGATCTTAGGGAGCCTCGCTCCATGGCGTTTTCCAATGTCAATCCAGTGTTGCCAATAGTCAGCCATGTTGTAACCACAAAAAGGCAGCATAGCCATCGGATCTCTTCTTAATTCTCCTATGGTGCCACTTGCTGCAGCAGTTTTTTCCGAGGAAACAATAGAACCAAAGAAAGTGCCTTGGTTCCAGGAGGTCGCTTCATTAACTAGCGGAACCACAGTTGCCCTCCGACCACCAAACAAGATCGCACTAATCGGAACACCTTTTAGCTCTTCCCATTCATCGGCTATGACCGGACATTGAGCGGCTGAAACCGTAAATCGGGCATTCGGGTGGGCCGCGGGCGCGCCGGAGCCGGGTGTCCAGTTTTGACCTCGCCAATCTATAAGCTGATCTGGTGCCTCACTCGTCATCCCCTCCCACCAAATGTCCCCATCCATGGTTTCTGCAACGTTCGTAAAGATGCAATTCTCATTTAGAGCCAACATAGCATTGGGATTCGTGCTCATACCCGTGCCCGGGGCAACGCCGAAAAAACCAGCCTCAGGGTTGATCGCATATAGCTGCCCGTCTTCCCCAAATTTCATCCAACAAATATCGTCGCCAACCGTTTCAACTGTGTAGCCGGGTATCGTGGGCACCAACATGGCCAAGTTCGTCTTACCGCAAGCACTTGGGAACGCTCCCGCAATATATTTAGTGACCCCCTCAGAATTTGTCAGTTTTAGAATAAGCATATGTTCAGCCATCCAACCCTCATCTCGGGCCATTATTGAGGCTATTCTCAACGCGAAACACTTCTTCCCAAGTAAAGCGTTGCCTCCATAACCAGAGCCGAAGCTCCAAATTTCTCTAGAAGACGGAAAATGGGAAATATACAAATTGTCCGGATTACACGGCCACGGCACGTCTACGATGCCATCCGCAATCGGAAATCCGACAGAGTGGACACAGGGCACAAATTGCCCTTCTGGACCCAACTCATCTAGGACGGATTTCCCCACTCGTGTCATAATATGCATGCTCGCAACTACATAGGGCGAGTCAGATATTTCTACCCCTATATGAGCGATAGGAGAGCCAACAGGGCCCATACTAAAGGGGATAACAAACATCGTTCGACCTCGCATACAGCCGCGAAAAAGAGATCTCAACTTCCCCCTCATCTCCTGAGGATCTGCCCAATTGTTCGTTGGTCCAGCCTCCTCTTCGGTCTCACTGCAAATAAAGGTTCGACTTTCTACTCTAGCAACGTCTGCTGGATCAGATCTGACGAGATAGCTGTTAGGCCGCAGGTCTTCGTTGAGCTTTTTCGCTACACCAGCGTTCTCAAGGAGTCCCATCATCTCGTGGAATTCTTTTGGACTACCGTCACAAATTCTAATTGCGTCTGGCTGACAAAGTTCTTTTATCTCATTGATCCAGAGATCTAGCCCTTCATTCTGGGTCATTTGCACCTTCCAATCATCCCTACCCCACTATGAAATCTCGACTGGGGTTTTTCGAGTTTACCGATGGTCAATATCATGTCTCTTCGCGGCGATAATTCTAACAATCAGTGATGTAGTAATAAATAGAATATGAGTGCATTAACATATTCTCTGAGATCACCTTACCTCAAGAACCCGCAGACATATCGAAAAGCCGATCAGAGGAACTGAGACGATTAGACAGAACCAGAAATGCTAAGATAGATCAGCAGGAGGAAGACAAACAGGATCAACAAGAGGTTAACTTGCTAGAAATCATTAACGCAGCGTTGAGACCGAGTGGAGAAAACTTTAACCATCGATTCTTCGAGGGGGGCATTAACGTAATCCTTGGTAGCAATGATTCCGGAAAAACGAACTTGTGCAGATTTTTAACCGGCCTTTCCTCGACGGTCTCAGGAAAAATATTAATCGATGGCCAGAGCTACTCGAAAAAATCAAAAAGTAGGCCCGTTTCTTTCGTCGTCCAGGACTTCGTAAACTACCCCCTTTGGACTGTTGAGGAAAACATTAATTCTCCCCTTAGAGCTCAAGGGAATTTCACAAAGACACAAATCTCGGCCCGAACATACGAACTTGGAGAGTTGCTGGGCTTAACGAATTATCTCAAAAGGCATCCATCTGAATTGTCTGGAGGTCAACAACAGCGCGTAGCACTGGGAAGAGCTCTCGCAAAAAATGCAAAAATAATGGTTCTCGACGAACCATTCGTAAACCTCGACTACAAGCTCAGAGAAAGCTTGAGAATAGAGCTCAAGAGTTTGGCCGCGAACTTAGACACAACGATCGTCTACAGCACGATGGATCCAAAAGAGGCCTTTGCTATCGCCGATGATGTCCTTTTGATCGATGACTACTCATTCATTCAAAGCGGAAGCCCTTTAGAGGTCTATTCACGGCCTGTTTCTATATTGGCTGCGGACCTGATGAGTGACCCTCGAGTTAATGTCTTTCGATCTAAACAAACACTGATTGAGCCCAGCCAAATGTTAGCCGTTAGACCAGAGCACTTGCGGCCCGCAGAAAGTTTGAGCAAGTCCGATTCGCTTATCTTTGAGCTAAGGATAGAGCACCTTGAAAATGCGGGCAGCGAAACATTTGTACAGGGCAGAGTTGACGGGAACGAATGGATTATGAAAACCGAGGAGAAAATAACTCTCAGAATCGGCGAGAACATCGAAGTGGGCGCCCCAAAGACTGAGATCCTAAAATTCGGTTTGCAATAAAATGGCAGAAATCTCTTTTCAAGATATCTCTTTTTCATACGAGGGCTCTGAGACGGAAACAATCAAGGATTTTCGACTCACAATAGAAAACGGAAAAATTCTCTCCTTGCTTGGAAAATCCGGCTCTGGAAAAACAACTTTGTTGAAAATAATGGCGGGGCTTTTAAGCCCACAAAGAGGTCATTTGTTCTTCGATAGGGGAGAAGTGACTCAACTAGCAGCAAAAAAAAGAGATATTGCTCAAGTCTTCCAATTCCCCGTTCTCTATGAATCCATGAATGTCGAAGACAACATCATGTTTCCACTAAGGGTAAAAAAGCTTCCGGAGATCGAGGCACGACAAAGGTTCGAAAAAGTTTGCTCTCTTCTTGAGTTAAATCCAATTCTAAAATCTCAGAGTAAGGACTTATCGCTATATCAAAGACAAATAGTTTCAATCGCTCGAGCTTTTATCAGACCCAACCTAAAAGCCGTTTTTTTAGATGAGCCCCTTACCGCACTCTCACCAAAACTAAAATGGCAACTCAGAAAAAAGATCAAAATGCTGCAAAGAGAAGACGGCGTTACGATGGTTTATGTAACACACGATCAGACTGAGGCGCTGTCCTTTGCCGACAAAGTCGGGATTATCGATGCGGGAGCTCTGGTCCAATTAGACGAACCAAAGACAATTTATGAGAGACCATTAACCACTTTTGTGGGCGATTTCATTGGGAACCCGGGTATGAATTTCCTTCCGGCTGAAGCGTTCAACACACAGAGTGACTCTCCAAAAAAGGCTAACAAAATCGGTTTCAGGGCAGAATGGGCTGAGTTCGTAGAGATCGGTGAAGGTGGTCTATCAGGAAAAGTAGTCAGTTTTGAAGCCGATCGGACTCGTGATCACGAGCCACATGGAACGGCATCTATTCGCTCAGATTGGGGACAAATGCGAGTTAAGGGTTCCTACCAGAAATCTGTCGGAAAGACCGTTGGCGTAAGACTGAACAACCAACTCTTCTTTGATTCCAACAATACTTTAATCAACGAAGATGGATAACCGAGTCAAAGATAATCGCGCTTGGCTAGGCGTCCTACCGGTGCTGTTGATCGTCGCCTTCAGTGGAGTCATCCCGCTAATGACTGTTGTGAACTACTCGTTCCAGGACATACTGGATTTTGACAACAGGTTCTTTGTTGGTTTTCAGTGGTATTCTCAAACGCTCAACGATCCACGATTTATAACGGCATTTGCAAGACAGTTACTGTTTACCGCAAGCATATTAGCGATTGAAATACCTCTGGGGATCATGGTCGCGAAAGGCATGCCAAGGCAAGGCAAAAAAGCGACAGCAATCCTCCTCTTTCTGGCAGTTCCTCTGCTTATTCCCTCCAACGTAGTGGGAACAATTTGGCAACTCTTTGCAAGACCTGATATTGGACTGATGGGGGTTTCATTGAATTATCTTGGGTGGAACTTCAACTATACAGCAAGCGCAAGCCAAGCATGGTTCACTCTCCTCGCCATGGATATCTGGCATTGGACGTCGTTGGTGGCGCTTTTGAGTTACTCCGGGCTGCGCTCAATTCCAGATCCGTACTATCAAGCCGCTGAGTTAGATGGGGCTTCCCACTGGCAGACATTTAGATGGGTAGAGCTTCCCAAATTGAAATCTGTCCTGATCATCGCAACCTTATTAAGGCTAATGGACAGCTTTATGATCTATACCGAACCCTTGGTGCTGACGGGCGGCGGCCCGGGAAGCTCAACAACATTCTTAAGTCAACACCTCGCCACTATGGCCGTTGGCCAGTTTGACCTAGGCCCGGCCGCTGCATTTTCTGTGATCTATTTCTTATTCATACTTTTATTCTGCTGGTTTTTTTACACCATAGTGATGAGCGAAAGTGATTAATTCGATAGATAATCGATCCAGCAAGGTGGCACAAACGGTTCTTGCTATTTACTGTGTTTACTTGGCGTTCCCTTTGTATTGGCTACTAGCGATATCAGTCCAACAGAACGCAGACATTACTGGAGCGTTTTCGATACTGCCTCAAGAGCCGAGCCTTGAGAATTTTATGGAACTCTGGACGAATCCGGTTTGGAGCAGAAGTTTCATCAACTCATTGACCTATGTTGCGATCAATACCATTCTCTCAATCTCTCTGGCTCTTCCTGCGGCTTACGCTTTTTCCAGATATCAATTTCTTGGAGACAGGCAACTTTTCTTCTGGCTACTCACGAACAGGATGGCTCCACCTGCGGTATTTTTGCTACCTTTCTTTCAGCTATATTCTGCATTTGGTTTGTTCGACACGCCCCTTGCCGTAGGACTAGCACACTGCCTTTTCACCATCCCAATGGCTGTCTGGATCCTAGAGGGCTTTATGTCTTCAATTCCTAAGGACCTGGATGAAATGGCCAAGGTGGATGGCCACAGCTTCGGCTTTTTCTTCTTTAGGATCTTCATTCCAGCTAATTGGGGCGGCATCGGCGTCACCATTTTTTTCTGCTTTATGTTTAGCTGGGTCGAACTATTAATCGCCAGGACTCTTACCGGCGTCGAAGCTAAACCTATAGTAGTAACAATGACTCGGACTATAAGTGCCTCGGGAATAGACTGGGGAGTCCTAGCGGCGGCCGGCGTTGTGACAATAATACCGGGACTTATATTGGTCTGGTTTGTTAGAAAAAGACTAATTCAAGGCTTTGCACTTGGGAGAGTGAAGTGACGTGGATGGCATGGATCACCCCAACTGTAATTTTCTTTGCAGCGATTGCAGCTTTGCTAGTGACGCTGGTTATTTTGGAGTTATTCCATCCGACTGAAAAAAGACGCGGGTTTCTTCAGCTAAAAACGACTAGGGGAGATAGGGTGTTCATATCTCTACTCAGCACCGCATTTATTCACCTCTTCGCGGTCGCAGTTTTTCCAGCTAGCATCTGGTTGGGGTCTTTTGCGGCCGTGGCTTGGGCTATACTTGTACTAACGTGGGGATAAGCACTCGGCGCGAAATTGAATATGTATCGAGGGAGGTTTCTTATGCGAATTAAAATCTGCATTTTTGTCATTTTTTTTTGCACACTGGGGTGCTCATCCGAGAGCCCTGAAAATATCATTGTCCAGGATCAAGACTTCTCAGCCAATGTGCCCAATTGGGTAGACCAAGAGTTTCAACCCTCGACTCTCTCTAGAGAAGAACAAATATCAGAATTAACGTGGTTTACCGAAGCCGCTGCGCCCTACCGAGGAATGACAATCAATGTTGTTTCCGAGACTCTCACTACCCATGAATACGAAAGCGAGATATTAACCAACGCTTTTTTTGAGATTACCGGGATCAAAGTAAATCACGACCTCATTCAGGAGGGAGACGTTATCGAGAAACTGCAAACGCAGATGCAGACCGGGGAAAACATCTACGACGCATACGTGAATGATTCGGACCTGATAGGCACTCACTCCCGATACGGTTACGTGATTGCATTGAGCGATTTTATGCAGGGAGAAGGAAAGGAAGTGACTCTTCCGTCTCTAGATCTAGACGACTTTATAGGGCTCAGTTTCACTACAGGACCAGATCAGAAAATTTATCAACTGCCAGACCAACAATTCGCAAACCTTTACTGGTTTCGTTACGACTGGTTCAATAACCCAACTTACCAGACCGCTTTCAAAGAGCGCTTCGGCTACGAACTTGGAGTCCCATTGAATTGGTCAGCATATGAAGATATCGCTGATTTTTTTTCCAATGATGTTAAGGAAATAGACGGCGAACAAATTTACGGCCATATGGACTATGGCAAAAAGGATCCGTCCTTAGGATGGCGCTTTACAGACGCCTGGCTTTCAATGGCAGGGGCCGGAGACACTGGTATTCCGAATGGTTTGCCTGTCGACGAATGGGGGATACGAGTAGAAGGCTGCAGACCTGTAGGCTCATCGGTAGCTCGGGGAGGAGCTACAAACAGTCCCGCTGCGGTCTACGCGCTTCAAAAATACATAAATTGGCTCAAACAATACGCTCCGCCTCAGGCTGCCGG
>CAJXCK010000113.1 GCA_913051785.1 uncultured Gammaproteobacteria bacterium
CCCAAATATTTTAATTTTTGTTTCTGGTGGCAGACTTGCTCGCATTGCAAAAGCAAGTTCAACGCCACCAGCACCCGCACCAACAATGCATAAAGTGTCCTTTTTTCCTTTTTTGGCGCTTATTTCGGCTGACGCAGCTTGCCATCTTGGCAGAAACAAATTGATCGGTTTTACATTAATACCTATCGATCGATTCGGACCAGGACTACCGCCAGTGTTGATCGACAGTGTGTCATACCTCACCGGCGACCTCCCCCTGAGGGAAATTCTCTTAGAAGTCGGATCTAGCTCAGTCACCTCTGCACATATGAATCTGACATTTGCACTGCTACACAAGGCACTTAATTGAATAGAAATTTGATCTTTTGTATAAATGTTCGCTACACAGCCGGGAAGCATACCTGAGTAAGCGCTTTCGTAATCCTCGCTAATTAAAGTAACACGCACGCCAGGGATCTGTTTCATAGAGATACGCCTTATCACCTGCACGTGACTGTGACCACCACCAACCAATACCAAGTCCCTCAAGGGAGGAGGACCAGACGACTTTGCGTCAATCATCGAAGTCGAGGTAGTCCAATTCTCTGCTCATCTGTTTGCGGTCTTCTCGGTCTTCCAGGGCCCTTCTGATTGCAAGTAATTGAGCTGCGGAACTAGGATCTTCTTTTGAAACATCAACCTCCTCCTCAAGATCCACTCCGTCGTCGCTGTCCAGCTCGAGGTCCGAGTCACCGAGGTCGACCTCTGTAGATTCATCTGTTTGCTCTGAGTCCTCTTCTTCATCGGCGTCAGCAACCTCTTCCGTATTATCGGCTTCCGCTGTGATTTCCTCCAGGACCTCTTCCTTCTTTTTTCTTCCGCGCTTTTTTACTGTTTTCGCCAAGAATATTTTCCCTAACGTTGGTTAGAAATTCATGTCTCTTTGTATCTTCGTTTTACTCGCCGAGAGGAGTTTCTGTCAATAGCTATGGGAGTCGAATCTGGTTATATAAGGTTGGACAATGTCTCGAAGACAGTGTCATTGTTTTCTAAAATACTCCTGTAGTGAGTCCACTCCATCCTCCCTCGCTTGAAACAAGCTTTCTATATGCTCCCGGCTGTTTACGATTCCGAAGGTAATAATATTACCGTTAGGTCCAATCAAAGCTGCGTATGGTACTTTCCCAACGCCATACGCCTGCCCCACTTCCTCAGAAATCAAATAATCGCATGGCATAAGGTTTGACCTTCGGCAAAACTCGAGGTGTTGGCCAACGCTTTCACCATCGCTGACAAATACCAAATCTGCACTCTCTTCGTAAGCGACTTTCTTTACTGTTTGAACCAAAGACCGACAGATAGGGCATCCTATATCAAGAAAAAAAAGGAGTTGATCCCTCCCTCTAGTTCCACCAACCACAACGATGTTACCTTCGATGCTCACTTTTTCGAAACCTGGCGCTTCTGCTTGGGAAACAATTCTGTTATTGACAGCTAGAGCACCCACAGAGGGGACTCTCTTTGAAAGTACCGCCACTTGCCTGCTAAGGGCATATAAGGCGCAAATGATCAAAATTAGACCAATCCATATTATAAACTGGGAAGCAAGGAGAAAATCAGTCACCATTCAAAACTTGTGAGTTACTGAGTAACTGATTAAAAACAAGGTAAGAGGCAAAAAGCAAAATCCCAAAGGTGATGCCCCCTAGCGCGCAAAGAAATAAATGGTCTGCCTCAATCACAACCCCCGATATCGAGCTGGAGATACAAAAGATTAGCAAAATTGTATTGCGACCAAGTATCCACCAGCTTAACTTGGTTCCTACCCCTCCACATCCGCAGTCAAGATTGGTCCGCCCAATAATCAGATTATAGAAAATTAACGCTGAGTAGAGGCTTAAGATTAAGAAAGCTAAAAAACGACTCTCTCCAACTGAGAAAAGAATTTCCAATACACTTATCAGTTCAACTAGTGGAACAACCCACCAAAGTATCAACGCCCTTTCTGGAAACAGACCGTATCCCCGTAAAGCTGACTGAAAATCAATCCTGCCTCTAAACTTGTGCACCGATGCATGAAGAAGGATCAAGGCCAGAACCAGAGCTGATCCAAAAAAGAACACCCAGTTAACCATAGTCACTGGCTATTCTTCTCAGTCTAATATTTTATTCCATGCTGCTACTTGTTCGACTTGATCAAGCAAAGATTCGAAATCGCCAGATACTGCAATCGTGTTAATCACATCTCCTTGTTCTATGAGATCAACAACGCTCTGATCATCGGCTGATACGACAGTTCCAAATATCGTATGCGCGTCGTCTAACCATGGCGTCGCGACATGAGTAATAAAAAACTGAGAGCCATTAGTTCCAGGACCAGAATTTGCCATCGATAATTTTCCTGGAGCGTCATGTCTCAAGCCAGAGTCGAATTCGTCTTCAAACTGATACCCAGGCCCTCCGGTACCTGTACCAAGGGGGCAACCGCCCTGAATCATGAACTCTGGTATAACACGGTGAAATGTCAGCCCATCGTAAAATTCTTTGTTCACTAAGTTTACAAAATTTGCGACGGTGATTGGCGCTTTCTCATCAAACAACTCGAGCTTGATTGTTCCTTTTGACGTATCCATTTCTGCAACCAGCGACATAAGATCTCCTTTAGATTTTCAGTTAACACGGCACTTTGTTAAGCACCAATATATTCTAGGAATATTTTAAGCTTTTCCTATCACTACCGCCGTCGAACAATGGTAAGCATTGCTCTGTGTCCCCAGACACCAATTAATGTCATTGCTCTTTGAGGGAATGTAGACAGGTTTGTCGCCCTCGTTGGTATTGCAAAAGCATCTTCCACAAGTGGATTTTCCACAGCAATCATTATAAGAAATGACGTAATTGTTGCCATCCACGGGATTGGTACAGGTGCCAATCCAACTGACTGGCGATATTTCTGTTCCAGGCGGACAACTGTTTACAGAGCCTCCACAGCACCCGCATAGATAACCATCTATGGCGCAGTGCCTCCAGTAGTCACAACTGAGGGGATTTCCCTCTTCTGACACTTGGGGCCCAGCTGCCGACGCCCTGGAAACAGGAAGAAGAGGAAGGGCCGAGACACCAAAGCTCATGCCCGCCAATCGAGCCAGAAAAGACCTTCGACCGCTTCCGCGAGCGATCTTTCTAGTTAATCTATCAGCCCACTCATCGAAGAGCCCTTCATTTTTCATTACAAATCGCTACCCGCCGCTCTGATAACTAAATTGGTGATGTGCTCCCTCAAAGACGACACTCCACTTACGTAAACTGCTTTTTCCAAGTGCAACTTTTCTTCCGATCTTCGTAAAAATACCATGGTGGGCGTTTGGGTGACACCGATTCGCACATAAAGATCCCCAGCAATCAAAACGCGTTCCAAAGGGAGGTTATGCAACACCGAATAATCTTTAACTCGCTCCGGGTGCTCACCAGAAAATACGACATACCTATCTTGTCTTTCATACTCAGCTCCATCAGAGAAATAATCGGCGTGCAAGGTCTCGCACACGGGACATCTTGTTCCAGCAAACAACAGGATTATATCTCCTAGTGGCTCAAAGGACTTTGAGTCGAGATATCTCAGCCCCAAATCATTGGGCTTAAGTTGAACGAGAGGCTGATCTGATTTTCGACTCTTAAATGGTTGAGTACGCTCGTGCAGAATTCCTATCTGTCTAATCAGGCTGATTAAATACACGGCCACAAAGAGAAGCAGAACCGCTGAGATTAATGTGGAAAAAAGGATTAAGTTGATCGTACTACTCTATAAATTGAAGCACGCCAGTGCCAAGAAGAGGACCCCTCAGTTGTCTTAAGTAACGCCCATCCATCGCCGAGTGAACAAAAATCGTGGGGCCTTGAGTAGAGGCGACCAGGATTGGACTTTCACCCACGGAAACAGCTAGGTTGATCACCGGTTCGGCAGGCCTGATATCAAAAATCTTTCTTTGATCTTTGATACTGTATGCCCGAATCCGCTCTCCGGGTAATTTATGAGAATCTACACCTTTTCTGTTTAAAGAAAGATACAGAGTTCCAGTTTCATGCGCAGCCAACAATTGTCCACCACCTGGTCGCCACCCCTTTTTTACTTCTCTTTTGGATAAGGCATTCCACTCCCTTGTCTCTGAGACCCCCTCGTCTGAGGCGTCAACCTCAACCACTTTTCCATGAAAAGAGACGAAGTACCAAGTGCCTCCAACCCTTGCAGCCTTCTCAGTTAGTGGGTCCTCCATTGGATCGAAAATCTGATCCGAGAAAAAACTCTCCATAAGTTTTCCTGAATGACTCAACTTGGTGTGCCGAACTCGACCATTACCGCAAAGACTGAGAAAGGAGAAATTTCCAGTCGGGTAGACCATTGCGCAACCATCAATCGATATTTCTTCAACAAAGGTTTGCTTGACGACGTCAATAACGGAGACACTCATGGCAGGTGTCACATTAAATACATAGACGAAACGGCCATCCAAACTGATTCCACTATAGGCCCGATGTGCAGCTCCAGAGCCTCTTTTGGGCGGGATCTCTATCTCACCCAGGGGGCTTAAGGTCTCCAGTTCATAGATTGTCAGAACATCTTTTCGCTCACCTCGTGTCCCTCTCGAATAATATGTTTCGGGTGAGTAAACCAAATCTCGGTTTGGCGAAAGTTCTACGGCATTTCTCCAAGCGCCAGTTGAAAGCATTCCTAGCATCTGACTAGATTCAACGTCCATTAGCAGCACTTTAGAATCCATATTCCCTAAGAAATTAGGGTCATTCACCACTAACCAATTAGGTTGTGGATCCGTTAATTTCTGTACATAAATTTGTTCTGCTTTCAGCGAATCCGCCGCTAGGCCAATAAGGGGAGAAAAAATTAAGATCGTTCCGATTGCCGCCCAAACGGCACTGATGGCTCTGGATCGCATTCACGCCCTCCTGTTTTACGAGAGAGAAATCTAGCTAAAGGGTAAGGGTATTTTTCTTAACAAAAGCGCCATTCGAAAACTCTATTCCCTCTTACAAAGGATGCAATCTAACAGGTAATGACACGAAGCCATGGACAAAATTCGAGGGCACTAATTCTGGCGCTCCTCTCACTTCAATGAAATGGAATCGTTTTTGGATTTCTTCCCACAATATCCGCAGCTGCAATTCGGCCAAACGATTACCCATACACCTGTGTGGACCAAACCCAAAAGCGAGGTGCTGTCTCGCCTGCTTTCGATCAATTAAAAATTCGTCGGGGCGATCGATTGATCGTTCGTCCCGATTACCAGAGAGATACCACATTATGACTTTGTCGCCTTGCTTAATCGTCTTACCCGAGAGCTTATAATCCCTATTCGCAATCCTTCGCATATGAGCGAGCGGCGTTTGCCAACGTATGATTTCTGAAACCATATTCGGAATTAGCGTGGGGTTATTTCGGAGTTTTGCGTACTCGCCAGGATTATCATTTAGAGCAATCACCCCTGAGGTCATCGAATTCCTAGTAGTATCGTTTCCGCCAACAATCAACAGGATCAGGTTCCCAAGATATTCTTCTGGGGACATATCTTTCGTTGCCTCACCTTGGGCCAGCATTGATATAAAGTCATTCGAACCATCTTTTTCGGCTCTTTCCTGCCACAGGCGGCTAAAATACTCTAAACACTCTAACAACTCCTCTTGGCGTTGCTCATCCGTTTCCACGACGCCTGTCTCCGGACCGCCGGTAGCAACATCTGACCACCTCGTGAGCTTTCTTCGATCCTCAAAAGGAAAATCAAAAAGTGTCGCTAACATTTGAGTTGTGAGTTCGATTGACACGCGGTCTACCCAGTCGAAGTCCTCACCATCGGGCAAATCGTTCAATACATTCTGTGTTCGCTGCCTGATTGTATTCTCTAAAGTTTTCAAATTAATAGGCGCAACAGCACCTTGCACTGTCTTGCGCTGTTCGTCGTGCTTTGGAGGGTCCATAGCAATGAACATCGGCAAAGGAAAATCTTCCTCGGGATCCACAATTGTAATCGCAGGCTCAGAGGAAAAATCTTTCCAATTTTTATCAACCTCCAAAATATCAGCATAGCGAGTCAGAGACCAATAAGGACCAAACTCTGATTCGGCGCAAAAATGTACAGGTGCCTCATCCCTGAGGCGCCGAAAATATTCCATTTTTTTATCTTGCGCCCAGAGCGCTTGTTGACTGATATCAAACTTGTCTAATGGAATATCGTAGGGATCATGATCGACCATATTTAAGGTCGATGGAGAGATTTGCTCTGTCAAAACTGAAATTCTGGGAGTTCGACCACAAGTCCATCAAGTTCTTCGGTTATCGCAATCTGGCATGAGAGCCTTGAGTTGGATAACCGCTCAGGGTTTAGATCCAACATTTCCTCTTCACTGTCATTTGGCTCTCCGACGGTGGATGTCCAGTCTTCTTTGACCATGACGTGACAAGTAGCGCACGAACACTCTCCGCCGCAGTCTGCGTCTATGCCAGGAACGCCATTGTCTAATGCTGTTTGCATCAATGTTGCACCAACTTCGGCCTCTATTTGATGCTCAGTGCCATCATGTTCTATGTAAATAATCGTCGGCATATTAGACCCCTAACTTTTCGGCGAGATGATACCAGAGGAACTCTCTTAATATAGTGCTAATCCATCATCTCATTGATCATCTTGGCTAGCCTAATATCTTTCGAGGAAACTGTGTTGCCCGCGTCGTGGCTTGTCAGCTGAATAGACACGCGGTTGTAGATATTGACCCAATTAGGATGATGGTCCATCTTTTCCGCGAATAGAGCGACTCGAGTCATAAACGAGAACGCCTGAACGAAATCATCAAAGACGAAGTCTCTACAAAGCGCGTCGTTTTCGTGCCGCCAACCCTCTAACTGATTTATTTCTTCTTGCATTATTGTCCACCTCAGCTCTAAAACCCTCGGGGTTCAAGCTTATCGATACCCCGATCGATCCTTCGAGACAATTCCATCTTCGTTACTTGAGTATTTCCGAGAATGGAAAATTGGTGGAGCCAGGGAGGATCGAACTCCCGACCTCGTGAATGCCATTCACGCGC
>CAJXCK010000114.1 GCA_913051785.1 uncultured Gammaproteobacteria bacterium
CCCCCGAAAGGTGAGGAAGATTTCCTTTTGGATCTTTTGACCAATAGGATCCCTCCAGGGGTGGACGAGGCAGCTTATGTAAAGGCCGGGTTTTTAAGCGCAATTGTAAAAGATGAAGCTCGCTCTCCGATTGTTGATAAGCCGCTAGCAGTTGAACTTCTTGGGAACATGTTGGGTGGATACAACGTATCCACTTTGGTTGATCTACTGGACGACGAAGATCTTGCAGAAAAGGCGGCTGATCAGTTAAAAAAAATTACTCTTGTTTTTGATGCCTTCTATGACATCTCAGCTAAGGCTGACAAAGGAAACACTCTCGCAAAGGAAATAATCCAATCCTGGGCTGATGCGGATTGGTTCAATTCGAAAGAACCGGTGGCTAATGAAATAAAAGCGGTCGTCTTCAAAGTTACTGGAGAGACCAATACAGATGACCTTTCGCCGGCACAAGACGCGTGGTCCAGGCCCGACATACCTTTTCATGCAAAAGCCATGTACAAGATGCAAAGGGAGGGTCTCCAGCCTGAGGAACCAGGAGCTATCGGGCCCATGGGACAGATTAAGGCGATCAAGGAGCGAGGGCTTCCTGTTGCTTACGTGGGAGACGTCGTAGGAACAGGCTCATCGCGAAAGTCGGCAACTAATTCGGTGTTGTGGTTTTTTGGGGACGAAATCGATGGTGTTCCGAATAAGAATAGCGGCGGGATTTGCATTGGAAATAAAATAGCTCCCATCTTCTTCAATACAATGGAGGACGCTGGAGCGCTGGTTTTTGAAGCGCCAGTCGAAAAAATAAATACAGGCCAAGTAATCAAAATTTTTCCCTATGAAGGGAAAATAACTGACGAATCCGGAGAAGTTCTGTCTGAATTTGAAATGAAGTCAGATGTGATTTTTGACGAAGTTCAGGCCGACGGGAGAATCAACCTCATCATCGGTCGAAGCCTTACTCAAAGAAGCAGAGACTATCTAGGTTTGCCGCGGTCGGATTGCTTCCGGGAGGCAGAGCCTCCTGAAGAATCAGAAGCTGGCTTTACCCTTGCACAAAAAATGGTTGGCAAAGCCTGTGGTATGGACGGTGTCCGCCCAGGTACCTACTGCGAGCCCAAAATGACGACAGTGGGGTCCCAAGATACTACAGGGCCGATGACCCGGGACGAGTTAAAAGATTTGGCATGCCTCGGCTTCTCGGCAGACTTAGTAATGCAGTCTTTTTGTCACACTGCTGCATATCCGAAGCCGGTCGATATAGAAACACAACATACCTTGCCCGATTTCATAAAAAACAGAGGTGGGGTTTCTCTTCGCCCTGGGGATGGGATCATCCACAGCTGGCTCAATCGTATGCTCCTGCCCGACACGGTAGGCACAGGCGGTGATTCTCACACTAGATTCCCCATGGGCATTTCCTTCCCCGGTGGTTCGGGGCTAGTCGCGTTCGCTGCGGCGACCGGAGTAATGCCATTGGACATGCCCGAGTCCGTGCTCGTGAGATTTAAGGGGACCATGCAACCTGGCATAACATTAAGGGATTTGGTTCACGCTATTCCTTACTATGCAATTAAAGATGGACTCCTTACTGTCGAGAAAAAGAATAAGAAAAACGTCTTCTCGGGCCGAGTATTGGAAATAGAAGGCTTGGAGGAGTTAACAGTAGAACAGGCCTTTGAACTCTCCGATGCTTCTGCAGAAAGATCGGCTGCAGGCTGCACGATTTCGCTGAGCGAGGACTCGGTCCAAGAGTATCTAACTTCCAATATTACTCTTCTAAGATGGATGATCTCAGAGGGCTATGGAGATATTCGTACGCTTGAGCGCCGAGCTGCGGCCATGGAGGGCTGGTTGAGTTCTCCAGAACTCATGCGGGCTGATACAAATGCCGAATACTTCGCGACGATCGAAATTGATCTTGATGAAATTAAAGAGCCAATCGTCTGCTGTCCGAACGATCCCGATGACGCAAAAATATTGTCCGAGGTCGCTGGGAACAAGGTTGACGAAATTTTTATCGGCTCCTGCATGACGAATATCGGTCACTTTCGGGCCGCAGGAAAACTCCTCGATAAAGCGGAAACCGTTAATACACGGTTCTGGATTTGTCCCCCAACCAGAATGGATGCTCATACCCTTATGGAAGAGGGTTACTACAACATCTACGGGAAAGTTGGAGCGAGAACAGAAATGCCAGGGTGCTCTTTATGCATGGGAAATCAGGCAAGAGTGCTGGCTAATGCGACTGTCATTTCAACCTCAACTAGGAACTTTCCCAACCGCCTCGGCGATGGCGCCGATGTTTACCTTGGCTCAGCGGAGTTGGCAACAGTGGGTGGAATCTTAGGGCGCCTGCCAACCCCTGAGGAGTACCTCAAATACGCAGAGGTGGTAGATTCTATGGCGGACGAGATATTCAGTTATATGAACTTCAATCAAATTGCTTCGTTTCAGCAAGCTGCACAGGATGGAAAACGGATAGCCGCGCAAGAAATAGTCGAAACGGCTTAGCTGATAGCAATCAAGAGAACTTCAACCTGCTCTCTGGGAAGAATTACAAGATCGAAGAGAGCGGTTTCATTTATTTCTGGGTCCAGAAATTGGCTAAAAATTAACTATTGTGTTACGAAAAGAAACACTTTAGTGTCCGTGACCTAATCTTACTGTGGGGATTGATCATGAAGAACATTTTGAGTCGCTTATCTCGCATAGCTCCAGAGTCACTTCTTCTAGCCACTGTACTTTGGGTTTCGAGTACCAGTGCATTTGCTGAGACAGGATTCGTTGGGGATCAACAAGTTGAGGTTAAACGAATTTCTCAAGGCAAATTCATTTACCCGCGTGCTGCATTGAGACGAGAAATTGAGGGATTCGTCAAGGTTCAGGTAACGGTAGGCGAAGCAGGACAGATCGTCGATGCTTTTGTGGTCGAGGCCTCGCCCCCTAATCGTTTTGAGAAAAACGCCCTTAAATTTGTCCGTTCATTAGAGTACGAGCCCTACCAGTTGAATGGTGTACCTCAACGTGTAGAGCGCGTAGTTGTTCCTGTCCGCTACGAGATTCAGCGCGTCGCGTCGCGTTAGCTATCACTACTTGCAAGCAAGTTATCGAGTTCGAAACACGTAAATTTTCTATAAAAGACTAGGTTGTGTTACGTTTCGGAACACTTTAATATCACCCCCGCAAAGGAAAACTCTGAGATTGTGGGGGAAATAATGGGTAAGACCACTACAAGTAATAAGAAAATGCTGGGGGCGATATTTGTTATAGTCGGACTCCTCACCGTGACGGCTGGAAAGCTACATGCCGCAACTGGGTACGTGGGAGACGAGCAGGTAGAAATCACAAGGATCTCCGAGGGACGTTATGTCTACCCAAGGGCCGCTCTTCGCAGGGAAATCGAAGGTACAGTTATTCTTGAATTGACCGTCGGTGTAACCGGTGATGTTGTAGACGCCTTCGTTGTAGAAGCGACGCCTCCAAACCGTTTTGAGAAAAATGCACTCAAGTGGGCGAGATCGTTTAAGTATGAGCCCTACAGCGCCAACGGAGTCCCTACTCAGGTAGAGAGAATTCGCGTTATGGTGCCGTACAAAATAACTCGGTGAGAATCTAGGGCAATAGATCGGTATAATCGCGCGTGTTAATCCGATATCAGGTTCTCCTACTTAGTATTGTCTCATGTGTAGGCATTGGTGTTGCGACTTTCTGGATTCAGCAAAACCAGGTCCAACAGCAAGAGGAGAGCTTATCTGAGGTAAGTACCACACTTTTTGACGCGTCATGGTCCGATACAAGCGAGAGCAGTTACATAACCCACCTCGAAAAGTGGAATCCAGAAGGCTTCTCGATCAATTTCAAAGACATCTTCGGAACACAGTCTGATTTAAGTTTTTGGGAGTATGAAACGGGTGCTGTAGTTGACGCCATCGAGTCATCAGACACAGAAACCGCATTCGAGATTCTCGATTATATCTTCTCGGAGGAGTTCGATGAAGAAAACCTGAGCTTCGCGATCGTCTATGATCAAGAGGGTAGTAAGCTTTTTTGCGGATTCGCGTTCGACTATGGAATTGATCCGTGCGGCACAACCTCTGTCATCGATTACCAAGCACCACTGGACCAATTCTTAGAAAGATCCGTCCGCGCTAAGCGTCAAGTAGTCTTTGTTAATGATGTCACAAGTTCCGAAAGCTCAACGATCCATCAAAGCATCGTCTTTCCCGTAAAAAACTCCGGAAAGGAGCGGATCGCGACCGTCGTTTTGGGTAGAAACATATTCTCCAACCTTGAGGTTTTTGAAGAACAATACGAAGTTCGGGCCGCAGTCGTGACTCCAGACTATGATCTCTCCCTGGAAAGCTATGTTCAGGTTCAGGAGGGAGAGTTCGAGATCTATGACCTGCCCGGACTAGTATCCGAAGGAAAAAGGGTTATCGAAGAACGAAATAGTCGGCTTTTTACTGAGAACGCTACCGAAAAGGGCGCATCGATAACTGTGATCTCGTTAAGCGATTACCTGCCGGGCGGTAGGGCCAATCTAATGATCTTTAGAGATCAAAGAGCTGAATTCGATGCCAGAAGCCAAATCGAATATGGCGCATTTGGAGCCATCATTTTTCTAACACTATTGATCGCTACGGTAGTCGGATTTGTTATTACTAAAGCCTTCTCAGGAATCACGAGCGCAATAGATGTTTTAAACGCGCTCACAAACCAAGATCTCGAAGCCGAAATGAAAGACAGATCTGGAATTCTCGCTTCCGACCAAGATGAGGTTGGCCAGCTTAAACGGTCTCTGGAAAGTTATCGACAGTCACTCCTCGAGAACCGAAACATCTCAGAAAACAATTACAGAAGACGAAAAGAGCGCGATACATTGATCATAAGCAAGATGGGAGATCTTGCGGATAAGCTCGACGGAGAGGCAAAAAACCTCATGTTAGGCGACATCAAGCGGATGAATGAACTTTCCGACCAAGAGAGCGAAGGAGACACTCGGGAAGATGCCTCCATTGAAATGATGTCCTTGGCCTTTTCCAGAATGTCAGATGAGGTTCTTCAGCTGATCGATGCAAAAACCGAGGACATGAAATCTGCACGAGACGATGCAATCACCGCTAATGCAAATAGATCGCAATTTTTTGCCAATATGAGCCATGAGTTGAGAACCCCTCTAAACGCAATTATCGGATATTCAGAAATGCTCGAGGAAGAATGCGAAGACATGGGTCATGACGATTTGCTGCCAGACGTGCAACGTATTAACTCTTCCGGCCGTCACCTCCTAACCTTGATCAATGACGTGTTGGATATGCAAAAAATCGAAGCCGGTAAAATGGAGATTTATCCGACGGCTTTTGACGTCGATGGAACCATTGAAATGCTTAACGCCATCAACATGCCTCTTTCTGAAAAAACCGGGAATGCATATGTCGTGGATAGGAGTGATGATTTAGCCGGCGCGTTCTTTCAAGACGAAACTAAATTGCGCCAGATAGTAACGAACTATCTGAGCAACGCTTTCAAAAATACTGAATCTGGCACCGTTACACTAAGAATAACCAAGGAAGCGGAGCCGAAAGATGGCAGAGAAATGGTGCGCTTCGCGGTTCAAGATACCGGCACCGGCATACCCGAGGAAGCCATCGCGGGGCTATTCGATGAATATACACAAGTGCAGACCTCCACGATGGCCAAGTCAGCGCAAGTACAAGCAAGCACGGGGCTCGGACTATCGGTGACTAAGAAATTGGCCATTATGATGGGCGGAGATGTAGAGGTGGAGAGCGAAGTCGGTGTTGGCTCCACTTTCTCCCTTGTCATACCAAGACGTCTGGAGGACGAGGACGAGATCCAAGATGAGACTCCTCAGATTGAAGACGCCTCAAAGCCATATGTTGTGCTTATCGACGATGACCCTACTGTACACGAGATGGTCAAGAGGACGCTCAATAAGGCGAAAATCAATTTAATTGGAGCGACCGATGGCGAGCGCGGCCTTCAGATCATCAGAGAGAGGATGCCGCAACTCATTTTACTTGATGTCTACATGTCAGGAAGAGATGGCTGGTCGATTCTTCGAGAAGTTAAGTCCGATCCAGAACTCCAGAGTATCCCGGTAGCAATGGTTACTCAACTTTCGGAAGAGAAATTCGCGGAGTCTCTCGGTGCTGAGGGTTATTTCACTAAACCGATTGATCGCTCAATTTTCATCCCAGAGATACATAGGCTTTTAGGAACACAGAAAGGTGAAGCACAAAACGTATTAGTGGTAGATGATGATGCCAATACCAGAGAATTGTTGCAGCGTATGCTAAGCGACGAAGGTTTTAAGGCTGATACAGCGGAAGACGGTATGGTTGGGTTAGAAAAGGTAACGACTGGCTTGGGCAAAGAAGACAGTCCTCGTCTCATCATTCTTGACATAGAGATGCCAAGAATGGACGGGCTTCAATTCCTAGACGCCTACGCTGAACAAGTTCCAGAGGAAAAGCACGTACCGATCGTTATATTCTCTGGGAAGGACATGTCTGCTACCCAAGAAGAATTGCTAAGTCAGTTTCCAAACGTTAAGGCGTTCGTGCCGAAAGGAGACATGTCAAACCTCTCCTCCTTGATCAGTCAACTAGAGCTTGACCAAACTGCCTAGTTCTCGAAAGATTAAGAACATTTGAAAGAGCCGCGCTATGAATAAACGGCGAACGATTCAGTTGGAAAGCCTGAAGAACCAGTTCGGCTGGCGGCGCATAAAGTACTTGTTTGTGGTCAACACCAGAAAGAATGCGATCTTTCCTTTATTCGTTATGTTTGGACTTTTGGGTGTATTTACGATCTTCGGAACGAGCGCCTACTTGTTCGGACTTTTTGATCCGGATTCACTTCAAGCAGAAGGAATCTCAAATGACCTAGGGGGCGGGGTCATAGACAGTCTTTATTGGTCCTTGAAACACTTGCTCGATCCGGGCGCATTCTCAGAGGATTACTCGGCTTCAGCGGGCATCGTTTTCATTGCTTTGTTCAACACTCTAATGGGCTTCATTAT
>CAJXCK010000115.1 GCA_913051785.1 uncultured Gammaproteobacteria bacterium
GGGACGGCAGGATTTGAACCTGCGACCACTTGACCCCCAGTCAAGTGCGCTACCAAACTGCGCCACGCCCCGTGTTTACTTACTATAGCCTAACCGCAGACAGTCAGAAAGATTAGCCACCGGCCGACAAATGTATGTCACCAATCCATGTTACCTAAGTCATTGGATCCATAAGCAATCGAAAAGTTGGATTAGGCAATAATGGGACTCTCGCAACTACTTTTACAGCTAACTTGCGCCCGTCGATATCACCTATCGCAACCTCCAATGAGCGACTTCGATTTTTATTATCTCTTAAGTGATATCTGCAAACAGTCGTCTGGCCAGAGAAATATCTCGCTGCAGCTCTAAGTTTCTGAGAGTGTTTTTTCTTTACCTCGATGAAATAGTCATCCTCACCATCATGAACCTGGCTGCCTTCATAACAATTCGGACTAAGAAATAAAGCGGATATAAGATCGACGCCTCTCGGTCTGGGCTTTGTTTTAAATCCTTCACCAACTTTCCGAAGTCTCCGCACTTCCGTATCGGAAAAAATCACTACTCGTTTTCTTTTTTTATCTTCTGTCCTAGTGAAATAAGCTTCCGTTAGAAAGCGATTATCCAGCAAGGCCCCTTTTGCAGCAAAAACTCCACTCCATTTGTAATATCGCTCCATCGTCTTGGAAGTTTTAAACTTGCCCAAGAATTCATAGGTGGTTGGAGTGGGCTGGAGATCGATAACTAGATTTCCCGCACTCAAAGGCCCAACCCGCGCGGCATAATTTAAGCGTAGTGATTCTTGGGATTGAGAAACGCGTGGTAGCAATGAGAAACAGATAATTAAAAGTCCGAACGAAAGGCGCACGAGTTTCGACATTGACGTCAAGTCTAGTGATCTAAGATTTGAGAAGCTTTACTACTTCTTCGAGCTCTGCAATCGTCTGTTGAGACCAAATTTTTAATTTTAGATCCTCAGACTCTGATTTGGAGTCGTTTAGACGGGCCCGGGCTCCGCTTATTGTTAACCCCTCTTCGTACAAGAGCGATTTGATCTGGGAAACCAGCACAATGTCTTGCTGTTGATAATACCGCCTGTTACCCCTGCGTTTCGTTGGGCTCAACTGAGGGAACTCCTGTTCCCAATATCTCAAGACGTGTGACTTGACCTCACTTAACTTAGCCACTTCGCCAATACTAAAATAGCGTTTATTCGGTATGGGCTGAAATTCTTGCTGGTCCATCAAACTGATTCCGAAGTTTGCACAGGGTCCCATAGCTCTAAATGGCCAATCTCTCCACTTTAGATTTTAGCTTTTGACCGGCATGGAAAGTCACCACTCGCCTCGCAGAGACCGGAATCTCTTCGCCAGTCTTAGGATTTCTACCAGGCCGCTCTTTTTTGTCCCTGAGTTCAAAATTTCCAAAGCCCGACAACTTGACCGGTACGTTGTTTTCAAGGCTGCTAGCTATTTCCTCGAAAAAACACTCAACTATTTCCTTCCCCTCTCTTTTGTTTAGACCAATTTCCTCAAAAAGATGGTTAATTATGTCAGCTTTCGTTAGGGCGCCCAAGAGAATCTCCTTCTACTAACGCAACTCAGCCTTAAATTCTCTTCGTAGAGCATTTAAGGACTTGTCGGCATACTCGACAATTTCTTCTTCCGTCAATGTCGCCGTTTGACTTTCGAACGTCAAGCTCAATGCCAAGCTTTTTTTATTAGAATCGATACCCTTACCCTCGTAAACGTCGAATAGCCGAACATCGCGCAAGCCCTTTCCTAATTCCTCTTTCAATAAATTGATAACATCGCTGGCCGAAACAGTCTTGTCCACCAATATAGCAATATCCCGTTTTACGTAGGGAAATCTCGAAATCTCTTTGTAAACTGGCTGGACTCGAGAACGGAGTTTCTCGAAGTCAAGCTCGAAGACAAAACAATCCGGCAAATTAAGTTTCTTTTGAAGAGCAGGGTGCAGCTTTCCAAGCCAACCTAATTCTGTTCCCTCATCCAAACAAACCCGCGCGCTCTGTCCGGGGTGCAGGTAATTAATGGCTCCTACTTCATACCTAAGTTGTCGTCCACTCCATCTGCCTAGAGAATCCACGACTCCCTTGAGGTCAAAATAGTCCAGCGCTACATCTTGTTTATGCCAATCCTGTTGACTTCTGTTTCCCCATACTGAGGCTGCAATCCTTACTGGTTGTTCAACTACACCATCATTTTTTGGCAGAAATACAGCTCCAAGCTCGAACAATTTTCCCGAATTTTGCTGATGAGCGATATTACTAGCACAGGCCTGAGTTAGGCCCGGAATCAAGCTAGTTCTCATAACCGATTGCTCAACAGACATCGGGTTTGAGAGTTCCAGCGGCTTTCTGTCCTCATCAAAAATGCTGTGAAGATCTGGGTCGATGAAGCTATAAGTGATCGCTTCAAAAAAACCCATGCTGGCGAATCTCTTTTTGAAGTCTCTACTCGTAAAACTGGTTCTAGATATCTCTGCTAATTTAGATTTAATGTGAGGCATCTTTGCGGGCACATTGTTGTAACCAAATAACCTACAGACTTCTTCGATCAAGTCCTCCTCGATACTAAGATCAAAGCGGTGAAGGGGGGCATTTACAGTCCAAATCGTGTCTGCCGAATTCGTCTCTAGTCTGCGTATGTTCTCCAATTTGAGTCCACGCATAATGCCTTCTACAAACTCACTATCCAGTGAGATACCCACTCGCGATTCCAGTTTGGTCTTGGATAATCTGATTTCGACAGAAGTCGGAAGAAACTTTTGATCTAATGCCTCCACAACTGGGCCTGGCCTTCCACCTGCAAAATCAACAAGTAATTTAGTGGCTCTCTCTATAGCTTCACGTTGAATGCTGCTATCTACCCCTCTTTCGTATCTATGAGAGGCATCCGTGTGCAAACCAAAGCTTTTAGCCGTCTCTCTTATCGAGAGAGGAGAAAAATAAGCACTCTCGAAAAAGACATTTGACGTATGCTCCGTGACTGCAGTACCGAACCCCCCCATCACGCCGGCCATGGCGACTACTCCAGCTTCGTCACAAATCGCTAAGGTCGATTCTTTTAAATCGACCTCCTTACCATCCAACAACCTTAAAGACTCTCCCGTTTTGGCTCTCCTAACTGAAATACCGCCGGAAAGCCTATCTGCATCAAACGCATGCATAGGTTGTCCCATCTCGATCATCACAAAGTTGGTAATATCAACAACAAGGTCAATACTTCTTATCCCACTGCGTCTTAGTCTTTCTGTAATCTGGACTGGAGTTGGTCTTGATGCATCAATATCTTTTATCAACCGTCCGAGATAACTAGGGCATTCCTCCGGCGCTTCAATGTTTATTCCGACAGCGCTCTCGGGTTCAACACTCTCTACTACTTCCACTTCAGGCACTGAGAAGTCCAAACCGTTCACGGCAGCAATCTCTCTGGCGATTCCTCTTATCGACAAGCAATCGCCTCTATTCGGCGTAAGATCCAAGTCGATCGTTACATCATCTACTGAAAGGGCTTCGGACAGAATTTGCTTAAGATCTTTGCCAACTTCAAACTCCTTCCCACGCAATTCAATAAGTCCGCTTTTATCCTCTCCTAAACCCAACTCGTTTGCACTGCAAAGCATGCCCTCCGATTCAACGCCTCGGAGTTTTACGCTTTTAATCTCCCCTGTCTCTGGAAGGCGAGCCCCAACCTTCGCAAAAGCGGTTAATAGTCCCATTCTCACATTGCCAGCACCACAGACTATCTTATGAAGTTTCTCCCCATCATGTACTTCACAGATGCTTAATTTATCCGAATCTGGGTGCGCATTTACAGACTCCAGCTTTCCAACTACGACCCCACTGAATAGATCATCGTGGTTGGCGAGACCATCTACCTCAAGACCAGCCATAGTCAAACTCTCGATCAGCGAGTCTCTTTCCAAATCGGTCCCTACAACCTCTCGCAACCAAGATTCACTAAATTTCATTTCAAATCACCGATTTTCATGATCTTAGTCAGGCTTCAAGAAAATTGACGCAGGAATCGCAGGTCATTTTCAAAAAATAGTCTGAGATCTCGGACCTCGAACATGAGCATAGCCAATCGATCAACACCAAAGCCAAAAGCAAAACCGGAATACTTCTCAGGATCAATATTAGACTTCGACAGAACGTTTGGATGAACCATTCCGCAACCGAGGACTTCTAGCCAGCCATCTTTACCCATCACATCAACTTCAGCTGAAGGCTCAGTAAATGGGAAGTAAGAGGGCCGAAATCTTATCTCTAGTTCTTGCTCGAAAAATCTCTCTAGGAACTCAATAATGGTACCTTTCAAATCAGAGAAACTTATTCCTTCATCTACAACAAGCCCCTCTATTTGATGGAACATCGGGCTATGCGTCAGGTCCGAATCTCTCCTATAAACTCTTCCGGGACAAATCACACGAATCGGAGGCTCTTGATTCTCCATGGTGTGGACTTGGCTAGGCGAGGTATGCGTCCTTAATAGAGACCCATCTCCAAAATAAAAAGTGTCGTGCATTCCTCTGGCTGGATGATGAGCAGGAATATTTAAGGCTTCGAAGTTGTAATAATCTGTCTCGATTTCATCCCCATCCACCACCTCATAGCCCGCCCCTGCAAAAATATCCTCAATTCGATGACGAGCAATCGAGACCGGATGTAATCCGCCTCCCTCCAAACCTCTACCGGCAAGTGTGACGTCTATGTTTTCTGTTTTAAGTTTTTCTTCCAACTCACCACGGAGCAAAATGGTTTTTCGCTCTTCAATCAAGTCTTGAAGAATGGTTTTCGCCTGATTTACCTTGGCTCCCGCAGCAGGTCTCTCGGAAGGACTCAATTCACCAAGAGTCTTGAGCATTAGGGTTAGAGCACCCTTCTTGCCCAGAAAATCGACCCTAATATCTTCTAGCTCACGAAGATCCTCCGAGACCATTACCCGTTTCTTCGCCTTATCTAATATGATTTCAATGTCCATAGGGCATCAATACCTAAAGCCGAAGTTCCTTTCCTCCATCGAGAGTAATGCAAGTAGTTTCACTAGCCGACGCTATATCCTAGTAAAGACGGAATCTAGTAGGACACATCGATACAATATGGTTGCCGTCTAGGCCGCTTTTGCTTCGATCTGCGTCTTTACTCGTTCGGCAAGATCCTTGAAAGCATCTTTTTCATGAACCGCAATTTCCGCCAACACTTTTCGGTCAACTTCTATGCCAGCATGCTTTAGACCAGCCATAAAGACGCTGTAGGACAGACCGTGCTCTCTAGAGGCGGCGTTGATCCTCGTTATCCATAAACGTCTAAACTGTCTTTTACGTTGACGTCGATCGCGATAGGCATACTGACCAGCTTTTATTACCGCCTGTTTTGCAACCTTGAAGGTTCTGCTACGAGCGCCGTAATATCCTTTGGCCGCCTTGAGGATTTTCTTCCTGCGTGCCCTCGAAGCGACACTTCTTTTTATACGCGGCATCTCGTCCTCCTAACGCGCTTTCTTTGGTAACAATGTTTTCAACGCCCCCGCATCTGCTTCAGCGACGACCTCCATCCCCCTCAAATGACGTTTCCTCTTGGTCGTCTTCTTTGTGAGAATATGATTCTTATTCGTCTGCTTCCGCTTAAATCCCGAAGCAGTCTTTCTGAACCGCTTCGCGGCCCCTCTATGTGTTTTTAACTTTGGCATGTTGAATCCTAGCGCCTATTATAGCCTTGCGTTTCGATACCTTACCTAACCGTTAGATATACGTTTCTGTCCTTTCTTTCTCGGCGCCAAGACCATTATAACTTGGCGCCCTTCAAATTCTGGTTCCAACTCAATCGTTCCGTAGTCATTTAGGTCATCGGCAATCCTCGACATAAGCGTCATACCTATTTCAGGGTGCGCTAGTTCTCTGCCTCGAAACCTGAGTGAAACCTTTGCCTTATCTCCTTCACCTAGAAAGCGCTTCAGATTTCGCAGCTTAACTTGATAGTCCCCCTCCTCGGTTCCCGGTCGGAACTTCATCTCTTTTACTTGTGTGAGCTTTTGCTTTTTCCTTTGAGCCGCTTTCGTTTTTTTCAAGTCAAAAACATGTTTGCCGTAGTCCATTACCTTGCAAACCGGCGGTTCTGCATCAGCTGCCACCATTACGAGATCTAATCCGGCAGTCCTAGCTTCTCCTAGTGCTTCTTCCCTTGAAACGATGCCCCGCTGCTCGCCGTTCGCTCCTACCAATCGTACCGAGGATGATTCGATATCCTCATTAAGCATTGCTTTATCTGTTCGATTTCCAGTTTTCTTAATAAGCGCCTCCTATGGGTGAAAACTCTCTCCCGCTATCGTCGTGCCTATACCAGCAGCCTATCACATAGGCCCTTTTTGAGTAATAACTGGCGGGCGCGTAGTCTAAATGCTGATTATGATGGCTTCAAGTGGTTCTTATAATAGCAGAGGTCAATGCATTCTCATTTTGATAAGATCAAAGGCTGGGGCAAACGGGAGGAAAAATGAAAAACCTAGAAATGGGTCAATTCAATGAACCAACTTTACCGATAACGAAGAACAACGACGAGATAAAAGCGGCGTTAGGAGAAGTCAACCTGCCTACGCTTCTCATGTCTATGGCCTCGCTTACTGAGGACAATTCATGGTTAGAAGATAAATATGCCCCTAAGCCGATCGAAGTGCCAGAAGGAGAGCTAGTCCCCGACGACAGCGGCGGATATTCTGAAAAAATCCGCCACGAAATTATCGATCGTGCGGTCTCAGCTTTAGCAGATTTGAGAGACAGCAGGATTTCAGTTCCTGCTTCACCTAGCAAATCAAAATTTGCGAGCCAGATAGAATTTTCAGTCGCTGAGACGGTTCCCGACGGTTACGTCGAGATGATAATGGAGGAAATAGACTTTCTAGATCGAGATAGATTATGGAAGG
>CAJXCK010000116.1 GCA_913051785.1 uncultured Gammaproteobacteria bacterium
TTTTTTTCAACGTTTGAGGGTCTAGCTGAGGAAATTATGCATCTTATGCTCGTCTCTCTTGGTTTTTCAGTTGAGGCGAGCCGAGTAATGTCAGAGGAGAATTTTGGAGAACTACACACGAGTGCCGCACGACTTAACTACTATCCAATTGACGATCCACTTTCTGAGGACGAAATAGAAGGCGTGACGCCGCTTGGGGACATGGCTTTGCATCATCACACCGATCCTGGCGCCATAACACTATTGATCCAGGACGACGCCGGTGGCTTGCAAGCCTTCTCAAATTCGTTGGGTTGGGTTGATGTGCCCCCCAGCGAGAACTCGATCGTAGTAAACGTGGGAGACGTGATGCAGGTTTGGACGAACGACGAATGCGTTGCAGGGGTTCACCGGGTAGTCCCCGTTGAACGAGACAAGGGTCGATACAGCTTGCCCTTTTTTTATCAACCAAGAATAGATTCAGTAGTGGAGCCGTGGCCTATGAAAGATAAAAAGGCTTTGTACAGGTCCTTCACCTGGAGAGATTATATAACGGGTCGAGTAACAGATAATTTTGCGGATTATGGAGTTGACGATATTCAAATATCCAGGTTTCGGATTGAATAATGAGTTCCTAAAAAAGATAGACCGGTTCAGGGGCGAGCCAAACTATCAGCCAAATGATCGATGCACACACGAAGAATATAGAGAGCGCTTTGAGGGTTTGCGATGACTGTATACCTAGAACTGCCGGCCCCGTCTTCTTACCTAGCAACATAGCCTTTGTTAAGGCCTGATTCTTTCCAAACTGGAACCAACCGATCGCTGATAGATGGAGCGCCACCAGGCAAAGTATCAAGTTGAAGTTTAGATGATGCAGATTTGCCATAAAACTGGCCACACCGTCCGAAACGGAGCCGTGGTAAGGGCCGTCGTTAAATATGTCATCGCTTATGAAAAGACCTGATATAGCTTGTACGAGTAGCACGCTGATAATCAAAACAGTAGCCCACCCACCGGAGGGACCATGCCCTATATGGTCTTCGCTTCTTCGGGAAAACAAGTTTTGAAGCGAGGAAAAAAAGACCCGAGGGCTTACGAGGAAGCTGGAAAATTTGGCGTGCCGCGTGCCAACAAAACCCCATAGGATCCTAAAAAGTAGCAAGGAAAGCGTCATGTAACCGAGAAGCATGTGGGTGCTCGCCCACTCCAAGCCTGCTTCGGCTGTGATCCAAGACCCCAAAAAAGTAAGGGCTAGAGACCAATGGAATGCGCGGGTAGGCCAGTCCCATACTAGGATTTCTTTTGGGTTTGAACTTTCCCTATTGTGGCTTTCTGTATTCCTCATGACAGCCTTTACAAGACGAACCGGCCGCTCCGAGAGCCTGCAAAAACGAGGATTTCCCTTCGCTCGCGGCTTTGCTGAGAGCCATTGCGGCCTCAGACGAAATGGTGGCTTTTTGCGCGAAGTCATTAGTGTTGGTCCAAACACTGTCTAAAGCACCGGAACTGATCCCGTTTTCACGAGTATCCAGCTTGAAAACATCGGGAATCATTTGAACCAGTTGCGAGATTTTTTCTGCATTGCTGCTAGCGAGCTCTCCATCAAACTCAAGCTGCCCTCTCGCCATGCCAACGAGAGGGCCGAAGTAATAGCCCACTACTTTCAGAAGACCTTGGCGGGTTTTTATTGCGGCTTCTGCCTGCTCCTCGCTTATCTCGGCCCATGATGCCGTGAGAGGAAAAAATAGAAGAGTTGTTAGTGCACAGGATTTGAAGAAATTACTCATATTAGACCCCCGAAAAGAGAGAAGCTTAGCTGAGATCAGTACCAAATACGATACAGCCAGAAGCGCCAAACATGCCGCCTACACCCAGACATACTGAAACCTCAGCATTGCTGACTTGCGCGGGAGCTGTTCCTCTCATTTGCCTTACGCTTTCTTGGAGGGCATACATCCCGTACATGCCAGAGTGCATGTAGGACAGGCCTCCTCCGTTGGTATTCATTGGCAATTTGCCACCAGGAGCTGTGTTTTGCTCCCAAATAAAATCTGGCGCCTCTCCGGGTTTACAGAATCCAAGGTCTTCCAAGCCATAAATTGGCAGATGAGCGAAAGCATCGTATACCATCAAGTGGTCAACATCCGAGTGCTTCACACCGGCCTGCTGCATCGCTGCCGGTCCAGCTACTCTGAAAGCTCTTGAGCTCGTGAGGTCTTCCATCTGGCTGATCATGGGTGTTTCAACACTCTCGCCACAACCCAGTATAAAGACAGGTTTTTGTGGAAAATCCTTTGCCCGGTTATTCAAGGTAAGAATAAGAGCCCCGCCGCCGTCCGTCACTAAGCAGCACTCCAAAAGGTGAAATGGATAGGCAATGAGCTTCGATTCGAGTACATCATCAACCGTTATTAGGTCTTGAAAGCTAGCCCGTGGATTTTTAGAGGCCCACTCGCGTTGAACAACTGCAACCATGGCAAGTTGCTCATGACTCATTCCATAGGTCTTCATGTATCGCAGTACAGGAAGTGTAAATAATGTTGGAGGACCCATAGGTCCAAAAGGAGCCTCGAATTGTCCTTGAAGCGAGGCTGGTGCGCGACCGAAGCCATCTCTCCCAATACCAGATCGACCGCTCTCTCCGTGCGTAATCAGAACCGTTGTACACTGACCTGTAACAAGAGCAGCAACAGCATGCCTAACGTGAAGCATGAAGGAGCAACCGCCTACTGCAGTGCCGTCGACCCAAGTTGGTGTAATTCCTAAATAATGTGCGAGATCTGTCGGGCGGCTTCCCGCGGTCGCCAGCCCATCAATATCCTTTGCTGAAATGCCGGCATCTTCGAAAGCATTAAGCGCGGCGTCTGCGTGCAGCTGTATTTGACTCATACCGGGAACTTTTCCAAGCTCAGTCGTTTCAGCGGCTCCTACAACAGCGACACCGGTCATATTTTGCCTCTCTTGGGTCTGAAAAATGGCAGCGTGATCTCGTCACTCATCTTTTGAAAAACGACCTCGAGGGCCATGTCCAAGTCAAGTTCCTCGGGTGTTTGTTCGCACTCCAATATGTTGCTCATCATCCTCGGTCCCTCCTCAAGCTTGACTAACGCTATAGCGTAGGGGCCATTAAAGGCTGGATGGGGGCGGTGGCTGATTACATAGCTATCGAGCGTAGCTCGCCCTGACGCTTGAAATACAACTATATTGCGTGAGCTACAGCAGGGGCAGAATGGTCGTGGCGGGAAATAGATTTCAGCACAATCATTGCATCGCTGCAGTCTGAGTTCGTTTTCCCTCGTGCCGTCCCAGAAATGTTGTGTCTCCGGTGTTGGAACCGGGAGCTGGCGACTATTACCTGACAAAGAATACACTTAAAAAAAAATTAGTATGAATGATACAGTGTCGAAGTCCAGTATCCGCGTGATTGGAGAGGTGAAGTATGGAAGTTCACGGCAGATGTCATTGTGGTCAGATTGAGTTTGTTACTCAGTCGGAACCTCGGTCCGTAATCTGTCATTGCACCGACTGTCAGGTTATGTCGGGAGGTCCATATCGCGCAATTACTCAGACCTCAGAGGATGACTTTCGATTGACGAAAGGTGTTCTCAAGAAGTACTACAAGACTGGCGACAGCGGTAACAAAAGGGAATTGGCTTTTTGTGGCGATTGCGGGTCCCATATCTATGCTACATCAGCACTCGAAGATGGATCGTCAGCCCCAAGATTTTTAGGAATTCGGGTTGGAGTTTTACGAGAGATGGAGAAGTTAAAGCCGGTAGCTCAGGTTTGGACTGACTCAAAGGTGAGTTGGATAAATGAATTCGATACTCTGCCCGGCACGCCACAACAGTAGGAAGAGTGGGGTGCCGATCCTTTTTAGTTTTAGACGTTGTCCCTATGCAATAAGGGCGAGACTGGCTCTAGCGGAGTGCAGAATACCCGTAACCTTGAGAGAAGTGTCCCTCAAGAACAAGCCTCCCGAATTATTGCAGCGCTCAAAGAAAGGAACGGTTCCGGTCTTAGTTACCGATTCAGGTCAGGTTATAGACGAAAGTACTGACATCATGATTTGGGCTCTCGAGCAAACGTTCGGTCAGGATGATTCTCTGGTTGAAGAGGGAGTGGGCGGTCTGGCCTGGGTGGGTCGCTTCGACGATGAGTTCAAGCCTTCGCTTGATAAGTACAAATACCATCGCACTACTGATGAAAAGTCGAGAGAATATTACAGAGACAAGAATCTAGGATGGTTGTCTGCTATCAATGATCGAATTCCCGCTTGGGTGGATCGTCGATCAGGCCCTTTGAGCTTTGAAGAAATGGCTCTTTTGCCTTTTATTCGTCAGTACGCTGCGGTTGATCCGCTATGGTTTCAGTCGTTAACGTATTCTTGGCTTTCGGATTGGCTCGATCAGTGGTTAAAAGATCCTATGTTTATGGGAGTTATGAAAAAATATCCTTTCTGGGAAGAAGGGAGCGAGGGAATTGATTGGCGGCCCTGGGCTGCCTGAGGAGAGAAGAAATGCAACAATGGTTGATAGGAGTCGTGGTGAGTCTGTTTATTGTGACAGTCTCAGTGGGTGTTGCTCAGTTAGGCGGCGATGGAGGGCAACAATTCAGAGGGTTATCTGTATTCGTTTGGTGTGGGATTTTTGCGTTTGCAGTTCAATGGATATTATTCATTCACGCTTGGTCCATTCGCAGTGAAAAATATTTTGATTTAGCAGGTAGTCTGACTTACGTCACCGTCTTTCTTTCGGCCTTGCTTCTAGTTGGTCGCTTGGACTTTCGCTCATTATTAATCGTACTGCTGGTTTTAGTTTGGGCCTTACGATTGGGGCCCTTTTTATACTCTCGTATCAAGGCAGCGGGACACGACAAACGTTTCGTTTCGATCCGTAATTCTTTCCCTACGTTTTTTATGACTTGGACTTTGCAAGGCGGTTGGGTGTATCTCACGGGATGCGCTGGCTTGGCGGCAGTGACTTCGGGTGTTTCTGTGGATCCTGACTGGACATTATATTTGGGCTTTGGGCTGTGGTGTTTTGGTTTCATCGTTGAGGTCGTCGCTGATCGGCAAAAGACCGCATTTCGAGCGATAGAAGATAATTCAGATCGGTTCATATCGACCGGACTTTGGGCGTGGTCTCGTCATCCAAATTATTTTGGTGAGATCGTGCTCTGGCTCGGGATTGCGATGATAGCTTTTCCTGCCCTTCAGGGTTTACAGATCTTCACCATGTTGGCCCCGTTGTGGGTCGTTCTTCAGATGACGGTGATTAGCGGCACTCGGATGTTAGAGCCCCGCGCAGACAAAAAGTGGGGTAACGACGAAGATTATCAGGCCTACAAGAAAAGAACCCCATTACTGATGTTATGGCCACCCAGACGATGAGCGATTTCGATAGGAAATTGGATAGAGACTGGTCCGCGCCGATCAGGTACCCCGATCCAGCTGTTGAGGTCTTAGACAAAAGGTTCGCTGAGTGTCTCGTCGGTAATGCTTCTCTGGAACGGCTTTGGACTGGCGGTAGATGGAACGAAGGACCAGTTTGGTTTGGAGACCAGCATTCTTTGATATGGAGTGATATACCTAATAATAGAATGCTTTGCTGGAGCGAATTTGACGCAAGTGTAAGAATTTTTCGGAGTCCATCTGAGTTCTCAAATGGCAACACGAGAGATCGCGAGGGGCGATTGATTACTTGTGAGCACGGCACTCGTCGAGTCACGAGGACTGAGCACAGCGGCGTGATAACGACGCTGATAGATAAATTTGAGGATAAAAGACTAAACGCGCCCAATGACGTTGTTGTGCATCCAGATGGGGGGGTTTGGTTCACAGATCCCGGGTATGGGTCTCTTGGACACTATGAGGGTCACTTAGGTGATTTAGAACTACCTACCCGAGTTTATCGATTGGATCCTGAGGATGGCTCTGCTTTGATTGTTGATGAGTCTTTGGAGAAGCCGAATGGCCTAGCATTTTCCCCCGATTTCAAGACACTTTACGTTAGTGACACAGGTGCCTCCCATAAAGATGGGCATCCCAGGCAGATTCATGCATTTGATGTTTCCACTAAAAACGAACTGTCGGGGCATCGGGTTTTTTGTGATCTTGGCCCTGCGATGCCTGATGGTTTTCGACTGGACCTAGCCGGCAACATTTGGACTAGTGCCGGTTGGGCAGGGTCGGAGCATGACGGCGTGCAGATTTTTGCTCCGGACGGTACCAAGATCGGAATAATACATTTACCCGAGGGAATATCGAACCTGTGTTTCGGTGGAATTAAACGGAATAGATTGTTCATCACTGGTGGGCAATCTATTTTTAGTCTTTATGTCGCCGTCCAGGGTATGCCTTACTTCTAGACAAGGCTGAGGCTGGTTAATTTATTATTGCTACGCAGCGTGTCCAACCCGCCGAAGCGCCCTCTATTTTGACGGGAAAACAAGCTATGGTAAAACCGTCTGCTGGGATTTTCTCCAGATTATGGAGTTTTTCCATCTGCCAATACGGAATTTCTCTGCCGGCCTTATGTCCTTCCCATACGATCGACGGATCTTTTGTTTCGAGCCATTTTTTCGCCGTCAGATTAAATGGAGGGTCCCAAGACCAGCCGTCGGTTCCAACCACCTTGACGCCACGGCTTGTAAGATAGAGGGTTGCCTCTCTCCCCATCCCGCAACCCGCGTCTACGTATCCCGGCTGGCCGAAGATAGAACCAGCCCTTGTGTTGACCAAAACAATGTCCAGAGGCTTCAGTTTATGGTTAATTCTGTCGAGCTCTCTTTCGATGTCTTCCGCGGTGACGAGATAGCCGTCCTCAAGATGTCGGAAGTCCAACTTGACGCCCGGTTGAAAGCAATATTC
>CAJXCK010000117.1 GCA_913051785.1 uncultured Gammaproteobacteria bacterium
CTCGGAGAAGCCATGGCTCAAGTTTATTTTTGAGAAAGGCTATCTCTCAGTCAATGGATGTAGCCTTACGGTGGCTGAGGTTAATCGAAAGGCACAACAATTTTCGATTAACCTTATCCCTGAGACTCTTAGCCGCACAAATTTTAGGCTTTTGCAGGTTGGGGATGAGGTGAATGTGGAAGTAGAGTCGCAAACTCAGACAATCGTGGAAACCGTGGAACGAATCTTGGATGAACGCTTTGGTGCCGAGACTAAAAAAGCATGATGGACACTATGCAAACTCGATCTTTAGAATTTAGTGGGCCTGACTGATGGAGCTCAAGTTCTTTGACACTTATGATCGAAGAGTCCGAGAGTTCCTTCCTCTAGAGCAAAACAAGGTCAAAATGTATGCATGTGGTCCAACAGTCTACGACTATGCTCACATTGGTAATTTAAGAACTTACCTTTTCGAAGACATACTTAAGCGAACCCTTCTTTTAAATGGATACGACGTAGAACATGTCATTAACATTACAGACGTTGGACACCTGGTCTCAGACGGCGATGACGGCGAAGACAAGATGGAGTTGGGTTCGAAAAGATCAGGGATGGATGCCTGGGAATTGGCTCAATTCTTCACCGATGCGTTTCAAGCGGATTTACGCAAATTAAATATTCTTCCGCCTGACATTTGGTGTAAAGCAACTGATCATATTCCTGAGCAAATTGACTTCGTAAAAGAACTCGAGGCTAAAGGTTTTACCTATAGGCTTACCGACGGTATATATTTTGACTCGCAAAAACTTAAAAATTATGGCCATTTAGCTAGGTTAGACATTGATGGTCTGCAGGAGGGCGCAAGGGTAGAAAAAGGAGAAAGGCGCTTTTTAACCGATTTTGCGCTTTGGAAATTCTCGCCAGAAGGAGAGACTCGGCAAATGGAATGGGAAAGTCCATGGGGTAAAGGTTTCCCGGGTTGGCACATAGAGTGCTCCGCTATGTCGGCTAAATTTCTCGGCGATTATTTCGATATTCATTGCGGCGGAGAGGATCACATACCCGTGCACCACACCAATGAAATAGCTCAAACAGAAGCAGCAAGGGGAACCCGGTTGGCTAACTTTTGGATGCACGGTTATTTTCTGCGTTTGAAGGATGATAAAATGTCCAAATCTTCTGGGTCTTTTATCACTTTACAAACTATTTTGGATTACGGATTTGATCCTCTAGTGTATCGCTATTTCCTCCTAGGCTCACATTATCGCACGCAGATTTCTTTCTCTTGGGAAGGTCTGGAAGCAGCCCAGACCTCATTGAGCAGGCTTTACGAGCTCGCCTTCGAATGGGGAGCCCCCGGAGAAATTCACCGGCCCACACTGGAAGCCATTCACAGGGATCTAAATGACGACCTGGCTATGCCAAAGGCCCTTGCAAGTCTCTGGCAAATGGTCAAATCAGATCTTGACCCATCCCAAAAAAAAGCAACCCTTCTGGAATTTGATAAGGTATTGGGGCTTGGTATAGAACATTGGACCCCCCAAACAGTGAATATCCCAGCGGAAGTAGAAAAGTTAGTAAAGGACAGATCGAGGGCCCGAAAGGGAAAACAGTGGCAAAAGGCGGACGAGATAAGAGATAAGATATCGTCTTTGGGATATAACATTAAAGACGAAGGTGATTTAACAAAGATAGTGCCCAAATGAGGGAGAGAGCAAACAATCGCTTCAAATAATTTTTTTGGCCTAAAACATAAAATGGGAGTTTCGTAATTAGCGTAGAGACAAGCAAGAACCTCTTTTTCGACAAACTAGCTTCACGACAAAAAGAACTAGATTCTTTGCTGTGCGTGGGATTAGACCCCGATATCAAGAGAATTCCCTCTTCGAAACTTGTAAAACCAGAACCGATTTTCTCATTCAATAAAGCCATTGTTGACGCAACCTCTGATCTGACTGCCTGTTACAAGTTACAAATTGCGCATTACTCAAGCGAGGCTGCAGAAGATCAGCTCGAAAAGACCATTTTGTACATAAAGGATAAAGGCATCCCCGTCATTCTAGACGCCAAAAGAGGGGATATCGGTTCAACAGCTGAAAAATATGCTCGAGAATTATTTGAACGTTTTGGGGCCGATGCTGCCACAGTAAATCCGTTTCTGGGAGGCGATTCTTTGGAGCCCTACCTCGATTACAAAGATAAGGGAGTTTTTATCCTATGCAGAACCTCAAACCCGGGAGGAGACGATGTCCAGGGACTAGTCCTTGAGACGGGAGAGCGAGTGTTCGAAAAGATCGCGGAAAAAATAAGTAACGATTGGAATTACAACAGCAATGCGGGCCTGGTCGTGGGCGCAACTTATCCAATAGAGCTTGCTAGAGTAAGAGAAATAGTAGGAGCTTTAACGATTTTAATTCCAGGTATAGGTGCTCAGGGTGCTGATGTCGGGTCAACAATTAGAGCGTCCGGCTCAACGAATGTTTTGATTTCATCATCAAGAGCAATTATTTATGCAAGCGAAGACGAAGATTTTGAGAGCGCGGTTAGACTAGCTGCCTCTGAGACGCGTGAACAAATTCGTTCTCATATCGAGAACGCGAATTAATCAAAAAGGAGCATTAAAAAGTGAAACATTTTGTATTTTTGGCACTAACTTGTTTCTCATTGTTTGCCCATTCTGAATGGGTTGTCGATACTAAAAATTCACATGTGGGTTTTGCATCGGTTAAAAACAAGACAATTGCTGAGAACCACAGGTTATCTGGGCTCTCCGGTTCAGTGGGGTCCGATGGTGAGGCTTTGGTAAGCATAGACTTGGCTACAGTAGAAACTCTTGTTCCAATTAGAAATGAAAGAATTCGGGAAATCTTATTTGACGTAGCTAATTTTCCCTCGGCAACCATTAAAACCAAATTAGATATGGATCAAATTAATTCAATATCATCGGGAGAAACAGAAGGATTGAGAATTCCTCTGAGTATCGGACTGAAATCCATAAAGATCTCGAAAAGTGTAATGGTTAACGTAGTTCGCTCAGGGGAAAATATATACGACGTCGCAAGCGCTGATCCGATAATGATCAGGGCCTCTGATTTTTCTCTTCTAGATGGAGTAAAAACTTTAAAGGAAATGGCTGGTTTGCAGTCGATAGAGCCGGTGGTTCCAGTGACTTTCAATTTGCGGTTCGTAGGAAAAACACTCTGAGCAATTGGAAAGTTAGACCAGAGCCGTGAATGTTTTTGAAAATAGAGATCAATATTGGTCTCGCGAAGGAGTGCAGAGTTGAATCTTAGAGATCTTAAATATCTAGTAGCGGTTGCAGAACATCGGCATTTCGGTCGAGCCGCTGAGGCCTGCTTCGTTAGCCAGCCAACTCTATCGACACAGTTAAAAAAGCTAGAGGAAACTTTAGGTGTGACGCTCATAGAGAGATCGAATCGACAGGTGATGCTTGCGGCTGAAGGAGAAAAAATTGTCGAGCAGGCACAACGAATACTGGCAGAAGTAAATATCTTGACTGCTATGTCAGAACAAATTCGCGAGCCAATGGGCGGCGAGCTTAGGCTGGGTGTCATTCCAACCATAGCACCCTATTTGCTTCCAAAAATTCTTGGTCCGATCGGCAAAGATTATCCAAAATTAAGGATAAACTTGACTGAGGGACAAACCGCGCAAATCCTTAGAATGTTAAAACAAGGGGACCTCGATGCGGTCATTTTGGCCTTGCCTGTCAATGAAGATAATGTCGAGGAGTTCGAATTGTATGACGAACCCTTTCTTTTGACGGTCTCATCTAATCACTCTAAGGCAACGCAAACCGTGGCAGATGCCGAGGCGCTTGAAGGAGAAAATGTGCTTTTGTTAGAGGACGGACACTGTCTTCGAGATCAAGCGCTGTCTATCTGTCAGACCAACGGCGGCGTCGAGAGCAGTGGCTACTCAGCGGCAAGTCTTGAGACACTTCGGGGGCTTGTGTCCGCGGGGTTGGGTGTAACTTTAATGCCAGCGCTGGCCGTTCCATCCCCTATGGAATCGCCCTCTAACGTTAGATACATCCCGTTCTCTGATCGGACTTTGTCTCGAAAAGTTGGTTTGTGTTGGAGGAAGTCCTCAACTCGAGGTGAGCTCCTTAACGAGTTTTCGCGTTCACTCGGAACATATCTAGTCTCGTAACTTCATAAGTCTAAGTCGGCGACCAGGGAGAGCCTCTCTTTAAAGTCCAGTGCAACGGTGGTTGCAAGACTCGGATGATCCAGGCCAAACCTTATCTCGGAACCTTGATTAATAGCTTCGAGGTCCGTGTCCGAGAGTTCAAATCTGGTGAAGTGAACGGCTGCAGCTTTCGTATCTCGTGTTCGGTCCATGTCTTCGTTAGTGATTGCAAATGACTTTTCTCCACTGCCCACTTGAACCCAAAGGGTCTCTTCAATTCCACCCATATAAGCCAAGGCTTCCCTCCGTTCCTCCTCATCTCCGTATTCGATCATGAATGTGGCCTTCCAGTTCTTGCCATCGGGGATTAAAGGGTTGTATGCAGCAAGCTCCTCTTCAATTTCTTCTCGTTCAAAGATTCGTTCGACTCGAAGCATCTCCTGGACTTGATACTTCATGGTAAGGCGGTCCTCAAAGTAAAGAGTGGCGTGCGGCCCGAGTGCGACCTGTCTCACTTTCTTATGCTTAAGGATCATAGCCCTAAAAGGTTCTCTCTCTGTCGCATACTCTTCCAACGACCAAAGATCATCGCGTTTTAATTTCATATCAATCTACCTTTACGTTTTTGTTGCGTCTTTAAATTCCGTATGCACGCCGAACCATGCTTATTGGATGCTCGGCCTCGCCATTTTCAATGCCGTCCGCAATCATTCTCCCTGCCATTGGACAGTCCGAGCCAAAGCTGTCAGGGTTTGCTTCCTCAACCCGCCGCACCACAGGTCGTGCTATTTTTTTCGCTTTCTCGTAGGTCTCGGCTTTTACCGCGTAAGTTCCGTCGTGCCCCGAGCAGCGTTCAATAGCTGAGATCTCTGTGCCCGGGACTAACTCTAGAAATTCCCGTGTCTTCATCCCAAAATTTTGGACTCTCTGATGGCAGGCGACGTGATAAGCAACCTTGCCAAGTGAATTCGGAAAATTTTGGTCGATCAAGTTCGCTTTCTGCCGAAGCATCAAATATTCAAACGGATCAAAGAAAGCGCTCTGCACACGAGCCACATCGACGTCTTCAGGAAACATGAGTGGCAATTCCTGTTTGTACATCAGGACGCAAGACGGTATAGGGGCAATTATATCGTATCCGTTCTCGATTGCCTCGATGAAAAGGGGCAGGTTAGCATCCTTCATTTTCTCGACTTTCTTCAGGTCTCCAAGCTCTAGCTTAGGCATACCGCAGCAGTGAGCATCTTTCAAAATTTTTACCGGGATCTCATTGTGATCAAGCACAGAAATTAGGTCTTCCACCATCTGCGGCTCATTGTGATCTCCATAGCAGGTAACGTAAATCGCTACCTTCCCCGTTGTTTTCTCTGTAGGCGTTGCTGAGCCGTCCGCGCCTATTTCGTTTGGCAAGGACTTTGTCAATGCTTTAGGAAGAAATTTAGGTAGGGGCGCATCTTTATGCAGTCCGAAAACTTTTTCACCAACCTTCCGCATTGCTTTTGAGTCCGCAGCGGCGTTAGCTACCTGAGCAATCCCCGGGGTGGAAATAGCGTCGAAGATCGGGTCAGTAGAGGTGATAATTCGGTCCCGCCATTTGGTGTCTTTAGCGGTAAATTTTTGAGCTTTGGCGCGGAGCATGAGATGGGGGAAGTCAACTGCCCACTCGTGCGGAGGCACGTAAGGGCATTTGGTTTCAGCGCACAAGTCGCATAGAAAGCATTGGTCAACCACTTTCCCGAAGTCGGCCTTGTCTACGCCGTCAACCTCAAACGTCTCAGATTCGTCTATTAGGTCAAACAGTGTGGGAAATGAGTCGCAAAGGCTGACGCAGCGCCTGCAGGTGTGACAGACATCGAAAACTCGTTCCATTTCTTCTTCGAGCGAGTTCTTGTCGTAGAAATCCGGATTTTTCCAGTCCAAGGCCTCTCTTTTTGGAGCCTCTAGGCTTCCTTCCCTTGACTTCATAGCTGTGGTTTCCTAGTGATCTAAATAAAAAGGGAGCCAGAAGCTCCCTCATTGTGAGCGGCGGAACCGCTAGATGGAGCTCGACCTAGGCAGTCATCGCGTCAAGTGCCTTTTGGAAGCGGTTCGCATGAGAGCGTTCTGCTTTGGCAAGCGTCTCAAACCAATCTGCGATCTCGTCAAAACCCTCATCTCTAGCTGTCTTAGCCATTCCGGGGTACATGTCCGTGTACTCATGTGTCTCCCCAGCAACCGAAGCCTCTAAATTTGCGGCCGTGGTTCCAATCGGAAGGCCAGTAGCGGGATCTCCGACGGCTTCCATGTACTCAAGGTGGCCGTGAGCGTGTCCGGTTTCCCCTTCAGCTGTTGAGCGAAAAACAGCCGCAACATCGTTCTCGCCTTCTACGTCAGCTTTTGCTGCGAAGTAAAGATAACGACGATTTGCCTGGGATTCGCCAGCGAACGCGTCCTTAAGATTTTGTAATGTATTACTGTCTTTTAATTCCATGATTCGGGGCTCCATTTGTTAAAATAAGTTATCGAATGT
>CAJXCK010000118.1 GCA_913051785.1 uncultured Gammaproteobacteria bacterium
ATCGCTTCATGATCTCCTCCCAAAGGATCTTAAGCTGGAGCTCCGCGGTCCGATTCCCCATACAGCGATGGATACCGAAGCCAAAGGACAGGTGATTTCGAGCATTTGGTCTGTCGATAATCAAGTCTTCGCCGTTTTCAAAAACGTCTTCGTCTCTATTCCCCGACAAATACCACATCAAGAGCTGATCTCCAGCCTTGATTTGCTTGCCTCCGATTTCGCAATCCGAGTTCGCGGTTCGCCTCATATAGGCCAGGGGTGTCTGCCAACGGATTACTTCAGAAACCAGATTTGGAATCAGCGAATGGTCATTCCGAAGCTTCTCGTACTCACCCGGGAATTGGTTAAGGCCCAGCACCCCGCCCGTCATTGAATTACGAGTAGTGTCGTTGCCACCCACTATAAGCAGAATCAAGTTGCCCATGAACTCAAGCGGCTGCATATCTTTGGTATCTTCTCCGTGCGCGAGCATCGAGACAAAGTCTCCCGTAGGGTTCGCTTTTCGCTCCGCCCATATTTTGTTGAAATACTCGAGCATCTCGAAAAGCTCAGCTCGCCTTTCCTCTTCGGTATCGATGATGCCGGAGCCAGGCGCGGCGGTCGCAACATCGGACCAACGGGTCAGTTTTCTACGATCCTCGAAGGGAAAATCGAAAAGCGTTGCTAGCATCTGGGTCGTTAGCTCTATTGATACCTTATCAACCCAATTGAAGGTTTCTCCTATTGGAAGGGAATCAAGTACATTAGCGGTGCGCTCTCTAATCAAAGGCTCAAGACCTGCCATATTCCTGGCTGACACAACCGGAGCCACCGTTTTTCTCTGCACATCGTGCTTCGGTGGATCCATAGCTATAAAGAGAGAAATATCCAAAGCACCCTCGGGCAAGGGCCTATCTATCGGGAAACCCAGCGTTATGCCGTGCGCACTCGAAAAGTTCTTATGATCCATATCCACCGCTTTAATATCGTCGTAACGAGTAAGCGACCAATACCGACCTGCAATCTCTGTGTCGTTGAAATGAACCGGATCCTCTTTCCGAAGTCGTTCAAAATACTCTAAGCTTTTGTTCTCTTGAAACAATCGATTCCAAACCGGATTAATTGAATCCAGCTCTACTTCGTACGCCGAGGGAATTTCCCCTTTAACAGCATCTTGCTCCGAGCCAGCTCTGGCAAAACCTTCTGATTTTACCTCCGCCCGGTTCTCATCAAACTCGACATCTACAGCTTCGCTCATTTTTGACCCCTCGGTGAGCCTAATTCCGCCCTACAAATTACGACGAATAGGGTCATTAGGTCAACTAGGACGGGGCTTTAAATCTTAATTAGACAACAAAGAAAACCCCGACAACTCACAAAAAGAAACGCAAAACAATTTAGCAAATGATGTTGATAATAAGAATAATTCTCATTAAGATTGCTTTTCGCTTAATTTTAGTCGACCCGATCCGTCCAGTTGGACAGTCAGAGGGCAGTAGAAATTGAGCTGGGGGAATAGATTTCTAAATGGAGAAGTGAGCAATGACTGAACTAAAAGCTTTTATGTTTTATGACTTCGCGATAACAATTAACGTTCTGCTTCCCGACGGAACAGCCGGCGACACAGATTGATGACTTTACGCGGGCTGCATCGAGTCGCAATCGGGTTAGCACTTCTAGGACCACAGATCCTTCTTGCGCAAGGTACCGAAGAGACAATTCATAAATCAACAACCGGCATAGAGGACGTCCTAGTTATTGGGACGAGCTCTGATGTGCTTCTTGTGCCCGGCTCCGGAACACTTTTTGATCAAGAGCGGCTAGACAGAGAGGATCATATTGATCTGCACCAAATACTAAGCTCAGCGCCTGGTATCTACGTGCGCGAAGAGGACGGCTTTGGCCTGAGACCCAATATCGGTATCCGAGGCGCAACAACTGACAGGAGCCAGAAGCTCACTATCATGGAGGATGGGGTCCTGATCGGTCCTGCACCCTACTCTGCTCCAGCAGCCTATTACGTTCCCAACGCCGCAAGAATCGACGCGATTGAGGTTCTAAAAGGTCCCGCTACGGTCAAATACGGACCGCAAACCGTTGGTGGTGCGATCAATTTTGTTAGTCGTGGAATACCCGAAGACAATATTGGAGAGATCGACTTCGGCCTTGGCACAGACGGCTATATGAAAACACAGGGGGCTGTTGCTTTTGCGTTAGGTAAGTTCGGCTTTCTACTCGATGTAATGAATTATCAAAACGAAGGGTTCAAGGAGCTGGATAATGGTGGCGATACTGGCTTTGTGAGAAATGACGTGAACGCCAAAATACGCTGGCAAAGTGAAGATGATCAGCAGGTGCTTACTTTAAAACTTGGTTTCGCTGACGAAGACGCAAACGAAACTTATTTAGGGCTCACGAATAACGATTTCGCGAGCGACCCCGACAGCAGATATCCCGCATCCGCGCTGGATAATTTTATTTCGAAACACCACCAAATTCATATTAATTATGGGTTGCAGGTCAACCCGTCGCTAAAAATGAACGTCAAGGCCTATCGCAATTTGTTTCAGAGAGCCTGGACCAAATTCGATGGTTTCCAATCTAAAATCTCCCCGCAGCGAATTTTAAATACCCCGAATATCTTTCGTACCCAATACCAAGCCTTGAGTGGATTAGCTAATTCAACCGGGAATCCTCTCGATACGATCGACGTAACAAACAAAGATCGCAAATTTGTATCTGAGGGTGTGCAAATCTCTGGAGCCTACGACCACCGAATCTGGGGTGTCGATCAACAATTTTCTGTTGGCGTGAGAGCCCACAGAGACACTGCGAAAAGAAGAGACAAGCCGCGCGGTTATCTAATGACCGATGGCAAACTAGTATTCGATGATATTCAGCTGCCACCCAAAACGTTTAACCGTGGGCACAGTGAAGCTCTCTCGGTATACCTATCAAACGAGTTCTACCTTGATCGTCTCACACTCAACGTTGGAGTAAGACTAGAGGATATCGACGGGCAGGTGCTCAACCGAAATACCGAGACAACGGCCTACAATGATCAACAAGAGATCATGCCTAGCCTGAGTTTGCTATTTTCCCTGACCGACAAATTGAATCTCATTACAGGCATACACAAGGGATTCTCCCCGTCAGGACCAGGCGCCACCGGAATTGATCCGGAAAGCAGCGTCAATTACGAATTTGGGGGGCGGTACAGTAATGAAAACTCGTACGGAGAATTATTTGGTTTTTACAGCGACTATAGCAATCTCCTCGGACGCTGCAGAGTCAGCGATTTCGGATGTGACCCAGGACAGGTTTTTAGTGGTGGGGAAGTCAACATCTATGGTCTAGAGGCTTATGTGCAACAGACGTTCGAACTCAATCAGGTCGCTAATCTCAGGATTAGTCTCACCTACACTTACACTCAATCCGAATTTCAGAGCAGTTTTCTGTCTACCTTTTCACAGTTCGGAGCGGTCAAAGAAGGGGACGAGCTACCTTACCTACCCGAGAATTTAGCAAAAATATCGGCGGAACTTCTATACCCCGCATGGGAACTCTCCGCGTCAGTAAAATACCAAAGCGAAATGCGAGAAGAGCCAGGACAGGGAGCCATAAAAGAAGGGGTCTTTGCCGAGGATTATTTGGTCACAGACATCAGCGCTCGCTGGTTTGCTACGGAAAATTTAACCTTTCAAGGAAGCATTAGAAACGCCTTTAATGAGCGAGCGATCGTCTCCCACAGACCATTTGGTGCTCGGCCAAACGCACCACTATCGGCGTTCGCGAGGGTAAAGTACTCATTCCTCTAGTCGTATGATCGAATTTATTGAACAACACCTGGCCGTCTTTATCGACCCGAGCGAACGCGTATTCTTTGTTCATTTACTCCTCGCACTTGTCGCTGCATCAGCCGTATGCAGCTATAGGGAATCGAGGTTCGACCTAAAATCACAACTGAGTTCACTTCTTAAGAAGGACTACTGGTTTAACCGCTCCACATTCGTTGATTACACGCTCCTGATTGTGAATGCCGGCATCAAAGGGCTTCTGGTTATCCCCGCGGTCGGAACACGATTCGCAGGCGCATTTGCCTTCGGCAAATTTTTGCAGATGAACGTTGGTGACTTCATGATTACTGGCGCGCCCTGGCTACTGATCGCAATTGGCTTCAGCCTGGTTCTTTTTACAGCGGACGATCTAAGCCGTTTTCTCCTGCACAGAGTAATGCATAAGTACGACTCTCTCTGGAGATTGCATCGAGTTCATCATAGTGCGACCACCCTCACGCCATTTACTGTTTTTCGCACCCACCCTATTGAGAGTTTGCTTTATTTCCTTCGTGGGTTCCTCGTCTTTTCTTTTGTGACCGGCATAGCGCTCTGGTTATTCAGAGGTCAGCTCACAGCCCTAGAAATACTTGGCGTCGAAGCCATTGGTTTTACGTTCAACATGCTGTTCGCCAATCTAAGGCATTCTCATATCTACCTAACGTTTGGGAGGCTAGAGAGGTGGATTATTAGTCCGGCCCAACATCAATTGCATCATAGCAAGACACACGGCCACCCAAATTACGGGGCGTGTTTCGCTCTATGGGATCAGTTGATAGGCTCATTGCGAAAGTCAGATCCAAAGCACCTACGAACGCCCTTGGAGTTCGGCCTTACCGCTGATGAATCCAGACATCCAATTAAGGAAAGTACGTCAGTTCAATCCTACGCATAAGTTTTGGCGCGACCCACCACTCAGGAAAGTGCTCATTCGATCGGTTAGCCGGCGCAGGATAACGGCCTCTTCAATTTCGTCACGATCACTTGGAACTAAATTCGGCCACAGAGTTTTTGCTCGATTTATGCCTCTCTCTATCGGTCCTAGGCGGCCTGCGATGTTTCCAGCGATCTCGGTAAATCCCCTCGCATCTTGGTATTCCTGTAAGTCCGTTACATTTCCATCTTTGACTCCCACTTCAAACTCCGCCAGGGCTTGAGAGAGCAACTGAAATACAACCACCCGCTTTCCATCATCCGAGAGCGGCAACTCCTCGAAATGTCGGTTGATTCGTTGCGAAGTTGCGGCATAAGCAGCAGGAAAATTTGCGACATTATTCGTCTCAAAAAGATTCGATAAACGAGTTAGCTCCTCAGAAAATCCACGCGACTCGGTGGCATCAAAATAGGGCTGTAATTCGACATATATCTCTTCGGAAGGATGCTTTGAATGACGTGAGGCAAGCTCAAACTGATCCATCGCTACCAACTCTGATGCTGCCCAAAGATGACCATTGATTAAAGAAAGCTTATAGGCGAAATCAACTGTTTCCTCGCAAGATAACGATTTATTGGTCTCAATATTTGAATCGACGCTCGCTATAGCGGAAACCGACCAATTCAGAGACAAAAACAAAATAGCGTGATATGCGAGAACATTTCTCATGCGTTTCTCCTCAAATTTTCTGAACTAAAGTACGGCCTCAAAGAGCTCAAGATTAGGGTGGCCGAGGTACGTCCCTTTGGGAGCTTTAGCCTGCGCATGAGCCTTCCTAAAAGACTCTGATTGCGTCCAATCCTGAAAAGCTTCTTGAGATTCCCAAACGGTATGCGATGCGTACAAGGTATATTCCTCCGTTTGAGTACCTTTGAGCAGCGAGAATGTTTTGAAACCAGGCACCGTTTCTAGATAAGAATCTCGCTCTCGCCAAAGCTTCTCAAATCCTTCTTCAAATCCTTTCGCTATTTCAAATCGATTCATTGCCAAATACATAACTACTCCTTCTTTTCTATGAGTGAACGACCAAACGGTTCACCAACTCATTTTTCTCAACTATGATTTGAGTGCCGTATAGCGAGGATCCAGAACCCTTAGAAATCTCAAGTCTTCTGATACTCTCAACGGTGACAAAGTCTCTACGCGCATCTTGGTATGGACCGAAATTAAACGCATCAGCTACCCTAACGCCATCTACCAACGTCAGTACTCGATTTCCACCTATCCCGCGAATTGAAAAGCCAGATAGGCCAAAACGATCTCCTGTGCCAGCTACGGACACACCAGGCTCGTATTTAACGAGATCAGCGATGTCCTGGATAAGTTGCCGCTCAATGTATTCTTCGTCTAGAACAGAAACGGATCCGGCCACTTCGCTTATTTTACGCTCGGTCTTCTTCCCGATGACCGTAACGGTTTCAATATACTCTTCTGCACTCTCTGAATCCTTCGACTCAGCTAGCGCAGCAGAAGCCGGGATTAAAAACATAGCACCCAAAAGGATTTTCGCTCCTTCTTCAAGCATCTTCATACTTAACTCTCTCCTTTAGTGAATGATTATCATTCTCATTAAATATGCAAACGCTACCACCTGACATCCGCTACCCATTCATCTATTCACTGATACCCATCTATTTCAGTTTGGAAACTAAAACGATGGAAAGCTATTCAGCTTTTTTTAAGCGAATAGATAGAATTCAATAACTCTGCTTCGTCGCCTTCTATCTGGAAAAAACTTAGCGGACCTGAGTGAGAATCGGGCGAGAAAGATTCTCCTTTTT
>CAJXCK010000119.1 GCA_913051785.1 uncultured Gammaproteobacteria bacterium
AAAACCAGCCATCAGAATAGTGCAGAAATTTGCGTCGCTAGAATTAGTTGAGTTAGTCTGATCTCGTAAGCGACAGAGGATTAAAACGGGGGCAAATGACTCATGGTGAAGTTAGCTGATTTAGATTCAGGGATGAGAGATTTTCTCATCCATATGCCTTGTCCGAAGATTAACCTGCGCGCTTTCAACAAGCCGCCAGCTCTATCACAGAGCCGCGTAGCGCTTATCTCCAGCGCTGGATTGCGGCTCAGAGATGACGCTCCTTTCACCGAGTATGCTAATGATTACAGGATTCTGCCCAGCGAGGAGCGAGCGAAGATCATCCAAGATCACATGAATGCGTCTCATGATCGGACAGGATTTATCCAGGATCTTAACACCATATTTCCCCTAGATAGGCTTGAAGAAATGGCTGACGATGGAGAAATAGGATCAGTAGCAAATTATCATTACTCTTTTATGGGAGCTACTAATCCAATCGGGCTAGAGACAGAAGCCAGGAGTTTGGCAAGAATAATGATCAAGGATGAGGTAAATGTAGTCCTCCTCTGTCCTGTTTGACCTGCCTGTACCTCCACCGTGAGTGGTCTGGCGCATTATTTCGAAGATGAGGGACTGACTACGGTTCTGATAGCACTCGTGAGGGAGCATGCGGAGAAAGTTCAACCGCCCAGAGCTCTGTGGGTTCCCTTTATGTTAGGCAGGCCTTTCGGCGAACCTAACAATTCTGAATTGCAGAAAGATGTAATCAGGCAGAGCTTTGAGCTACTAGATGAGGAAACTGGTCCCGTCATAAAAGACGCTGATCTCACTGCGCCTGAACCAGACGAGGCGGTTGGCTGGGCGTGTCCAGTAACCTTCGCGCCGGGGGCTGGTGCTAGCTCGGTCTCAGAAAAAATTGCAAAAGAAATCGTTGTGTTACGCCCTTGGTATAACCTCCGCGTAAAGAATGGAAATAGAACAACAGTAGGCCTCTCGAATACTAGCATCGAAGATTGTGCTCAAGGACTTGAGCGCTTTATTTCCCAGCCTGGTGAGTCCTCGAATAAATCAAAAGAAACAGCTAATAATTTGCGTTGGTGGTCCAGTGATCTCAAGGCGTTTTATATGGAGGCGGTCTTGGCGCAACCGGGCAAGGTGAAGTCAAGTGATCTTGAGAATTGGTTCTGGAATGAAACAGTTGCTGGCTCTTTGTTCAGAGAGATTCGAAAACTATGTATTGGTCACGCCTCACCTGATATCCGGGAGGTGGGGCTCTATATGATTGGGGAAATAGAAAGCGAGTATTATGTTCGCGAGTATAGTAGAGCTTAGGTGATACTGACCCCGGTCCTGAGATTTAGGGTGAAGAGCGGTCAGAGGTGTGCCTTCGCTATGATAGAAAAATTCTCTAAGTCACGTTTATGGGTTTTGGTATAAGCAGTCTATCTAGATGAGTTTTTTGAAGGACCATAAAGATTTTGGATAGGGATCGGTGCTGATGAGATTTGGCCAACAACAAGGAGGGGAACAGTGACAATCGCTGAAAATGTAGATATTGAAAATTGGATAAGCAAGGAAACGCCAGAGCCAGTTCTTGAGCCGGCTCTTCCTATCATCGATCCGCATCATCATCTCTGGGATTTAAGACAAAATAATTCGATGGGTTTTCGTCAGGAGGTCTATCTTTGTGAGGAAATCAGCCGTGATATCGCAGAGAGCGGACATAATATTGCTCAAACTGTTTTTGCTCAGTGTGGAGCGTTTTACCGCGCAGACGGGCCCGAAGAAATGCGATGCATTGGGGAAACAGAATTTGTTGGCGGCGTCGCTGCCATGAGTCGATCTGGATTGTATGGGCCGGCTAGACTTTGCACCGGTATATTTTCGACGGCAGACCTGAGGTTGGGTGATCGAGCCGAAGATATTCTGACTTCGCACCTTCAAGCGAGCTCCAATTTCCGAGGTATCAGAAGCGCATTCCCTGCCGACCTGAATGAAACTTTTTTGACTGGATTCTCCCTACTTGAGAAATACAATCTTAGTTACGATAACTGGTCGCCGGATTTCACGAGGTTGCCGCGATTGGCTGAACTGGCTAACAAGAATCCAGGGGTCACAGTAATCGTTAACCATCTCGGTGGTAGAATTGATCCGAGTGCCGACGAAGAGGAATTAAAAGCTTGGAGAGAGGCGATTGACTCTGTAGCAGCCTGCTCGAATACGGTTATGAAGTTGGGAGGTGCTCAGATGCGGGTGGGAGATTGGGAACCGCCATATCATATGCATAAAGCAGAATCTCCTTGGGACTCCGATAAATTCTTGAGCACCTTACTGCCCCGGTATCAGTATGCTTTCGAAAAATTTGGCCCCGATCGCTGCATGTTTGAAAGTAATTTCCCGGTCGATAAGGATTGTATTTCCTACAGGACGCTTTGGAATTTGTTCAAAAAAATGGCAGCTAAATTAGAGTTGTCCGAATCGGAAAAAATGTCGGTTTTTAGTGGTACGGCGGCTAGAGCCTATAGGCTGGATCAGCCCTGAAATTGATCAAAGAGTCGGAGCGGTTTTCTGGGTCTACTTATTATGAGGGGCTGTTTGTATATCTCCCGGTTCTCGCAACGGCATAATGAATATCTCCCACAGTGATGGCTCCTTTGGAGCGACACCGGTTTCCAAAGTACGCCCATTGCTGAAAGTTCCAAAGACCCTATCCCAGACGATTGCTGCGCATCCAAAATTGGTATTGCTTTCCGCATGGACAACGGAGTGATGGTGAATGTGGTGTTTGTTCACTGTAAAAAGCGAACCAATCACTTTTTCATTTAAATCTAAATTCGAATGAGCGAGATAGGCAGAAGTGAGCACAAGGAGCGTTGAACCCGCCACCGCTAGACCAGCACCAAATACTAATTCGACGATCGCGCTTGGCAGAGAGAGAACAAGAAGAAGCTCCAAGGGGTGATTCGCTCCTGCGTTAATGGCCCCCAATTTTTTGAAGGCATGGTGAGAGCCATGACCTGAAATGCGCCACAGCCATTGCCAACGATGTTCAGCTCTATGTAACCAATACCATATCAACTCGCTCAAAAAGAACGCTAAAAGAACTTGGTAGACTATCGGCCAGCTACTGGGCCAGATATTAAAACCTAAACCGGTTCTTATATTTGTGAGTATCGGATCGACGTATTCTGCATACAGAGGCAAAATGACAATCGCGGTAAGCATGTAGGTAAATATGAAAACGCAGCTTAGTAAAACCTTATATGGTTTATTGTGCAGCCACTCAGTTCTCGCTGGAAAATTGTATTCCAGCACGCCAAGTATCAGTTGGATGCCAATAGCAAGAACTGGGTAGATCCAAAGCTCGTTTTGATTTAGCGACCACAATATGAAGGTGGCACCCAGTAAGAGAGGCTGCAGGCCGAATTTTATCGACACCTGGAAAACGTTTCTGAACATCTAACTGCCTCTGGGTTGTTTCACGAAGCTTGTTAATATTAAAAATAAAAGATAGCAATCTATGACCTTTCCACAAATAAAAAATTACCTTGAATGGCAGGCAATGGAATCCTATCGAATTACCTCGTAAGAATTTATTTCTGAATGCCGCTCGAGACAAGCGCCCGTGTTCTCGCCTTAGTTGGAGTCGAGAGGTCCCGCCTCATCTTAAACTAAAAGGGATTCTGTGTTTTTATTGGTGCTCTGGAAAACGAAGCATTTGATGCGAGGATTGTGAAATGGTGATGGAGAAAAAAAATTGCTCGATGAAAGTAATGATCACTGCCATGATCTTGATTCTTTTCTCCACGAGAATCGCTGCCGATGGCTTTATACCAGAATCCTTTTCGCCTCCCCTACTAATATCAGGTGATGATTTTGTTCTCGAGCCGCTCGGTCCCCGGCTCGTCGAGATAGACTACATAGCCTATATGTCCTCGATTGATCACTTGCAGCGGACTTTTTCAAGGGGTGGATCTTGGCCAAATGATTCAATCACTCGCGAGGAAGCGATGATTGACATGCGGACAGAACAGGCACGTTTTGAAGCTAGAGAGTCTTTTGCTTACGCTGTGCTAGACCTTGATAGGGAGGTCGAGCTTGGATGCGTCTACGTATACCCATCAAGAAAACGAGGCTTTGATGCCATGGTTCGCCTATGGGTCACTGCAACGGAGTATGAAAACGGATTTGATGAAGAGTTATACGAATGGAGTAAAAATTGGTTGGAAAGCGATTGGCCTTTTTCGTCGACGCGGGTGGCTTTCCCAGGTCGAGATGTTACTTGGGAACAATGGGATTCGCTGTCCGAAAAATCCGATTAGTTAAGGAAAATGATCACGCTTTCCATAGCTTACCCCTATAAAGAATCCCTACATGTATAAACGTGCGATCGTACCAAAAGATTTCGTTGTGCCAGTGCAATTGAAAACGTCGCGCTGTATTTTTCAGCCTTTGACTCAAAGAGATGTAGTCAGAGATTACGATGCTGTCATGAGCTCAGAGGGGTTTTTAAAGGACGTGTTCAATCCCAAAAGCGATTGGCCCAAGGGTCTTAGTTTGGAGGGTAACCTTGCCGACCTCGGATGGCACGAGGTTGAATTCCGAAATAGGAGCTCTTTCGCGTATACCATTGTCGACTTATCTGATGATCAAACGTTGGGATGCGCCTACCTTTATCCAAGCGATCACTCGCAATTCGACGTTTACGCAACATGTTGGGTTAGAGATTCCGAGCGACAAACCGGCTTGGATCGACACGTTTTCGAGTCATTTAGCAGTTGGCTCTCTGATAAATGGCCGTTTAAGAGTGTCGCTTTTCCCGGGAGATTAATCAGCTGGTCAGAGTGGTATGAACAGATTGATTGAAACTGGAGACATAACACAGCAATCTCTCGAAAGACACCCTCTATCAACGAGATCTATATTTCATGAGTCTGATCATTACTCCCATCTAATGGTGTTCCCTGTGAGAGTTTTTTTAGCGCTCGTTTTTAGTTTGGTCTGTTCCACTATAGTAATTGCGAATGACTCTGCCTTAGACCCTTATAACGCTTATATTGAGCTGTATCAGCAACCGAGCGACCCTACTCAGATCAGCATTGCGATTAAGGACAATATCGATGTCGCAGGGAGAGTGACCTCGGGTGGTAGCGTCGCTTTGAAAGACAACATAGCGATTCGAGACGCGTTTCTGATTAAAAAATTGCGGGATAGTGGTTATCACATCTCAGGAAAGACAAATCTGTCGGAGTGGGCCAACTTTCGCTCCAACGACTCCGTGAGTGGTTGGTCCAGCCTGGGCGGACAAACTTTGCATCCGATTGGGATTGATCGAAATCCATGTGGTTCGAGTTCTGGTTCTGCGGTCGCGGTCGCCTCTGGTCTAGTGGAAGTAGCTATCGGAACGGAAACGAATGGATCGATCACTTGCCCAGCTTCGGTCACTGGAGTGGTCGGAATGAAACCGACTCTAGGCTTAGTGAGTCGTTCTGGAATAATCCCAATTTCATCCTCTCAAGATACAGCCGGGCCAATAGGCAAGGATGTGGAAACTGTTGCCCGAGTACTAAGCGTTATTTCTGGGCTGGATGAGAACGACCCCAGCACAAAACAAATTCCGGACAGTATGAACCTCGACTTTACAGAGCTTGATTTTAGGGAAAACCTCTCTGATTATCGGATTGGTCTCCTATCTTCGGGTTTGGATGATCCAGATGGAGCGCGAATGTTGGCTGATTTGAAGGTTGCAATTGACACGCTCAATGGTAACTGGGTCGAACCGATAGATGAGAGAGTCTACCCTGGAGAGGCGGAGTATTTTGTTCTCTTGTATGAATTCAAAGTTGGTCTTGAGAGGTACTTGGCGTCCTCGAAAACGAAGGAAAAAAAGCTCTCAGAACTGATTGACTTCAATAACCGCAATAAACAGATCGTTATGCCTCATTTTGAGCAGGATATATTTTTAGCCGCCGAGAAAGCCGCAGAAAACCCGGCCAAATATCAGGATTCCTTGATCGAACTGAAAGATACGAAAAAGCAAACTTTGGCTATCTTCAGTGACAATCAGGTCGACGTGCTTGTTGGTTTAACCAGAGGGCCGGCCTGGGAGATCGATTACGCAGGAGGGGATTCCAAGGCGATCAAGCGAGCAAAAAGTTTCGGTAACGGCGGCTATGCTGCGATCTCTGGCCTTCCTCATATAACAATTCCTGCTTATCAGATTGATGGATATCCAGTAGGTGTGTCAGTCATAGGGCGCCCCTGGGAGGATCTGCTGGTGCTTCAAGTTGCTGCAGTATTAGAAACCTTTTTTAGAGCGAGATTTCCTAAAAGTTAATCCCCTACGAAGAAGGTCCCTGTTGGCGCTTAACGTTTGTGGCAGTTTGAATACTATCGAGGGTTTGGCTTGTTGAATTTTTCGGGAATGAATACTGGCCAGCCGTAGGCTCTTGCACCGCGGCCAACCGCGTTCATCACAACAAAGTCGTCTTCGA
>CAJXCK010000120.1 GCA_913051785.1 uncultured Gammaproteobacteria bacterium
TTGGTATCCTTTCTTCAATCGAGGTTTGTCAATGAGATATTTTTGCTTTCCTCGCAAATATTGTTTCTATGTGCTCATGGTTATATTCGTAACGTTTGTTGCAAAAAGAACAGTCTACTGAAAGTGTGCCTTCTTCCTCAATGATTTGGATGGCCTCTTTGTAACCGATCAGAATGATAGCGTCTTGACTCTTTTCACTTGAACACCTGCAACCAAATTTGATTTCTTTAGGCTCAAAGATTTTATGTTGGTGTTCATGGAACAATCTTCTGACTACTTCTGCGGCTGGCAGGGAAGTGAGCTCGTCATGCGTTACGGTTCTCGCTAAAATGTTGAGCGTATTCCAAGTTTCGTCAAAGTCATCATTAAGCGAACTTGTCTCTTCGCTAGTTGGTAATTTTTGTAAAAATAGACCCGCGCTTTTTCCGTCGAGGCAGGTAAGAACGAAGCTTGTGAGTAGCTGTTCAGAGGACTTGAAATACGCGCTAAGACTCTCGGCAAGGCCCTCTTTTTTGAGCTCGACTATTCCTTGGTAAGGCTGCATTTGCTTACTATCCTTGGGCAATAATGATATCGCGATCTGATTGCCTGAAATCAAAGAGATGTTATCGGACTCTTCCCCAGATGGTTCGGCCTTTTCATTATTCGTTGCCAAACCTCTAATCAAATGGCTCCCATGGCACTCAGCAACTAGCTTGGAAATTTTCCCTTGACCCTGTGCCTGAAGGGTGACTGACCCATCGAATTTTAAACTGTCTGCCACCAAAGAAACGGCCGCCAGTGCTTCGCCTAAAAGATTTGATCCCTCAACTGTGAGCTCTTGATGCTGTAGGGCTTCTACGTAGCTTCTGCTTAGTTGTACGATTCTTCCCCTAATAGGGGTATTGGAGAAGATAAACCGGTGCAATAAATCCATATTCCCTCGCTCGATTTAGTAGGAATTTTCAGAGGGAAGGGAGCTAGTCTTCTTCAGATCTCGGAGCGCCTGTCTATCGTGCTTTCCCGGCCTCCTATTAGGTATTTTCAAGCCTGCCCTTTCCATCTTGCGTTGGGCGACAATTTTTTCTCGGAGCTCTACACTTTCGTGGGTCTCTCGGTAAAGCCTTTGCGCTATGGAGGCTGATTCGCGTCGAGAGGATAGAGCATTAACGATCACAGACACTTGATAAGTTGACTGACTGATCTTTATTTCGTCGCCAAGATTGACAAACTTAGAAGGCTTAGCCTTGTTGCCATTGAGTCTGATTTTGCCGCCGTCGATGGCTGTTTTTGCAAGACTTCTGGTCTTGAAGAAGCGAGCGGCCCATAACCACTGGTCTAATCTAGTATCCTGATTCTCTTTATTCATCACTTGAAAAGTTCAACGAAGTTGTTAATTCCAATGAACTTAGATGAATGACGGGTTCCTTTTTGAGAGTCAGGCGTTTCAACGAATCTAAGATGCTCAATACCATAGGAGGCTGCTGCTTCGAGGACTTTCTCGTTATCGTCGATCATCAGGGTGGTTGAACCCTCAAATCCGGTAGCGTTTTGGACTGCTGACCAGAAAGCTTGTTCCTCCTTTGGAGATTGAAAGTCCTGACTGGAGAAAACCCCTTTCACTTTGCTAGTCAGCCCAAGTTTCGTGTCTTTTATCCCAAACGATTTTCGATCTGCGTTTGTTGCTATAAAAGTGGCTTTCTTACCGCTAATTTTGGACAAGAACCACTCAGCATCTTTTCTGAAGGCAATTTTTTCTTGCTGCAATTCATGAAGTTTTTCGATATCTATCTTGGTGAACGAAGACCAATAATCAAAGCTGTAAAACTCTATTTTCCCTCTTACTTTGCGCATATGTTGGTATAGATTTGAGCGCGATTCGCTCATTGAAAGGTTATGTTTTCTAGCAAACGCCTCCGGGAGAGAGTTATCCCAAACTGAATTGTCGAAGTGAAGATCGAGGAGTGTTCCGTCAACATCCAGCAAAACAGTTTTTATATCGTTCCAGCTACAAATCGCTGACATTTTATTCTCAACCTTTCTCTTGGCACACAATACTGGAGTCGGCTCTCGATTTAACATGAAACGCTCCGTCTTCAGAATTTTATCAAAGACGCTAGTATTGGACGATATTCAATGAGAAAACTTATTTTGAAATTACCAGAAATTCTAAAAAGGAAGACTGTTGCCCGTTCGAGACTTTTCAAGATAGAAACTCTTGATCTGCTTTTCAGTAATGGAGTGGAACGGACCTACGAAAGGTTGCCTGCGGGATCGAGGCAAGGCGTAATAGTGGTCGCGATCAACGATAGAGACGAGCTTCTATTGACAAGAGAGTATGCCGCAGGCTTCCATGAATATCAGTTATCGTTGCCCAAGGGAGCTATTGATGGCCACGAAACCGCTGTGGTGGCAGGAGCGAGAGAACTTGCAGAAGAGGTAGGGTTTGGTGCAAACAATGTCGAGTTCGTCAAAACGCTGACCGTCGCACCGGGTCACATGGGTTATGAAATTAGTGTTGTGTTTGCAACGGACTTATATCCAAATGAACTTGAGGGAGACGAGCCAGAGCCCATCGAACTAATTAAATGGCCACTAAGCGAACTGGATAGCCTTATTGAGTCGGATGATTTTAGGGAGGGGCGAGCGATAGCTGCACTCGCTGTTTGCATGTCGCGTATAAAGAATGTCAAATCGAGAACCTCGGTTTAGAAGAGGGGACTTACTATGGAGAATAGAGTGCTTCCAGCTAATTTCGAAGAACGACTCATTACTCTTGCAAGAGATGCCAGCTCGGCCATCTTGGATATATACGAAACAGATTTCTATGTAGAAACAAAAACAGACTCTTCCCCTCTAACCTTAGCTGACACGGCTGCTCATAAGATCATAGTTAAGGGTTTACGCGAACTAACACCGGATATCCCAATTATCTCTGAGGAGGCTGTCTTGCCGGAATTCTCGGAGCGCTCGAAATGGCCGATGTACTGGTTAGTGGACCCCTTAGACGGAACGAAGGAGTTTGTTAATCGAAATGGAGAATTTACCGTAAATATTGCCTTGATAGCGGAAAACGTACCTCTAGTGGGCGTTGTATGTGTGCCCGTACAAGACCGCACCTATGTTGGGAATACGTCGACAATGGACGCGAGGGTGTATGGCGCTGCTGGGGAAAGGCAGGTTAAGTCGAGAAGATTTTCGGAGAAGCCCACGGAGATAAAGGTAGTAGCTAGCCGAAGTCACGTCAGTAATGAATTACGTGCTTATTTGAAGTCGATAGACGAGATCTTCTCGGGTGTAGAGACGATATCGATGGGAAGCTCATTAAAATTGTGCGCTCTAGCAGACGCCGAGGCAGATATTTACCCTCGTCTTGGGCCAACTAGTGAGTGGGACATTGCAGCGGCTCATGCAGTTTTGGTTGCCGCTGGAGGGCAGATTTATGTTAGCGATGGTTCACCGCTTACTTACAATATGAAAGAAGATATTCTTAATCCCAATTTCATCGCGGTGGGTGACTCTAGCTTCTCATGGGCAGAGAGCCTCCCCGCTTTTCCTGGGAGCTAAGTCGTGTCAATCGGGAGGGATTTTGGCCTCGCTAGCCGGCCTGTATTCTGTGCAAATTGCCCTGCCGAGGAAATTAACACTAATGTTTCCAGCTCCGGCCAGCGAGGTGGAGAAGCATACGGAAAACAAAAGACAAAAAGAAGTGGTTTTTGCCTCGGACGAGCTTTTGCCTTACATAATTATATTAATATCAGTAAGTTAGCACACCATGCTCCATTATATTTTCATTTTTTCGCTATTTTCAACGAATCCTGTAGAAGGCTATGAAAGAAACAGTCGAAACATTACTTTCCGGAGTGTCTTCAGTTTCATCCGATATTGAGCAGTATTCGGATTGGGCGGAACATAATAGGAGATTACACCAAAAGTCATTTTCAGCGATTGTCAAAGCTAAAGTGCCTCGACTCTTTCTCCCAAAGAGCTTGGGAGGTCTGGAGATAGATCCTGTTACTTGTGCGAGGGTGTGTGAGGAAATTGCGTTAATCGACAGTGCAGCTGCTTGGCACGTTATGGTATTCAATGCGGCTAAATTGATGGCGTCTAGCTGGCCATCGGAGTTGGTAGAAAGCCTTTGGTTAGGCAACCCCGATAAGTTGGTCGCGGCAAGCGGTTACGCCCCGTTGACTCTGGAGGTAACCGACGGTGGCTACTCAGTAACTGGAACCCAGCGCTTTGTCAGCGGGGGCCACTTTGCCAAGTTCCTGCTTTCACCAGCTGTTTTAGGAGGTGAGCTGGGCATGGTGGTAGTTCCGATGGAACATTGCGAGATCGAAGATAACTGGCACACCCTCGGTATGAGGGGCTCTGGAAGTGTTGATGTCCACCTGAGAGGGGTTGAGATACCGGCTCTAAACTTTGTCACAACCACTGATAAGCCTGTGACCAATGAACACTATCAAGGAGACTTGTATCGTTGTCCTTCGAGAATTGTTTTTGCGACCTATGTGCCGGTAGCTCTAGCCTTAGCAAAAAAGGCGATTGGACTTGTGACAGAGCTTGTTGAAGACAAATTATCGGTTGGTTCTGCCGTAAAAGTTAGGGATAAAAATGTGGCTCAGACTCATTTTGGAAAGGCGTTGGCAAAGCATCGCGCCAGCTATTCTCTTTTCTATGAAGAATTGGAAAAAACATGGGCAAGAGCTACGGAGGGCCGTATGGCCGCTGATTTGGAACGAGCAGATCTTTATCTGGCTGGAACTCATGCGGTACAGGAATCTGCAGAGGTTGTCCGTCACGTAGAAAGTATTGCGGCAACAACGGTCACTATGAGAAATCATCCACTTGAAAGAATTCATAGAGATATTGAAACTCTGCGACACCATGGTTTCGTTAACGAATCTCGATATGCGAGCGTTAGCCAAATTTATTGGGGAGCGGAATTGGATTATCCGCCCTTGTTGAGATGAATTTCGTCAATCTGTTTGTTTAGCTCATGTTGCGATTTACTCTTCATCATATTCGCTTTCAAAACTGGGACGCCTCCTCAAATTTTTTGGTGGAGCTGAAAAAAAGCGCGAATATTTGGGGGGTTTGGAGGGGAGTATTCGGACTTTCTTCCCAAGAGTGCATAATAATTTGCCCTAAGAGAGATTCCGACCAGCCCTTTATTTCGCCGGTTGGAACAGAAATTATCAAAACCGTTAATCTCACTTCAACCGCCAGGCCGCAGAGCTCAGCTCCACTCACCCAATCGGGCCTTTATATATTCCGCACATTTGCAATCGACAGAGAGAATATTGAAGCGGCGGTCGATTTATCGACGCGAGGTTGGGTATATTTCGAAGATCAGCCCGATTTTGCCGCTCAGCCTATTGCTTTGTTCGAAGTTGCTTTAGAAAATTCATCTTACTTGCTGTTGATTACATGGTACCGGGATTTCAAGTCATGGGAGCGATCAAGAGAACCGGATCCAGAAGCTACAAAAAATTTTGTCGCCAGACAAAAACTAACGCATTCGACCCTCGCGATTGCCACAAGATTATGGGAGGGATAATCGCGTGGATTCCAATTTGAGCGATCGAGAGAAATGGGATAGACGATACTTAGACGGGTCATACGCAGATCGATCTTGGCCAAGCGCATATCTCGACTCGCTGCTGCGCCTGAATGACTCGTTGCCACAAGGAGGAAGAGCCCTAGACTTAGCCTGTGGTCGGGGTCGAAATTCCATTTTTTTAGCTCGCAACAATTTTTGTGTAGATGCGATAGACGTATCTCCGGTAGCGCTCAGATATGGTGTTCAAGAGTCCATAAAATCCAATCTCTCGATTAACTGGGTGCTAGCCGATTTGATGGAAAAGAAATCCCCGATGCGAGGGCAAATAACTGCATCCTACGATCTGATTATTATGTTTCGATTTGTGTCGAGCGATTTGCTGGAATCATTGGTTAGTACGCTTGCTCCCAACGGAGTACTGATTTCGGAGCAGCACTTGGTCAGATCTCAAAAAGACGAAGGAGAGCGGATTGTTGGCCCGAGTAGCAATCGATTTAGGGTCGAGAAGGGTTCTTTAAAGCACTCCGTTTTGAAATCATGCCC
>CAJXCK010000121.1 GCA_913051785.1 uncultured Gammaproteobacteria bacterium
ACTGGGACAAGGCTGCAGGCTTGCTTGACGATAATGTCGTTTGGCACAACATCCCTATGGAAAAAATAGTGGGTAAACAGATGGTTGATGCTGCGATGAGAGGAATGGGCCCCGAATCTGTCGATTGGGAAGTACTATCTATAGCTGAAAACGGAAATAAGGTTCTCACCGAGCGGATTGATAAGTTTGATATGCCTGGTGATAAAAAGATTAATATCCCTGTTATGGGGACGTTTGAACTAGAAAATGGAAAAATAAAGGCTTGGCGAGATTATTTTGACCTGGCTACTTTTACTAATCAGATGGCATAACCAAGCATCTTCAAGAGAAGCCAACAGCGAGAAGACAAGGCTACGAAGTTGACAACGGAACAAAGAATTCTATTCATAAGACACGGAGAAACTGTTGGAAATCTTGAGCAGATAGCTCACGGGCAGACAGAGTCACCTCTCAACCAAAGAGGTATTGCCCAAGCTCAGGCAACTGGAAAGGAAATCTCTGCATGGGATTGCCGTTTTGACAAGATTTATACGAGCCCCCTCAGCAGGGCAAAGGACACAGGTTCTATTATCAAGGAAAAGCTTGGAATTCCCCTTGAGGTGGTCGAGGGGCTGATTGAAGGTTTCCTGGGAATTCTTGAAAACGCCACCTATCAGGAATTGGGGGAATTTGGGTTTGGCACGAAGTCACTGAAGGATGACGACTTCAGCGAACATAAGGGTGAATCGCCCAACCAATTGGGAGACAGGATCTTTCGAACCGTCGAGCGAATCAGAGATAGTCACCCCGGGGGAAACCTTATAATAGTGAGCCACGGCGCCGCCATTGCCCACTACCTAGCAAAAGCGCTGAAAACTAGACCTGCTTTCGGCCATCAGTACTTGATGCATAACGCGGGCATAACAGAGTTATCTTTCGATGGAATTAATCGCCCAGAACTCGTTTTATTAAATCAATACAAACACCTGGCCGTTGAACTTCAATCAGATCCCTTGAGACGAGATCAGCATGTCCCCGAATAGCATCCCACTCTCATTACCCGAGCTCACAAAGGAATGGCTCCAAAAAGTCCTAAATAATGAACTCGATGGATCCACAATAATTGAATTCTCTTCCCAAATAATCGGCGTGGGAGAGGGTTTTATGGGAGAGCTTGCTCGAATCAAACTGACTTTCGAAGAGCCTTCTTCGGTAGCACGAGATTCTTTCATCATTAAATTTGCTGCCGCGAGGCAGGATACCAGAGACATGGCAGCCGACCGAAATCTTTATAAACGCGAGATAGGTTTTTACCGCGACATCGGTGAAAGATCTGGGATATCTATTCCTAAGTGTCATTTTGCTCACTACGATGAAAGGTCTAATAAGTTCGTATTGTTAATTGAAGATCTTGCGCCGGGCGAGCCAAGCGATCAAATACATGGCACGGACCGCGAAACCTCAGAAAAGGTGATTATTGGATTTGCTAAACTTCATGCTAAGTGGTGGAACAGCAAAGAATTAGAATCTTTAGACTGGGCGAAGTGGCAAATCACAGAAATGCCAAAAGAAAAATCCATCGAAATGTTTAAGATTGGACACGAAGAAGCTAAACGAACTGGTAAATTTGAGGCATACCCAGAGATGAATCGGCTAATGGAGTATTTGCCACCCCTGCTTAAATTCGATCCCGCGCCACCCTTCCCTTTTTCTCTTACTCATGGTGATCTCCGTTCAGACAATGTTATTCGACCTACAAAGGAGGGAGGAAGGTTCGCTATTATTGATTGGCAAATTAGCGGCATTGGCGACCCAATTTCGGACATTGCTTATTGGATGATCTTAAGCCTCTCTATCGAAGAAAGACGGAAAACTGAGAAACATCTTTTAAATCTCTACCACAAAACCCTTCTTGAATGCGGCGTAAAGGGATATGGATACAAAAAATTTGTAAACGCTTACAGAACAAATATTGCAGTAATCCAACTTATGTTCTCCATGCCAATTGACCAAATAGACGATTCAAGCGACCGGGCCAAAGAACTATTCCATCAGTTTTATTCTCGGATAGATGCCGCATTAGTGGATTGGGAAATGGAAAAATTACTGAGGTCTTTGCCCTATCTTTACCCTTTTATTAAACTTGTTTTAATTGCCCGCAAGGCACTGGGAATTTAAAAGGAAGTTGGAGGCGAAATGAAAACTGTCGATAGCAGGAATAACTGGCGTTTAATCGATGAAATGTTAGAAACGGAAACGGACGAGTGGCGGCGACACATGTTGTTGCAATTGAAGGAGCATGTTCAGGCAGAGTGCGGCAGTGACTTGGAGGCATTACTGAAAACGATGTCTTCCGAACCTCGGTTTCATATCTGGTCAGCAAACGAAGACACCGGTCCAAAAGGGTTTGAAGCATTAAAACAGTTTTACTCTGGATTAATAGCCAGCAAATCAAATCAGTTTGAGTATGCAGTAGAGAGAATCGTGATAGGAGATGACACTCTGGTTACTGAAGGAGAGTTATATACGCCGTTCAGTGGTGCTATGCTTAAACAAATGGGTCTTCCCGAGGTAGACGAGAATAAACATTATGCCACCTCAGGAAGAGCAGTTACCTTCTGGCCATTTGAGGTCGATACCGGAAAGATTATTGGAGAGGACATATACTCGCTCACCACTGATATCTCAACGGCCCAAGAAGTCAATTTGAATCCATACACGTACGGAGAAACATAATGAAAGCAGCAGTTTTCATGGGACCAGGGAAAAGTCTAGAGGTTCAAGAGATTGATATCCCAAAACTCGCTGATGATGAAATTCTTGTAAAAGTAGCCAACTGCGGCGTTTGCGGAACAGACATACACGCCTCAAAAGAGGGTCCATTTATGGTCCCGCTAAATACTGTTTTTGGGCACGAGTTTTCGGGAGAGATTGTAGAATTAGGTTCAGAGGTCGACGAAAATTCGTTTCACGTGGGTGAAAGAGTCACGTCGCTTCCTTTCTTTAAAGGCCAGAACATCGGCCTGAGTTCAGTTACGGGAGCCTATGCCGAGTACCTGAAGGTCATTCCCGATCAGGTTGTAAAGATTCCTGACGAAATTGACGATCTCAATGCAGCGCTAGTTGAACCTCTCGCAGTCGGACTCCATGCCGTAAAAATGGCTGGCAATATCGCACAGCAGAATATCCTGATTATTGGCGCTGGGCCAATCGGATTGGCCTGCGCGACTTGGTGTAAATTCTTTGGTGCGCGAAACATAGTAATCAGCGAGATGTCTCCGGCTAGGATCGACATGGCGAAAAAGTTGGGGTTCGATCAAATAGTAGATCCCAAAGACGTAGACAATCAATTTGAACAGATTGCAGGCGGGCCACCGGACATCCAAGTTGAATGTGTTGGAGCTCCCGGAATCATGCAACAATGCATTGAACGAGCGCCCAAAAGAGGCTTTATACTGGGAGTTGGTTTGTGCGATCACCCCGACACAATCGTTCCCTTGATCGCATTTGGAAAAGAACTAACGATTCGTTGGGCGGTCGCCTACGACAAAGAGGACTGGGAATTTACCATGGACATGATGGTAGCGCAGAGAATAGATGCATCTGCAATGATCACCAATGTCGTTTCACTAGCAGAACTCCCAGCAATTTTCGATGCGCTCCACACGCCAAGTGATCAGTGTAAGGTGATAATAGATTTATCTCGATAAAACATAGTTAGATAAAATTTAAGAATCTACACGCGGACAGAATTCAACGGAGGTCACACAAATGTCTCGAGAACAACTTCTTCAAATGGCGCGCAACAACATTGCGCATGGAGACGCTGGAACGATCCCGCAAGCGAAAGAAATACTCAAAGTGCCAGCCTGCAACTACTATGACGAGGGCAGATGGAAGCTAGAGATGAAAAATATTTTTAACCGAATGCCATTAATGCTCGCGATGTCTGCTGAGATCAGAAAACCAGGCGACTACAAAGCGATGGAAGCCAGCGGCATTCCTATAATTATTGTAAGAGACAAAAACGGACAGGTTAGGGCTTTTGTAAACATGTGTAGTCATCGAGGCGCACAACTAATGGAGGAAGGCAGCGGCAACACTCATCGGTTTACCTGCCCCTATCACGCTTGGTCCTACAACACTGAAGGAGACCTAATAGGCGTCTTGGCTCCGAAAGACTTTGGAGAGTTCGATAAAACAGAAAACGGTTTAGAAGAGCTGCCTTGCCTTGAAAAAGCGGGGCTAGTTTGGGTTACACCAAACCCTCATTCGACTTTGGACATAAACCTTTTCTTATCAGGTTATGATCAGCTTCTAGAAAATTTTGGTTTCGAAGATTGGTACCTATTTGGAACCCAAAGGGTTGATGGGCCCAACTGGAAAATTGCCTACGATGGCTACATGGATCTTTACCACCTCCCCATTCTTCACAAGAACACCTTTGGCCCCGACTTTCCAAATCAGGCTATCTATTATAGCTGGGGACCACATCAACGAGTTTCGGGTCCGATGAAGGGCATGGCAAAAATGCTAGGGCCTGACGAATCCCAATGGCCCACAGAGCTATTGGTTGCAGGCGTTTGGACGATTTTTCCTCACGTTTCTATTGCTGGGTTTGATGGAGGTGGCAGGGCTGTAATGATATCCCAACTTTTTCCTGGCGAAACACCAGGGACTTCTTACACAGTTCAAAATTATTTAATGGAAAAGGAGCCATCTTCCGAAAAGCTCATAAGAGACGCACAGAACCAATTTGAGTTCCTGCGATATGTTGTTCAAGAAGAAGACTACGCGACAGGATTGAAGCAACAGAAAGCTCTAGAAAGTGGCGCAAAAGAATACGTGATGTTCGGCAAGAACGAAGAAGGTGGTCACAACTTCCACCGATGGGTCGACCACATCATAGACACCAAAGACGAAGACCTTTCAAAACTCTTCATGACGGGTTAACAAAAGGATTTTTTATGGAAGCACCCAAGCACATATTAATTGACTCACCATCAGATGGCGTTTCAAGGATTACGCTTAATCGACCTGAATCTCGAAATGCCCTCAACAACAAATTACGCGGAGAAATTTTCAGTCAGCTTGAGGAGAACGATTTAGATGAGTCAATAAAAGTGACCATTATCCGAGGAGCAGGCAAAGCATTTTGTGCTGGATACGATCTGAAAGGGAATAACAACGAGGCTAGGCCTTTTCATACTGCAGGCGGTGACGGCAGCTGGGCCCGGCACGTTGTCGACGGCGCCTTTAGGATGTGGGACCTCGCGAAACCAGTTATCGCCCAGGTTCATGGTTATTGCCTTGCAGGGGGCACCGAACTTGCCACTGCGTGCGATTTGATTTACGTGGCAACCGACGCAAAGATCGGCTACCCCGTTGTCAGGAGCATGAGCCCCCCAGACAATCAGTTTTTCCCGTGGATGGTGGGAATGAGAAATGCCATGGAAATGATGCTCACGGGCGATGCTATCAGTGGCGAGGATGCTGCGAAATTTGGTTTTGCTAACCGAGCTTACAATGAAGAGATCTTAGAAGATGAGGTTTTAAAGATCGCAGAGAAAATAGCTAAAATTCCGAGTGACCTGGAGCAGATGAATAAAAGGAGTGTCCACCGCCAGATGGAACTTATGGGCATGAGAGCAGCCATAAGACAAGGGACCGAAATCCAAGCTCTAGCTTTCCACACGAAATCCACTCGAGCTCACTTTAAAGAGCTCGCAGCGGGACTTACCGACGCTCTCTCCAGTAGAGACGGTAAGTTTGGCGATTATAGGACCAGTAAAAAGGAGGATTAATTTCCTTGGAAGCCGTAACGATGGAGCGCGGAACATTGCGCAAGGTTGAGGTAGACGAACCAATCCCAAAGAAAGGAGAGGTGCTCGTTAAATCCATAGCCTGCGGTATTTGCGGCAGCGACCTGCACGCAGCGAAACATACAGAGGATTTCGTAAAAACTAGCCGCGAGTCAGGCGGAGCCTTCAAACTCACCACTTTCAGTCCAGTAATCTTAGGCCATGAATTCTG
>CAJXCK010000122.1 GCA_913051785.1 uncultured Gammaproteobacteria bacterium
AACTCGCGACCCCAACCTTGGCAAGGTTGTGCTCTACCAACTGAGCTATTCCCGCTTGATCGGCCTGAAAGCAAAGCATAACGCACCTAATTGTTCTGTAAAACTTAAATATCCGCTACTCGCAGGGATATCCCCTTGACTTCAAACCCCTCTTGCTTTCGTTCTCCTCTGAGACATAATGGAACTATTATTAATAACGCTAAGGAGGTGATCAGTGGTATCTATTGCAAGTTGTGAGGGTCATCTCGCGTAGTTGATCCCAAACTACGAGCAGCTCATATGAGCGAAGGGAGCCTAAGGGCTCCCTTTTTTATAGGCCTAAAACTTGCCAGCTATCCGTCATCACTCGACCCAGTAAAATTCGTTGCTTATTGAAAGGATCGACTAATAGATCAGAACTCTCGCTTATTTCCGCGGTCAATCTATTCGGGCTATCAAACTCTCGCCATCCCATATCGGCGAGATCTGGCTCACCATGCCTCGCAAAGCTCACTACCATTTTCCTTAGGAGTGATGAGATGTTCTCCGAAAAAGCCGAGCCTGAGATTTCGGATAAAGGGTTGCCATTCCCAAACATCATTAAATCGAGTCCATGCGTGGCGCCTAACAAGCTGGAATCCCAGTTAAAGTGATAAACATAGGTTTTCCCAGGGCTCTTAATCGAATGACCCTCCGCAATTCTCAATGCGGGAACCCGAAACCAACAGTCCCCCATGATTAAAAGATCTATTTCTCTAGTTGTTAGTGATACGTCTAATTCGCCGTAAACCTTTCGAAGCGCGTCCCAACTAGTACCCGCCAACCGAATAATTCGATCAGCTCGACGATAAAAGACACTTTTTTCGTCCAGATCTGAGAGACGCGCGAAGATCGAAGCCTCTTCCGCAGAAGATCCAATTAACAAATCGTGATCGTGCCCCAATCCAGCGTGCCCAGCGTCTGCTGGGTGAATCGGCATACTCTCGGAAATCACAGGGCGATAGGGTCTATCCAACTCCCCCTCCTCCGACTGAACTTCCGGATAGAGATTCGTCAATGCGATTGGATCAACTTTTTGTAAAGCCTCAAAGTCGTTCTTGGGAATACCTAAACGATCGATGACAAATCGCGCAGTTTTTGAAGCCGACTTTCTCCGACAAGCGAACTGAGGTGAACTCTGAACGATTACTCTACGAAAGAGGCCCTTTGATGCAGGGGCACTTGTCATCGCCTGTATCAAGGCTCCGCCCTCCCCGTGGCCAAATAAGGTTAAGTTGTTCGGATCCCCACCAAAACTACCGATATTTTCATGGACCCACTCTAGGGCACAAATCAGGTCAAGAATCGCAAAATTTTCTCGGGGTTCCCCACCCCCAAACAGCTCATCAAGAAACAAAAATCCCTCTGCGCCTAATCGACGGTTGGCAGTCACCAAAACCGACCCCTCATCGGCAAAACTCTTACCGTTGTATAGCGGCAGGGATCCGGAGCCAGTGCCATGATCACCACCATGCACCCAAAACAAGACAGGTAGATTTGAAGATCCTAGATCCGGAGTCCAAATATTTAGATTTAAACAATCGGGACCAATAGCGCCGACCTCAGATTGATCTATTTTCACTTGGGGACAACATTGACCGTAACTGCTGGCATCAAAGACACCTGCCCAGCTTTTTCGTTTAATGGGAGGCAGGAATCTGTTTGGCCCAAAAGGCGCCTCCGCAAAGGGAAGCCCGAGGAACTCATAACAGTCATTCCTTGACTGACCGCGAACTTCTCCGGAAGAAGTCCTGACAATATGGTTCGAACTGACCGGCCCACAACCAGATAAGATTCCAGTTGTCAGCAGTGAGCTAAGATACAAAAAATGGCGCCTATTCAAGTCATACAGTCCATAGGCAAAAGAGGCTACGACGCCACCAATGGTTCTGAATGCTTCTCTAGTTTGCTGGCCCAAAGGGGACTCAGTGCAGTCAACAACAAGACAATCAAAAACATCATTACCGCGCAAAGCATAATCGTAGCCTGTGGACCTATGTACTGTGACATATACCCGCAGAACAAAGCTCCTATCGGTCCTGCCCCCATAAAAGAAAAGGCGTAGAAACTCATCACCCTGGCAACCTGTTCTGGTGGAGCCAATTGTTGCATTAACGTTCTAGACATTGGCATCGATGTGCCACCACAGATACCCCATACAAAGACAAGAAAAATAAAGAGTGTCAAATCCTCCACCCATCCAGCAAGGAGCAAGACCAAAGACCCAAAAATTTGAGCGACTATAAGTGCCTTTCCGGCTCTAGCAACAAACCCCACTCGCAGGAGCACCAGGATCGTTACAACCAAACCAAGAGAATTAAAGGCACTCATCAATGCCAGGTCTGAAGAGGAGCCATCGTAAACCTCTCTTATTACTAGAGGAAAACAGACGATAAATGCACCCATAAAAAAGCAACCCATCGCGATATTTTGAACAACAATAATTCGCATTAACGGATTTCGGATTACCGTTCTTGCTCCCTCCCTAACACTAAACAGCATACCCTTGCTCTCGTCATCTCGAGAGATGTCTCTCGAATGCTTTGTGCCTATTTTAAGCTGAGAATACGCTGCTACGCCGAGTAAAAGGAGGAGGCCTTGCGCGACTAGCACAGTTTCAGCCCCTAACCGATCTGCAAAACCCGCTAAAGAATAGCCGATTATCTGGAAGCCAAATTGACACAGTGTCGCCTGCATTATTGTTTTCTGGACATCTCCGTCTGCCACATATGAGAGCAAACCGTCTCTCGCAGGGGTCAGGAAAGCTGAAAAACAGCCCATAAATAAAGCATAGACGATCATCAGCCCAAAACTTTGCATACCAAAAAACAACGCTAACGCTAAAAGACAAGGAAATATTGCAGCTAAAAGCTGAGCCGCAATAGCTTGTTTTAGAAGACCTACTCGATCTGCGGTCGCCCCAGCAATTAATATCAGCAAGGTCCCGGGCAATAACAGTGCCATTTGGGCAGTTCCAACTCTCTCCGCAGGCTCTCTCATTACCATTGTTACGAGCCAAGCGAAAACTACCGATTGTATGCCCCAAGACATGTACCAAAAGGAAGTGGCCATCAGATAGATGTACTTAGGGCGCAATAAAAAACCTTATATCGATTATCAGAAAAACTAACTTACTGTCTCAGAGTCGACCTGGCATTTTTGCCAGACACTAACGGTTAAGACCTTAGCGAGAAACCCTCGTATCCGGCGGCAGCGACCTCGTCACATTTCTTTCTATACTCTCCAACCCCACCAACATATGGCATGAAGATCCTGGGTTTGCCGGGAATATTGGCTCCGAGGTACCAGGAGTTACAACTTTTCGCAGTAAACATCGTCCCTTGAGCAACTTCATTCACATGAGCTATCCATTCGTCTTCAACTGCTGAAGAAGTCTCAATTGTACTGTACTGATGTTTCGTCATATAGCTAATAAGCTCCGCGAGCCAGTCGACATGTTGTTCAATTGATACAAGCATATTGCTCAGCACTGAAGGGGATCCCGGGCCAGTAATCGTGAAGAAGTTAGGGAACCCACTAATCTGAAGCCCCAGATAGGTTCTCGGCCCAGCAGCCCAATAGTCCTTCAGCTTAAAGCCCGACCTCCCTTCAATGTTGATGCGCTCTAAGGCTCCTGTCATCGCATCAAACCCAGTCGCATAAATCAGGGTATCAAATTCATAAAACCCCTGTGCGGTCTGAATTCCGTTAGCTGCTATCTCTTCAATTCCGCCCTGACGCAGATCTACCAAGGTCACATTTTTTTTATTATAGGTCTCATAGTAATTCGTATCGATTACAGGGCGTTTACACCCTATTGGATAACCCTTTGGCATTAACTTTTCTGCCACTTGCTGATCTTCTATGACCCTTGATACCTGCGATCGATACATCTCACAGGCTAGCTCATTGGCTTCCGGATCTATTTGAACGTCTAGGTATCTGCGAATCGCGGCAAAACCTTCTGCTTCCACCAGTTTTTCTCTTTCCTCGGCCGTCGTCTTAAGGATTTGATCCTCTGGTTCGATATTCTCAGCTCCCCCAAACCCAAACCCGTAGCCCACAATACCTGCTATCGATTCGCGCTGCTCTCTCCTAATTTCTGGATAATTTGATATCGCTTTCTGCCGGAACTCCTCTGTAAGAGGTTTATTGTATGCAGGCATCGTATAATTCGGGGTCCGCTGAAAGACCGTCAAATGCTCGACGGTCTCAGCTATCACTGGAATGGCTTGAATCCCAGAAGAGCCTGTGCCGATTATCCCGACTCTTCTTTTTGAAAAGTCTACCCCTTCCTTAGGCCAGAACCCCGTGTGAAAGATATCCCCACTAAACTTGTCAGCGCCCTCGATTACCGGCGTATTGGGCACGGAGAGACAACCTGTTGCCATGACGCAAAACCTGCCAGTGAAATCTTCACCACTTTCCGTCGATACAGTCCAAACCCCCAGTTTCTCCTCAAAGCGCGCAGTGGTTACTTTGGTATTGAACTGAATATCTCTACGTAGGTCGAATCTGTCCGCTATGTGGTTGGCATAGCCTAATATTTCAGGTTGACCAGCCATGACTTCTGACCACGCCCATTCTCTTTGCAATTTCTCGGAAAAACTGAAGGAGTATTCCATACTCGGGACATCACACCGCGCGCCCGGGTATCTATTCCAATACCATGTACCACCTACATCATCACCGGTCTCTAGTACTTTTACCGAGAATCCCTCTTTCCTGAGTTTATAAAGCATATACATGCCAGAAAACCCCGCTCCGACTATAACCGCGTCAAATTCGGCTTTCGATTGATCACCTTTCATCTGTGTCCCTCATTCAGATAAAACGACTGCTTCACCAACATACCTCAGTTTACGTTTCCTTTGTAATCTGTCCAAAATAAAGCAAATTGAAGAAAACAGCGCTACGATTCTACCGACCCCATTCAATGTCGAGCTTAGAAGCCAGAAATATGTAAGCGAACCAAATGACTAATACCAATAAAATAACACTCCCAGGGAAAAAAAGATCGGCAATGCGCGCCTTGTTCAGATTTTTACGACTTGGCACTCACCCCCAATCCTTTGTTAAGAGCAGCGGTTTGCTTCGGTCATTCAGAGAAAATAGGCCAGTTGACTTTGCTGGCAATCCTCTCCCTTGGCTGCCATACAGTTTAATTCGGATTCTGGACGAGAGAGTAACCAGCGAAATGAGAGTTTTCGAGTATGGTGCAGGCTATTCAACCCTCTATTTCGCTCATCGCGTCGAGACCGTTGTAAGCATTGAACATGTAGAGGCCTGGGTCGCAACGCTAAAAACGGCGATGCCGGAAAATGTAGTTTTGGAAGCCCAAAACAAAGGCGAAAGTTATATAGAAGCTCCCTCCAGGTTTTCAAAATTCGATCTAATCCTGATTGATGGACTCGATCGCAGCGCCTGCATGGAAGCTGCTAAGAACTCGCTCACCGAGAGAGGTGTAATGATCGTGGACGATTCACATCGAGAGGAAATAGCCGTAAAGATTCTCGAGTTTAAGAGTTCCGGATTTAAAGCCTTACCCTTTTTTGGTCCCAGGCCGACTTCCCTCATCGAGACTCAGGCTACGGTTCTCTATAAGGAATCGAATGTCCTAGACTTATAACTAGAGAGAATGGCGTCCCCTAGGGGAGTCGAACCCCTGTTGCCGGGATGAAAACCCGGAGTCCTAGGCCTCTAGA
>CAJXCK010000123.1 GCA_913051785.1 uncultured Gammaproteobacteria bacterium
TATGTATAGAGTTGTATCAATGATGTCTTCGTAACCAATCCCAGCTTCAGCAAGGGTAACCTCTAATGAGGCCCAAGCGCTGCGGAACTCCTCTTCAGCGGATTCGCCTTGACCGACAACGCCGGAGAAGAAAATAAGATCCTGGTGTCGAACCGCAGGCGCAAAACGCCAGTCGGTATAGGTTTTTCGAGCAGATTCCGGAACAATCACTTCAATCGTCATCTTTCCTCCTGTTGTTTATAAGTCTCATTTGAGTTTTCCGTATGCGGCAAATGAGGTCAACTACTCTAAAAATCTTGAAACCGGGACAAAGACAGTAGCTTTGGAACCATGTTCTCATTTCTGATCATATCGATGTCGCATTTTGTCTCTGCTGTCGCACAGCTCTGTGGGGCACATGAGTTCTGATTCACTAATTAAGACAAATATCTTGGACGCTTCATCTTTGATAATCCTCTGAAAGATCAGCTTTTCCTCAAGCGAGGCAGCATCAGTCATATCAAAGGCTTGTCTCAACCTCGGATCAGTGGCTGTTTTATCGAGATTCCTTCTGTGCTAGAACATCAACATTACACAAAAAATCAATCTCTCTTTTTGGAGATTGTGCGAGTACAGGGGGTTTAAAAGATGTCGCAGTATGATTTGGTAATACGATCTGGCTCAGTCATTGATGGCACCGGCCAACAACCTTTAACGGCTGATGTTGCGATAAAAAACGGAAAAATAGCGGCGACCGGCAGGGTCTCTGGCCACGGCGACAGAGAAGTAAATGCAGACGGAGCATTAGTAACGCCGGGATTTGTCGATATCCATACACACTATGATGGGCAGGCAACATGGTCGAATCGTATGTCTCCATCTAGTCACCACGGCGTTACCTCCGTGGTAATGGGTAATTGCGGAGTGGGTTTTGCACCAGTACGTCCTACTGACCACGATCTGCTCATCGAACTCATGGAAGGAGTCGAGGACATACCAGGTGTGGCTCTCAGCGAAGGCCTCAGCTGGGAGTGGGAGTCTTTCCCAGACTACCTAGACTATTTATCAAAACGCCAATTCGACATGGACATTTGTGCACAACTGCCCCACGCCGCATTACGTGTCTATGTGATGGGACAACGCGGAGCAGATCGGGAGCCAGCTACCACTGAGGATATAATTGAAATGCGCCGTCTGACCGAAGAGGCCATTCGCGCTGGGGCACTAGGGTTCACTAGTTCCAGAACACTCAATCACCGCAGTTCTAAAGGAGAACCAACGCCAACCCTCCAGGCGGAGCACGATGAATTAGTAGGTATGGCCAACGCTTTACACACCATAGGATATGGCGTCATGGAGATGATCTCAGATTTCGAAGACCTCGATACAGAGTTTGAACTACTTAAATCGATGGTCGGCTCCGCGGGCAGACCCATGTCCATCTCTTTAGCTCAAGGTATAAGTGATCACGGTTGGCGCAAGATATTGAACAAAATCGAATATGCTAATGACGCGGGTTACGAAATGAGGGGACAAGTGGCCCCGAGACCTATAGGCATCTTACTGGGATTAACGACAACTCTATCGCCTTTCACAACGAGACCTTCTTTCACAGAGGTGTCTCATCTCCCTCTAGATGAAAGAGTTTTAGCTTTGGCTGATCCTGGGCGTAAAGCGCGGATATTAGCCGAACCCACGGGTAAAGGCTTTGGGACAATGTTTCGACTGATGGACGAGGGACGCAAAATTTGGCTGATGACTGATCCGCCAAACTATGAGCCTAATCCCGAAGACTCACTGAATGCTCAAGCTATAGCTCGAGGACTTGACCCATGGTCGTACATATATGACGTTCTATTGCAAAATAATGGCCGGTCACTGCTATATACCCCGTTCGCCAACTACGCTCAAAATAACCTTGATTGCTGCCGTGACATGATTTTACATAAAGACACAGTCATGGGCCTTGGCGATGGTGGCGCTCATGTCGGTACTATCTGTGATGCCAGCTTTATTACTTCACTTATCACCCACTGGGGCAGAGACCGCGTTCGCGGAGAGAAGATCGACCTACCAACACTCATAAAATGTCAGTCAAGAGATACCGCTCGCGCAGTCGATTTAACTGATCGAGGCACCCTAGAACCAGGCATGAAAGCAGACGTAAACATCATCGACTTTGAGAATCTGTCAGTGAGGCTGCCGGAAATAGTCAACGATTTACCAGCCGGTGGCGCAAGACTACAACAACGCGCGGACGGTTATCTAATGACGATAGTTAATGGAGAGCCAACCTATATTGAGGGTGAGGAAACAGATTCCCTGCCAGGACGTCTGGTCAGGAAAACGGGCGCTGATATTAACTAACCATTTTTCTGCTCAAATTGTAGTAGTCAGACTGGAGAAAAGATTATTACTCCGAAGATTATACTCTAGGAATTGCACCGGCTGAGTTTTAGAACCAGCTCTACACTGACCTTTGAGTGCATTCTTAGACCACTGAACCTACTTCGTGGTAGCCCCGACAGGAGTCGAACCTGTATCTGCCGCTTAGGAGGCGGCCGTTCTATCCATTGAACTACGGAGCCATTGTGACCGAGCAGAGATTAACTCACCTGACAAACATTGTCTCTTAAACTAAAGCACCTTACCGCCTATGACTCGCCAGATGCGCGTCTGCCAGGGGTTTCTATCTTCCTTGTTAACTCGCCCCCACTCTTTTGTTCATATCCTTTTCTCCTTTTCGTCCGCCTTTTCAATTTCCACCAGGCAGGTTTGCGCACTTGGACCCTGGGCAAGCTCTGAGGTCCCAATGTCAATCGTCAGTGCATTGGGATTCCCGTTTAACTCCAGACTATGCTCTTCGCCGAAGGCGGGATTGAACCAGGATCCGGTAGGTAAAACGACGACATCTCGCCTTAGCCCCTCTTGATATCTTGCTCCCGCCAGACAGGCTCCGCGTGCGTTAAATACTTTCACCATATCGCCGTCACCTATACCCCTAGAAATTGCTGTTTTTGGATTGATGAAAAGCACTTCGCACCCCTGCACTTTACGATCTTGACTATATTGGGCTTGGTCGTACTGCGAGTGAAGCCTTGTAGCCGGCTGACAGGAGAGTAAGTGAAGAGGATAAGTATTAGCGAGCTCGGCTCCCAGCCATTCTATTGGCGGAAGCCAAACCGGATGACCAGGGCATTCACGATATGAAAAGCCCGCTATTTTGTCCGAATAAATCTCGATTAGTCCTGACGGCGTTTTCAGTGGATTCTTCATAGGATCCGTTCTGAAGTCAGACAACCAGACACCCTTTCTATCTCGATCAGGCAATCTATAGCTTCCAGCCAAGCAGAAATCATCAAAACTAGGTAATTCAAAACCTAAAGATTTCGCCGTCGAACTAGACCTCTGCCAAATCGACTCTAGCCATTCCAGTTCACTTTTATTTTCAGTGAAGCGCTCCCCAAAACCCAGCTTACTTGCCAGCAAAGTGAATATCTCATGGTCGCTCTTAGATTCATGATGTGGTTTAAGAGCCCGCTCCATAAAATGAGCGTAATTATCGTGACTCGAGGCACAAATATCTTGTCGCTCCAGACTGGTCGTCGCAGGGAAAACGATATCCGCCCATTTGGCTATCGGGCTCCACCACGGCTCATTGACGATAACTGTGTCCGGCCTTCGCCATGCTGAAACCAACCGATTTAGATCCTGATGATGATGAAATGGATTTCCTCCAGCCCAATAAATCAACTTAATATCAGGATACTCAATCGCATCACCATCATATTCGACATGATCCCCAGGGTTTAAAAGCATATCTGCGATTCGTGCAACGGGAATGGCAAAGCCTTCAGGATTGCGACCTTTCGGTAAGGTCGCCCAAGGAAAACGAAGGTAATCGCTTCCGATAAAACCTTCGGCACCATAACCGAATCCGAAACCTTGTCCCTTAAGACCTATTCCACCGAGCATAGAGGACAGAACAACAATCATCCAAAATGGCTGTTCACCATGGTGAGCACGCTGCAGCGACCAGGCACCCGAAACAAACGTTCTCTTAGAAGCCATTTTCCGTGCCAGGGATACGATTTCGTCGGCTACTGTATCCGTGATTGCAGATGCCCATTCAGGTGACTTCGGAATCCCATCATCTTTCCCGAGAAGATATCGCGCAAAGGTTTTATATCCCTTGCAGTGAGTGGAGAGAAATCGCCGGTCCAGCAGTTCCTCGACCTCTAGGATGTACGCGACCCCGAGCATGAATGCAACGTCAGTATTCGGTCGCAGAAGAATATGTTGATTGGTGTTAACTTGGGGGAGGTCCGCCACATTTGGGCTCACATTTATAAACTCAACGCCGTTCTGCAGAAGCGACTCTACTTTTTCGGAGCTATTGTGTTCGGTGATACCACCGTAGGCGACTTGCGTGTTTCGAAGTGGGATACCTCCAAACGCAACGAATAATTCAGTTTCATCTCGAAGCTCCTGCCAACTAGGCTGCTCAAGTTCCACCTCCTCCCAAGGAGCAACGACATGAGGGAGTATGACTTGGGCGGCCGCCGTACTGTAGCTATTCATAGCCCGCGTGCACCCGCCAAAAAAATTGATAAACCGGTGAAGTTGCGATTGGGCATGATGAAACCTACCCGCACTTGCCCAACCATAAGAGCCGCCGAATATACAGCGATTTCCGTGTTGAGCTTTAACACGAGTTAGCTCGTCAGCTGCTAGCTCGATCAGCTCGTCCCAGGGCACCTCAACAAAATCGTCCACACCTCTCAGATGTCTTGCTCGACTAACCTTGTCCTCGAGCCAGCCTTTTCTGACTGCCGGCCTCTTTATTCTGGTTGGATGGTGGACTCCATCCAAAAGACTGCTTGAGAATTTGGAGGGATCGGGGTCTTCCTTTATTCCAGAAACGGAAGTTAGTTCTCCGTTCTCAACGCAAACATCGTAGACACCCCACTGTGTCGCTGTGCGATAACTTTTCACTTTTCGACTCTGGAGACCTTGCTCTAGATAAAGCTAGTTATCCCGCCTTAACTTGTTGAGTTGATAACCTGGGGGAGCCTTAGGAACCTCCATTGATTTTACAGAGATACTAACGCCTGGAATTTCAGAGTTAGCCGGTTTTGTTGAGGTTTCAGGAAGATTATCGAAAATCATATCCGCGAGACCAACGTATTCTTCCGATGAATTCAATAGCGAGGAAGAGGCGTCTCTGCCCACATATTCTTTCAACTGCCAAACCCAAGCTCCCCCAAATCCCTCTTCTTTTATTCGCCCAAGCGCCGCCTGGGCCTCATTTTTTGTTGTAAAGGGACCAGCAGATACTCGATAACGTATCCCAT
>CAJXCK010000124.1 GCA_913051785.1 uncultured Gammaproteobacteria bacterium
GAATTCGTGTCATATTGCGATACCACCCCGCAGCAGGCAATTCTTCCGCCCACATTCATTCTGAAAAGCGCAGATCCGAGAATCATCCCACCCGTATTATCAAAATAAACATCCACACCGGTTTCGGTAGCCTCTTTCAGCGATTGACGGTAGTTGGGATCCTTGTAGTTCACCACGGTATGGAATCCCAACTGATTTTTTAGGACCTCTCCTTTCGAGTCACTTCCCATAACTCCTACGACTTGACACTCCTTTATCCTAGCCATCTGACCTACTAGGTGACCTACCGAACCAGCGGCCGCAGATACCATGACTAGCTCCCCTGCTTTGGGGCGGGCTACGGATAACAAGCCAAAGTAGGCGGTTAACCCGTTAACACCCAAAGGTCCTAAGTAATCTTCAGGGTTGCGTTTTGAATCAATCTTGTTCAATGTTTCTGCGCGGTGGTCTGAATAAGACTGCCACCCAAGAGGACCCAAGACCCGATCGCCAACAGATAAACGCATATCGTTACTCTCTACAACCTCTCCCACCCCAGTCGCGTTCATGACTCTTCCCGCCGTTGGAGCGCCAGCATAGCTGGCACTGCCTTGCAAACCAGCTCGCGTTCCCGCGGTAATCGCGAAGGCGATGGTTCTCACCCTGATCTCTTTGTCTGCTAGACCTTCTAGCTCTGCTTCGTTTATTCGATAGTTTGTCGCTTCCAATTTATTCGTTGGCAAACTATCAATGAGAACTTGTGTATTTTTCACTCTGCAAACCTCCCCTTTTGCTCTTGCGACGTGCTTTTATGTTAAACGCGCACTCAAGAAACTATAAAAAGCCTCAACGTCACTCCAACTCGTTGCACAATTTACCACGAAGCCATTATCGTCAATCACGGTCTTTCCGTCCTCCGTAATCGTAATCGGTAGTTTTTCGTAGACTAGTCCATCACTAGAGAACGCCATATAAATAGCCACGCAATCATAAAGTATGGATGACTGGACCTGAGGGTCCATCTTTTTGATGAATGGCCCTACGACTGGTGAACTGGCAACAGCCTCGTACCAAATCAAGTGGTTTTCTATGACGGCTTTCACCAGTTCATCCGTTGAGTTACGAACACGCTGAAAGTTATCTCCCGAGAGAATGATATTCCCACAAGTATCTAGAGGCGTTATCTCCTTTTCCCAACCGGCCTCAAAAACACTTTTGCAGGACAGCGCATGCTGCTTGACGTTGTATTCTTTCATGGGTTTAGGTGCGCCGAGATAACCAATGCGCAGACTTCCATGCATCCCAATAAATTTAGAATTCTCCATAATGGATGGCGATCTTTGCAACGCCGCCGCTACATTAGGGAGCGGACCAATCGCAATCAACGTCACGGGATTTTCTGATTGATTTACTGTGTCGCATATCGCACCGACACCATCCTTTAGGACCACGCCTGGATAACGATCGAATTGATAGTCGTCTATCCAAGCTTCTTGTGGCTTAGGCGCGGCATCCAAGGGGAGACCTATACCAATTGGTATATCAGTGCGGCCTGCCACCTCCAGCAATTTCGCAACTAGTGCAGCTCTATACTCAACGTCCCCAGTGCAAGTCGTGATGAGTCGTACGTCCAACTCAGGACAACGAAGGGCAAACGCCAGAGCCCACATGTCATCGACATCTGTTCCGATGTCGGTGTCAATGATGACCGGAATGCCCACAGGACAGGTCTTAACTTACCAGGGCAGCAATATATTCTGGGCCCACACCACAACAACCTCCGATGATTGAAGCGCCGTCCTGTCTCCATCGATTCGCGTAACCCTTGAATTCTTCAGGCGTCATTGCTCGAGGTTCAACCTCAATTTCGTTGTCCAAAGTCCAACCCTGCGGAACATGGAATTGGTTCGGATAAGCGCCATATGGCTTTTCTGTTATGGTCGAAAGCTCCTTGATAGCCTGAGTAATGGCTTCAGGATCGGTGCAATTAAATAAGAAAGCCTCGATTTCATCTTTAGGTAGCGCAGCAACTGCGTCGGTGATGCTCTCGCCACTTCGCAATCCTGCCCCCGGGTCGTCGCTTAACGTCCAAGCAACCCAAATCGGTATGCTCTGATTGGCGCAACGAATAGCAGTTACTGCATTTTTCGATTCTTGTATCGAAGACATCGTCTCACAAAGGTAAACATCGGCAAAAGGAGCGAGGCAATCCGCCATTGCCTCGTATATTGGCCGGGCGAGACTTTCTTCTGGCACCAAATCCGGTCTGTAGCTTTCACTAAGCGGAGGAATAGAAGCTGCTACTTTTACCTCAAATTCTGATTCGTCGGCAGCCGCTCGCGCGATACGGCCCGCCTTTTCGGTTAATTCCAAATAGGACTCGCCCATACCGGATTTGTCCAAGTAGCTTGGTATCGTAGAATAGGTATTAGTAATGATAACTCTAGCCCCAGCGCTAATATAATCATCGTGAACACTCCTGATTATTTCAGGTTGCTCAACTAAGGCTTTTGCTGACCACAGACCTCCGCTGGGCCAGCCACGCCGGATAAGCTCTCCGCCTAAGCCACCATCTAAAACGATCAAATCTCTAGACATGATTCTCCCAAATCTAATGGATCCTAAATCGAAGGAAATTTAACCGAAAAATACCCGACGGGGAATAATATTTTAGTCTATGCTTTTCTCAAGTTTTTGAGATCTGATTCTATGGCACTAACGAGATATTTAACCGAAATGGGAATGGGCGTAGACGTTCACGGACGGGACTACACCAAGGCCGCCTGTCGAGCGGTATCTGATGCCTTACGACACTCGTCCCTGAACTTTTTTAAAGCACTTGGTAAATCTCGTGAAGATATGAAAATTACCGTGAAGGTGGCCGTTTCTGAACCTGAGAAGCTCGATGTCGAACGGATAGCATCTGAAATCCCTTACGGCAGTGTGACAGTCGAGCCCTCTAAAGGCGGTTTGGATATTGACTCGGAAAATGGACTGGATCCTATTGTCGTTGCAAACGCTGGAATTATAGTCTGCTTCGAGGAATAGCTGGCTTAACGCAACACGTCGAATATTCTGGAGTACTTCAGAGCAAACTCTCTGCGTTTCTCCATCGGACCGATAATATTTAAATCGTCCACTTCGTTATAAACGATGTAGAGCCCAGAATTCGCATCCTGAAGCCATGAGAAACGAAAATTAGTAGCAAGAAGATCTTTTCGATCATCACTTTGCACTAGCATCTGAATTTGCATCTTTGGCGTGATCGAATAGGACATACGAAGACGAGCGACGTTTACTTTGAAATCTCCTCTACTCGCCGAAAGCCCATCATTATCTGCGAAAGGAGTCATATCTATGTTGTTGTGGCTCCAGGTTAATGCGGCTGTGAACGCATCACCAAGTCGATAATTGGCCTTGGTCTCCAAAGACCGTCGATCACCGCCATAAAATCCTCCGATATAACTCTTCCATTCAAAGTACAGAGACTTTCGATTATCGGTCATCAAAACGAGCTGGGATTCTTTGTGATCGTAATCACCTGGTGGGACATAGGTGCCAGGATTTATTTGAAACGCATTCTTGACGCCTTCATGCGTGAAATTAATCCCAGTATGAATCTCCCAACCGTTGTGCCACTCAATATGGTTATCAATATGCCAAAACCCCGATTGGTAGTACCCAGTCTCATCAAAAAAGGCTCGATAGTACGTGTGTGGGCGGATTTCGAAGATTCCAAAATAATCTTCTGGTCGTCGACGATGAAAGAGCATTGCGTCTACTTTTTCGTAGTTGCGTCGGGAGAGAAATCCTACTTCAGGATTAAAATTTCCTCCCACTTTGGTGTAGCCATAAGATTGGGTGAGTGACTGTGTGTTTCTATTAAATCGAAGCCGTCCAGCATAATCATCAGTATCAAAATCTGGCGAGTCTGTTTTCGCCAGAAAACCTGAGAACGTATTGTCATTACCAATACCCCACCGCCCATCAACAGCGTAGGTGCGATTAAAATTATCCTTTCCATCACCATCCCTAGAGACAAGGAGACTGCCCAGCGATGATCTGTTTTCCAACTCCCAATTAACTCTGGCAACCGAATAACGATTTGAGCTGAGCTCGTTAATTTCTTCCGTTTGCATATGAAGCAGACCGATATTCGTTGACCCTGCTACTTTGCCCGAGAGTCGAAGTCCTCCGGCAATCGGTTGTTGCGCGCCCCCCAAGCCAATTCCGATGCGCCGACTAAAGAATAGCTCGATCTCTCGTGGAGCACCGACCGAGAATAGTCCGGCGTTTTCTAAGAAAAACGGTCTCTTCTCAGGCAGAAAAATACTAAAACGATCTAAATTGACCTGAACTTCGTCCGCTTCGACTTGCGCGAAGTCAGTGTTGTAAGTCGCATCTAGGGTAAGACTTGGCGTGACTAAATACTTAGCGTCAAATCCGAACTCACCTTCAGTGATCGTTTCATTACCAGCTACGCCACCTTTGCTACCCAATCCAAGAGCGTAAGGGGTTAGCTTCAAGCTCTTTTGATTAGGTGGACGCAACCCCTTCAGCGTGCCGGCTTCTGAGACTCGATACAAATTATATTGTCTCTCCAATGGCACCCAAAAAGACGTCTCATCATTTCTCGCTATATTTCTCTGAAAATTAAGACCCCAGTCTTGAAGCTCTCCAGGACCATACCTTAGCGAACGAAACGGAATCGCAAATTCCGCGCTCCAACCGTAGTCTCCGATTTGAGATTTTACGGTCCAGGCTACATCCCAATTCATATTCACTGCGCCGCCGCCAGAACCAAACCGACCAGACCCTTCTTTCATGATCTGGCCATCGTATTCGATAGAAGTAGGGGTCGTACCGAACATCAACCCATTTTGACGATCCAAAAACGAATCGAAAATTACCGTGAAACTGTCAACGTCAGAAAGACTCGAATCTCGGCCACTGTCAGAAACAATTAACGAGTCAGGATCTGAATCGAAACAAATCACACCAACATAAAGTGTGTCCTTCGTGTAACCAACATAGACCTCGGTTTTTTGTGAGGCAGCTTGACCATTATAAGGCCTCTGTTGCGTGAAACCCGACGCTTTATCCGCAACATCCCAAGCCGAGTCTGCCAGAACATCTCCATCAATCTGTGGAGGCGTGAAAAGTCTCTTAGCCTCAAGGGAGGGCTTATCTTCAGCAATCAACTCGGATGATCCACAAAAAATCCCGCCGAGTAAAAATAGCAGTGCAATCGAGAACCTTTCGAATCTCAAAGAAACCCCTTAATCTAAATGGCCGTCAACCCTCACTTTACGGCAGGAGAGACAAGACTATTACGACCTCAATTGCTC
>CAJXCK010000125.1 GCA_913051785.1 uncultured Gammaproteobacteria bacterium
CATGGTTTTAGGCTGGTTATTACTTGGTAGTTCAGCGCGACAACTGAAAGTTTTAGGGCTCGGGGAAGAAACCGCACAGAGCCTTGGTGTGGAAATCAACCGACTACGTCTTAAAGTAATATGCGGAAGCTCCTTAGCCGTTGGAGCCGCTGTCTCGGTCGTAGGCGTAATTGGCTTTATTGGACTAATAGTTCCTCATCTCCTACGGCCATTCGTGGGGCACGACCCCTCCAGATTGATGCCTGTTAGCGCTCTTGGCGGTGGAATCCTTCTTTTGATATCAGACCTTGTCGTTCGCACGCTACCAATATTTAGTGCAGAGCTCAAAGTCGGGGTGTTGACTGCATTAATTGGTACTCCCGTTTTTATATATTTGATATTCCGCTCTGAACTAGGTCGGGGTTTCTATAGAGAAGACATGTGAGCAATCGCCTCTCAGAAAAAACTCATCAAATCCATTGCGAAAAAATTTCTCTTTTAGGAAATAAAAAACAGTTAATTCTAGACGATGTTTCTTTTAGGGCTGAGTCAGGAAAAGTTTTGGGAGTAATCGGACCCAATGGGTCGGGAAAATCCTCCCTATTACGTTGCTTAGCAGGACTCGAGCCGCCTGAATCGGGTAGGATTATGATCGACGGGGTTGATATTTCTGATATCGCGCTGAAAGAAAGGGCCCGACTAATTAGCTATTTACCTGCTAACCTTTATATGGCCTGGCCCATATCTGTGATGGAGACTGTTTCTCTAGGCAGATATCCTCACTCCACAGGTGTCAAACCGATTGACGAACAAGCAGTCGAGCTCGTTATGTCCGAACTAACCAAACTTGGGCTGGATCATCTCAAGGAAAGGCCCGTGAACACCCTTTCAAGCGGCGAGCAAATGCGGGTACATCTTTCGAGACTTTTCGTAACTAATGCAAATATAGTTTTGGCTGATGAGCCAAATAACAATCTAGATCCAAAATTCCAATTACAGGCGATGAGCGCGCTAAGAGATTATGCATCTCGCGGCGCGCTTGTTTTCGTCGTTCTGCACGACCTCACTCTGGCAGCAAATTTTTGCGATGAACTTTATCTTTTAAACAAAGGAGAGCTAGTCGACGCCGAGAAAAAAAACCTTTTGGAAAATCCAAAGTATTTTGAAGAAGTGTTCGAACTGGAAATGGAGAAAAACTCCCAGTGGAGCATACCTTGGAAAATCCAAGGATCTCGTCGCACCAGATAATTACAGGAGGTAATGCGTTATGAGGATCGCTACTTGGAACATTAATGGCTTGCGCGCCAGAATAGATTATGTGGACGAATGGATAACTGCTCGTGATCCTGATTTGTTAGCATTCCAAGAATTGAAGACCCCTACCGACCTATTTCCTCACGGCCATTTTGAGGAGCTCGGCTATAAGAGCCTCGTAAACGGGCAAAAGAGCTGGAATGGGGTAGCGATCTTATGCAAACAAGAAATTGATATCGAAGAAACAGGCAATTCCCTCTCTGGGCAAGAAGAAGCCGGTGCCCGTTATATATCCGCGCTAGTGAGAACCAGTACCAAAAAGACGCTAGAGTTTATCAACCTGTATTGTCCCAACGGGAAAAACTTAGAACACGCTGACCTAGAGGGAAAATTGCGCTGGTTCGATAGTCTTACAAAACAATTGTCAAATGAAACCCAAGCCCACCGCATCCTCTGTGGAGATTTTAATATCGTCCCGGCAAGCATAGATACTTGGAAAGGCGAGAAGGGGGATGGAACCATGTTCCACTCGACCCAAGAAAGAGAAAAAATAGAAGCTCTATACCAATGCGGCTTAGTTGACATATTCCGTCAATCAAAGCCGGACACCGAAGAGTTCTCTTGGTGGGATTACAGAGCCGGAGCATTCCATAAGAACCAGGGCCTTAGGATAGATTTTATCCTCGCAAGCCACGACCTATCGAATAGCGTCGAGCAAGTTTTCATAGATAGAGAATATCGAAAAAAAATCGGCGATTTGACCGCGTCCGATCATGCTCCTGTGGTCGCTGATATAGTTTTATAAGGACCGAGAGTGTCAGAGACCCGCGAATTTTCACGTGTGATTTACCCGATTCAGTAGTAACATACCGGCCTTTTTGCAAGCAGTGAATTTATTTGGGCAGCCTGCGCTCAACGTTCAGGGATAAAGAGAGACAACCAATGAAAGATCTTAACACTTATCGAAATATCGGAATTTTCGCTCACGTCGATGCGGGGAAGACGACAACGACTGAGCGCATTCTCAAGCTAACTGGCAAGATCCACAAGATCGGAGAGGTGCACGACGGTGCAGCGACCACTGACTTTATGGAACAAGAGCAGGAAAGGGGTATAACTATCCAGTCGGCTGCTACTAGTTGCACATGGAATGACCACAGGCTCAACATAATCGACACGCCCGGTCACGTCGACTTCACGATAGAGGTTTACCGATCTCTAAAAGTTCTTGACGGTGGCGTTGGCGTTTTTTGTGGCTCGGGCGGGGTTGAACCGCAATCCGAAACCAACTGGCGCTATGCCAACGACTCAGAAGTAGCTAGACTCATATTCGTTAACAAGCTTGATCGCCTAGGGGCAAATTTCTACCGAGTAGTCGACCAGGTGAGGGATGTCCTCGGAGCAAATCCACTAGTGATGACGTTGCCTATCGGTGAAGAAGATAACTTCACTGGTATCGTTGATGTGCTGGAAGAAAGAGCGTGGATCTGGGATGACTCAGGCGACCCAGAGGCATACAAGATCGTCGACGTCCCCGAAGACCTTAAAGACAAAACCAGCGAGTATCGCGATGCCTTAATCGAGACCGTCGTTGAACAGGACGACGACATTATGGAAGCGTATCTTGAGGGAAATGAACCATCGATTGAAGACATCAAAAGATGCGTCCGAAAGGGAACTAAGGAGCTGGCTTTCTTCCCAACATTCTGCGGCTCCGCCTTTAAAAATAAGGGCATTCAGAACGTATTAAATGCGGTGGTCGATTACCTCCCCAACCCAACTGAAGTAAAGCCACAACCTGAAATTGATCTAGAAGGAAATGAGACAGGGAATAGCGCTATCGTTGATTCGTCAGGTCCATTAAGGGCGCTGGCCTTTAAAATTATGGACGACAGGTACGGCGCACTGACTTTTACGCGCATATATTCAGGTCAACTGAGTAAGGGCGACAATGTCTTGAACACCTTCACAGGTAAGACAGAGAGAATTGGAAGAATTGTAGAGATGCACGCTGACTCCAGGGAGGAGTTGGAGAGCGCGCAGGCTGGCGATATCGTAGCCCTGCTTGGGATGAAGAATACTCAGACTGGTCATACACTTTGTGATGCCACCAACCCCGCCACCCTAGAGCCGATGGTCTTTCCCGATCCAGTTATATCCATAGCAGTTGCTCCTAGAGATAAGACGGCTGCAGAGAAGCTAGGTGTCGCGCTGTCTAAGATGATTCAGGAGGACCCTTCTTTCTATGTCGAAACTGATGAAGAATCGGGAGAAACGATAATGAAAGGAATGGGCGAACTACACCTAGACATTAAAGTCGATATTTTAAAACGGACTCACGGAGTCGAGGTAGATGTCGGTCGACCACAGGTCGCATATCGCGAAACGATTACGCAATCTGTTGAAGATACTTATACTCACAAAAAACAAACCGGAGGTTCGGGTCAATTTGCGAAAATAGACTACCGAGTAGAACCTGGCGAAGCCGGCAGTGGTTATGAATTCGAATCAAAGGTTTCGGGTGGAAATGTTCCTCGCGAATTTTGGCCTGCAATCGAAAAAGCCTTTGGTGTGTCCATGGAAGAAGGAACCATGGCTGGGTATCCACTACTAGACGTCAAGGTTACTTTACTTGACGGTGGCTTCCACGCTGTTGACTCATCAGCCATCGCCTATGAACTAGCGGCAAAAGCTGCCTACAGGCAGTCAATCCCGAAAGCGTCCCCACAATTGCTAGAGCCGATCATGAAGGTGGATGTATTCACGCCCGACGACCACGTTGGTGACATAATCGGCGATCTAAACAGGCGCAGAGGGATGATCAAAGCCCAAGAAGCAGGGGTTACTGGCGTACGTGTAAAAGCGGACGCCCCCCTAGGGGAAATGTTCGGCTACATTGGCGACCTTAGAACCATGACATCAGGACGTGGACAATTCTCAATGGAATTCTCTCATTATGCCCCTTGCCCAAACAATGTAGCTGAGCAGGTTGTGCAACAAGTAAAAGAACGTAAAGAGAGCGCCTAGAATAGAACTAAACGTTGAATCGGAAATGGATCACATCGCCGTCACTAACAATGTAGTCCTTGCCCTCTAAGCGCCATTTTCCTGCCTCTTTCGCCTTGTGCTCGCCACCGGCGGAGACGAAATCACCGAAACTTACTACCTCGGCTCTGATAAACCCCTTTTCAAAGTCACTGTGTATTTTTCCAGCAGCCTGAGGTGCATTCATACCCTTTGTGATGGTCCAGGCCCTGACCTCCTTAGGGCCCGCAGTGAAGTATTGTTGGAGACCCAACAGCTTATATCCACTTCTTATCAGACGATCTAGACCGGGCTCACTGAGATTCATATCTTCTAAAAACTCCACCTTCTCTTCATCAGCCAAACTGGCAAGCTCTGATTCTATCTTGTTGCTTATAACCACTACCTCTGAGCCCTCATCCCTTGCAACCGCCTCAACCTCTTGAAGTAACGGATTATTTTCGAATCCATCTTCGGCAACATTCGCCACATAGAGGGTGGGCTTTCCTGAAACCAGGTGAAGATCTTTTATTGCAGCCAGATCATCTTCAGAGAGCTTCATACTGCGGATAGGCATGCCTTTATCTAATTCCGCGCTTATCCGAGACAATGAGGTCATCAGCTCCTTTGACGTAATGTCTCCCGAATTCGCCAATCTAGAATATTTGTCTGACGTTTTCTCTATCGTTTCTAAATCCGCAAGCGCAAGTTCAGTATTAATAGTTTCTATGTCTTCTTTTGGAGAGACTTTTCCAGCCACATGAACCACTTCTTCATCCTCAAAGCATCTCACTACGTGGGCTACAGCTTCGGTTTCTCTTATATTTGCGAGAAATTTATTACCCAGACCTTCTCCCTTTGAAGCACCAGCAACGAGACCAGCTATATCCACAAACTCCATCGTTGCTGGAATTACTTTTTCTGGGCCTACTATATCAGCGAGATCTTCTAATCGAGCATCTGGAACGGGAACTATGCCCGTATTAGGTTCAATGGTACAAAATGGAAAGTTCTCGGCATCGATTCCTGCGCAGGTCAAAGCATTAAATAAAGTGGATTTGCC
>CAJXCK010000126.1 GCA_913051785.1 uncultured Gammaproteobacteria bacterium
GAAGAAGAGGAAGAAGAAGATAGATAGCAGGGTGGTTATGGCTAAGAACTGGAGGGACATAGGGGGATTATTCTTTGGCGGGCTCAAAGGGATGGCAGTCCTTGCTTCTCTAATCTTTGCATCTCCGGGAATGGCGGCCTCAGGTTATCCTTTCGTGCCTTCTGATTTTGATATTCCAAGCAGTCTTGAAACCAAAAACTATCGTCTGCGAATGCTTTCCGTTCACGATCTCGTTAAGGATTTCGATGCGGTGATCTCCAGTTCAGAAAAGTTGAGGGAGGTTTGGCCTGATTCAGGTTGGCCTTTGGGGCTCACTCTTGAAGGAAATCTTATTGATCTTGGTTGGCATCAAAGAGAATTTACGACACGAAGGTCATTTGCATACACTGTAGTAACGCTAGATGAAACTAGAGTGTTGGGCTGCGTCTATATCAATCCAACTAGAAAAAAAAATTATGATGCTGAAATTTATCTATGGACCAGAACTTCGGAAAAGGAGACAGATCCGAGCGATGCGCAACTTATGAATACTGTGGAGAATTGGGTCGCTCAAGAGTGGCCTTTTTTAAGCCCAGCTTTCCCCGGAAAAAAAACACCCTGGAATGTTTGGAATCAGTTGGATGAGGAGGCAAGGTAAGGACCTGGTAAGAATTTCTAGCCAGTGGTTGGCGTTTATTTGTAACCCTTTATTCCGTTTTTTTGACTCCTCTGATCCCAGACAAAAGATTAGTTGTAACCAGAGAGAAGAATTTGAATCTTAGCAAGACCATTAATCGCAGAAAGTTTTTGAGTTTCTCTCTTGGCGCACTGGGCTCATCTGCGCTCCTCCCCGTGAGCAGTGCCATCGCGAATCCAACCCAGAGTTTCGTTGCACCCTTGCTGCCACGCAGGTTGCGGGCCGGAATGGTAGTGGGAGTTGTCGCCCCTTCATCGAATCCTTTCCAGGATGAAGAAATCAGGTATGCATTAGATGTCGTTGATTCTTTAGGCTTTAAAATAAAGCCAGCGGAGAACCTCTTCTCGCGCAAAGGCTATCTAGCGGGAGAAGACGCCGCTCGAGCAAAAGCAGTAAACGACATGTTTTCGGATGATAGTGTTGACGCCATATTTGCCTTACAAGGGGGTTATGGCGCGACCCGAATTTTGCCACTTCTAGATTTTGATCTTATTCGCCACAACCCAAAGATACTTCTCGGATATAGCGACATAACGGCTCTCTTTAGCGCCATTCATCGGCGTACGGGGCTTGTAACGTTTCATGGTCCCATTGCCCGGCAGGAATTCACTGACTACACGTACAACGAATTTAAAAGGGTACTTATAGATGGGGCGCCTGGAATGCAGATAGGCTCACCACCACCGTTTGAGGGTGGACCAGGGCGCGTTGAAAAAGAAAATCGACTTCAGACTTTGGTGGAGGGAACCGCGTCGGGCCCCATTGTTGGTGGAAACTTATCACTAGTTGCCTCTCTTCTAGGTACCTCTTACGAGACGGTTTTTGATAAATCGATACTAATTTTAGAAGATGTTGACGAAGCTCCGTACAGTATCGACCGAATGTTGACGAGCCTTCGATTAGCGGGAGTTTTTGAACGGATAGCTGGTCTTGTATTGGGTAAGTTTACGGACTGCGACAGCGAGGGTCCGACATTGAGTCTAGAGGCGGTTTTTCAGGATCGCTGCGGTGATCTCGATGTCCCAGTGCTAAGAGGTTTGATGATTGGACATGTACCAGACCAGACGGTCGTTCCTCTCGGTGCGATTGGCAAACTGGATAGCAAAAGGCAAACCCTGACCGTTTCTTCGCCTTTTTTTTCCGACTAGAGAAATAATCGACCCCAGAACTCAGGGCAAATACAGGTTAATCTTTTTGCAAATGAAGTTTTTCTACAAGCCTAACTTTTTTTGAGCAGAGCGAAATGTGCGCTTAATGACGGGAGAGAATATTGGTCTTACTTTATAAACGAATCGTGACGATAATCGTTTTCGTCTTACTTGTCTCCTCTTGCGGAATGGAAACGGAAGAGGAAGAACGTGTAGCTATCGATACCCTCGGATACCAAGAACGACAGGCAATCGGTCCCGGCGGACGACCAGTGGGAGAATCTTGGTCGAGGAGCCCTGTTTACGCTCAGCACGGAATGGCGGCGACGGCTCAGCCCCTGGCGAGCCAGATAGCGATCGATATTTTGAAGATCGGAGGCAGCGCTGTAGACGCTGCCATTGCAGCGAATGCGGCACTGGGATTAATGGAGCCCACCGGTAATGGAATTGGCGGGGATCTTTTCGCCATGCTCTGGGATCCTTCTGCGGAGGAGCTTGTTGGTTTAAACGGATCCGGCAGAAGCCCAAAATCGAGATCTTTTGAGCAATTGCTATCTCAGCTTAATGGTGCCGATACAATACCTCCGTTGGGCCATTTACCCGTAACAGTACCTGGCACGGTTGATGGGTGGTTTGAGTTGCATAATCGCTATGGAAAACTGGATATGAGTCAGGTTTTGGCTCCAGCGATTCAATATGCCCGGGAGGGATTCCCAATTTCGCCGGTTATTGGTTTCTATTTCCAGCGAGCCCAGCGCTCGTTCGAATCAAGGGTGGATCAAATTAATGAGTTCGAGAATGCAAGGGCGACCTATTTTTCTCCACGGGCTCCGAAAGTCGGGGATATTTTTAAGAATTATGACCTCGGGAACACTTTAGAAATTCTTGCAGAAGAGGGGCGAGACGCCTTTTACAAGGGGAAAATAGCGAAGACGATTGATCAATATATGCAAAGGATTGGGGGGGATTTAACCTACTCAGATTTAGCTACTCACACAAGTGAGTGGGTTGATCCGGTATGTGTCGATTATCGGGAAGTGCAACTGTGTGAATTGCCGCCAAATGGACAAGGTTTTGCTGCCCTGCAAATGGTCTCAATTCTCAATAACGTGAATTTAGCTCAATGGAGGAGGGATGATGCAAACGTTTGGCATTTCCTCACAGAAGCTAAACGTTTAGCCTTCGAAGATCTCGCTCGTTACTATGCAGATCCGGCTTTTTCGGAAATCCCAACATCAGAACTGCTATCTGAGGATTATGGGAAGAAGCGATTTGATCTAATTAATCCGGAAAGCGCCACGGCCTCATTCGAACCGGGAAAATTTTCTTTCAGCTCCCGAGGAGATACGACCTATCTCACGGTAGCGGATAGCAGCGGCATGATGGTTTCGTTGATTCAATCCAATTATCGCGGGATGGGTTCAGGTCTGGTACCGGATGGTCTTGGTTTTATGCTTCAGGACCGCGGCGAATTATTTTCTCTGGAACCGTCTCATCCAAATGTATATCAACCGGGAAAGCGGCCGTTCCATACGATTATTCCTGCATTCATTATGCAGAACGAACTGCCACTTATGAGTTTCGGATTAATGGGAGGTTCAATGCAGCCTCAAGGCCACGTACAGATTCTGATAAATATGTTTGACTATGGGATGAACCCGCAGGAGGCAGGAGACGCAGCTCGCATGAACCATATAGGCGGTCGCAGGCCAACGGGAGGCGGAGATGACGATCTTTTGGGCGTTCTTCATCTAGAACCCGGGGTAAGTCAAGAAACCATAAAAAAACTCGAGGACATGGGACACAGGGTTGAAGTGGTGACGGACGGGATAATGTTTGGTGGTTATCAAGCAATATATAGGGATCAAAAAACAGGTGTTTATATTGGAGCGACGGAGATGAGAAAAGATGGCTTGGCTATTGGTTACTAGTATGTTGAACCTACCAATGCAATTGGAGTTTATAGTGACACCTGGATTTGAAATACGAGGCTCTCTTGTCTCTTCAAACTTAACAATACGATGAAAAAGGCGGTTAAAGATTACACCCCGGTAATTGTTGGTATTGGACAGTTGTTGAATCGCTCCAGAGATCTTGGTGATGCTATCGAGCCGATAGAGATGATGCTCGCTTGCCTAAGAGCTGCAGAGGAGGACTCGGAATCAAAGCTCCTCGGTAACGTAGACTCGATGAGGGTTATACGCGGAATCTGGGATTATGGTAATCCCGCGCGATATCTCTCTGAGGCATTGGGTTGCGGCAAAGCGCAGAGTATTGGAACACTATTTGGTGGAAATCAGGTCCAAGCCGTGATTAATCGGTCTTGCCTGGATATTCAGTCCGGGCAGAACAGTTTGATCGCCATAACGGGCGCTGAAAATGGCAGCAGTAGCAGTCGAGCAAGAAAAGAGGGGATAAAACTTATTGCTACTGAGATTCGTGGGCATCCTGATGAAATCCTGGGTTCTCAGAAACCAGAGCATCATGACTTTGAGATAGCGAAGGGTATCAAACAAGCTATCCAAGTTTATCCGATGTATGAGAACGCGATCCGCGCTGCCAGACAAGAATCTGTAGCTGATCACCTAAAAAGGGTTTCAGAACTTTGGGCTCGATTCAACGAAGTGGCATTGCAGAATCCAAACGCTTGGATAAAAGATGAATTCACTGCGGAAGAGATTCGAACACCTACTGACGCCAACCGCAGGATCAGTTTTCCCTACACGAAAATGATGAATGCAAACATGGTGGTCGATATGGGTGCTGCCCTAATCCTTTGTTCAGTAGGAAAAGCGAGGGAGCTTGGGATCCCCGAAAGAAAATGGATTTATCCTGTGGCTGGCGTGCAAGGGTATGACCACTTTTCTGCATCAGTGAGGGATAATTTTTACTCGTCACCTGGCTTGGGTCTGGTGGGGAAAAAGGTTATGGAACTCGCAAAGATTTCCCCGGAAGAAATTGACTATGTAGATCTGTATAGCTGCTTCCCATCCGCGGTACAAATTGCGGCTCGCGAGTTAGGGTTCTCAGAGGAACGTGCACTCACAGTTACAGGTGGACTTACTTTTGGTGGAGGCCCCCTAAATAACTATGTGATGCATGCCGTTGCCAGAACCGCCGAGTTATTGAGAGAAACCCCAGAAACAACGGCTTTTGTTTCAGCAAATGGTGGGAATTTATATAAACACGTTCACTGTGTTTACAGCTCACAAGCGCCAGAAGAACCATTCCAATTTGAAAATATTCAACGAGAAATAGACGCGCTTCCCTCTAGAGTGTGCCTGCCAGAATATAATGGGAAGGTAGACGTGGAGTCCTATTCAGTGATGTA
>CAJXCK010000127.1 GCA_913051785.1 uncultured Gammaproteobacteria bacterium
TCTCAATCAAACTGAGCGCTGCTGGTTCAGTTATGACCTCTTGCTGCGCCTGAGGCTTTGGCTCATCTTCGCTATCAGGCTCAAAGTTGCCATAAGTAACGAATATGGCAAGACCCAAGAACGCGAGGACCGATCTAACCAGAATCCAATAGTTCAAAATACCTCTGTGGCGTAGATTGAAGAAATGGCGCGCGTAAGCTGTGATGCCGATGATAGAAATAAGGATAAGCCAATTGAGGGGGTGCCCATACAGAAATGGGTAGTGGATGCATATCATGCAAAAGAGCACGGGCAACGTAAAATAATTGTTATGCGTAGACCGCTGTTTCGCAAAGCCAGCAGACTCTTCGTCGGGCTCGTGGCCCGCTTGAACCGCCGCCACGAACTTTTTTTGGCTAGGAATTATTCCAAGGAACACGTTCCCCGCCATGATCGTGCCCATCAGAGCCCCAACATGCACAAACGCCGCCCGGTCAGAGAACAAGAGCACGGACAACCAGCAGGAAAAAGCAACGTATATCCCGACGACCCAAGCAAACAAAAGGCTATTGTTTCGCAGTGGAGACCGCACTATGGCCTCATAAACCCCAACCCCAACGACAAGAAAAGCGACGCTTGCCACGATTGCAGCCGTAGGATCGGCGATTAACTTATCGGGTCCGACAAGATAAGCCTGAGCCTTGAAGTAGTAGACCGCTAAGAGCAGAAGAGTCCCAGTAATCCATGTCGAGTAGGCTTCCCACTTGGACCAATGGAGACTGCTGGGCCACTTTGGCGGCGCTAGATGATATTTTTGAAAGTGATAGATGCCACCACCATGGATTGACCAAAGCTCTCCCTTGACTCCCTCTGGCAAATTTGATTCCGGGGACGAGGTGAGGCTGTTATCCAACCAAACAAAATGAAGCGAAGCACCAATCCAGGCGATCCCTGCAATCACATGGAGCCACCTCACAACCAAGCTGAACCACTCTAACCATAACGCATCCAATCTATTCTTCGCCTCGTTTAAATTTTAAGGAAAACAGTGAACCTCATAAGGAAAACTTTTCTAACTGCCTCGATAGGTTGAGTAGCCATGTGGACTCAATAACAACGGGACATGAAAATGCTCTTCCACGTTACTCACCAAGAAAGCAATCTGGATCTCCTCGTAAAAAGCTTCTCTACCCAGACTCTTGAACCACGGCCCGACCTCGAACTCTAAACGATACCTCCCCCGTTCCAATCCGAAGTCGGAATTCCAAGAAGCTATCCTGCCGTCTTCGTTCGTCTTTGATTGAGCTAATTGTTCTCCTTCAAAAAATAAAGAAACAGTCACACCGCTAGATGGGCGCCCGGTGACCAAGTCAAGAATATGCGTTGTTACAGGGGCTCTTTTCATGCGACCTCCAAAAGTTGCCGTAATCTTTTTGTGAAAATCAATAACTGTTCTCTTGCGCCATTTTCGAGTTCCGTTTCGCGAGAATTCTCGAGCCTTGACTCAAGCAACCCGAGCATCTCCTCGGCACTTTTTCCAGTCGCAAAAACTATGAATATAAACCCGAACTTTTCTAAGTATTCTTCGTTCTTGTTTTTCAAACGTTCAAGGGTTCGAGTCTTCGCTAATCTGACGCTCGACTGCTCTTCCATTGGCGAGCTTCCATATTTTTTCTCTAGGTCCTTAACGTCCCCAATTATTGGATGTCCAGAAAAGGCCTCCAAGATATCAGCCTCGCTCATTTCAGACCAACAACGAGAGGCTTTTTCTATTACATCTTGGATCGACAAAAATGGTTCGTCCGCAGAGAGTTTGTTCGCCCATCGCGAGCAGAAACAGCAGCTCATCAATAACCGACAACGCTCATTTTGGTCAATATTGTTAAATTCTGCTAACTTCATCGTTTTATAGCTTCACAAGGAGGGCGAAAAAGCCGCTCGAATCTCTTTCCAGCTAATCGCCGGCTTGAGATCAGAATTAGCTAACGGGTCGAGTGACAGGAGTTGAGCCGCGACCGAAACAGCAATTTCCATTGGTAGCTTTCCTTTGACTTGGGAGAGACCAATTGGGCAAACGCAGCGAGCCAGATCCTCATCACTGACACCCTCTTTTTTTAGCTTCGACATAAACCTGTTTGACTTTGTCTCAGAACCAATCAGGCCCACAAAATCTACCTCAGTCCTCGTCAAGATTGCGGAAACCAACCGGTAATCCAGGTGGTGATCATGCGTCATAACCAAGCAACGTTCATCTGAGGTCATGGCTTCGACGTGCTCAACAGGATCGGGTACCGGGTTAACCTTCACATTACCTGGAAGCTCCTTTGGGAATATTTCAGCGCGCGCATCTATCCAGTCGATCCGGGTGTCGCACTGACTCAAAATTTTTACAAGAGCCTTCGCCACGTGCCCCGCTCCAAAAATAGTGATTCGGTTTTGAGGAACCGGAAAAGATTCGAGCAGAACCGTCACGCTGCCCCCACAACATTGATTAGCTTTAGTCGCCAGGGGATAATGCTCCACCTGCTGAAAAGGCACTCTTTTATCTAACATCTTCCGAGCACTTTTTGTGACATTGAATTCGAGCTCGCCACCTCCGATGGTGTCGAAAATTTCTGCTTCTGTGACCACCATTTTTGAGGCACCGCCCCTTGGCGTAGAACCCGTGGCACTAATTACGGTGGCTATACTGAAGCTCGTCCCCCTGTCGTGGCATTGGTTAATCGCCTCCTTCCAGTTCATTGAGAAACTCCTCTTGCTCTCGCCCAATTGATGGCTTTGAGCACCTGCTCGGCTGTGGCAGGTGAATTCATTGGTGGACTTTCCCGATAGCCAGTGAAGCTCGCGGCGACGTCCCTAAGCGCGCACCAGACAGAAATCGCCAGCATAAGGGGAGGCTCACCTACTGCCTTTGAGCGGTATATTGTGTCAACTGTGTTAGCTTCGTTATAAAGCGCAACATTAAACTTTTCTGGGACATCATACGCCGTAGGGATCTTATAATTAGCTGGGCTATTTGAAATAATTTTTCCTTGTTCATCCCAGAGCAGCTCCTCGGTCGTGAGCCACCCCATTCCCTGCACAAATCCACCCTCTATTTGCCCTCTGTCTAAAGCAGGATTTAATGAGTTCCCTGCATCATGCAAGATATCTACCTGCGTTATCCGGTACTCACCAGTTTCGACGTCTACAACGACCTCTGATGCCGCGCAGCCGTTGGCGTAGTAATAAAATGGTTTCCCGGTGCCTTTCTCTTTGTCGAACCCAATCTCAGGTGTTTTATAAAACCCGTTGGCAGACAAATTTACTCTTGATAGATAAGCTTGGCTTATTATCTCTTCAAAAGCCCATTCTTTCTGCGCGAAAAAAAATTTATCGCCTTTCAACTGAATCGACTCAAACGAAACTTCGAAGGCTTCGACAATAAAATCGAATAGGCGTCGTTTAATGATTTCAGCCGCGTTTTTCGCAGCCATCCCATTTAAATCGGTGCCTGCGCTTGCCGCGGTCGGGGATGTATTAGGGACTTTGTCGGTCCTTGCAGCAGATACAATTATCCTCTCTTGGTTTATACCCAAGGTATCGGCGACAACTTGCATAATTTTTGTATAGAGACCCTGGCCCATTTCCGTGCCGCCGTGGTTAAGGTGCACGCTGCCGTCAGTGTATAAATGGATAAGCGCGCCGGCCTGATTGAGGTGCTTGGCAGTGAAAGAGATACCAAATTTTACAGGCGTTAGAGCGAGGCCTTTCCTAAAAAACTTGTTTGATTCATTGAACTGAGAAATTGCTACTTTCCGAGCGCGGTAGCCACAGTCTGCCTCAAGCTTTTTCATCATCGGCAGTAAAATGTGCTGCTCTATTTTTTGTCCATATGGCGTGGTATCCCTTCCCTCTCGATAAAGATTTTCATATCTGACATCGAGAGGATCTCTTCTTACAGATCTCGCGATATCGTCCAACATCGACTCCGCCGCCATCATTCCCTTTGGTCCCCCAAAGCCACGAAAAGCAGTATTTGAAACGGTGTTGGTCTTGCAACGGAAGCCTTTTATCATAACAGAGGGATAAAAATAAGCGTTGTCGGCATGGAACATGGCCCTATCGACAATACCCTCTGACAGATCCGCAGTGCAGCCACACATTCCTGCAAGGTGCATCTCCACGCCTGAAATCAATCCTTGATCATTGAAGCCAACACGGTAACGGTTCCAGAAATCGTGGCGCTTACCCGTTTGGACCATGTCGTCTTGCCGAGCCAACCGATACTTTGCTGGTCTCCCGTTTCTGATCGCGAAAACACTTGCAAGGCAGGCTATTGCAGCGGCCTGAGACTCTTTGCCTCCAAACGCCCCGCCCATCCTGCGAACCTCAGCATCAACCCTATTGATTCCCACCCCAAGCACAGAAGCCACCAGCTTTTGAACCTCTGTCGGATGCTGAGAGGAGGATATGACATGGACACCGCCGTCTTCATTTGGACTAGCAACACTTACCTGACCCTCCAGGTAGAAGTGCTCTTGCCCTCTAACCAATTGCTCGCCCTCTAGCCGATTTTTTGATGAAACCAGTGATTTTTCGGCGTCCCCTCTTTTGAAGGTTCGGGTAGGTAGCACGAATTCCTCGTTCTCTAGGGCCATCCTCGCATCCAAAAAAGGCACCGCCTTCTCGTATTCGATTTTTGCCTTTTGGCATGCTTTTTTTGCAAGCACAAACGAATCAGCAGCCACCGCAAAGATCGGCTGTCCCACAAACTCCACCCTGCCCTCCGCAAGCAGCTTGTCTCCATCATAAACCGGACTTACATCATTACTTCCTGGAACGTCCTCCCAGGTAATGACATCAACTACGCCTTCAGAAGACCAGACCTTATCTAGATCAATACTCCTTACGACACCGCTTGGAATTGTCGAGAGACCACACGCGACATGGACGAGATTTGGTGCTTCTGGGATGTCATCTACATACACAGCCTTACCTGTCACGTGCTTAATCGCCGACTCGTGGGGGAGTTCTTGGCCAGCAACTGGTTGGTGCATTTCTGGGTGCTCTACGCTGGCGGCTTGGGGAAGTTTTCTCATCTGTTAAAGTTCCGTGATGACTAGGCGCTCTTGGCCCGAGAACTCTTGGAGAGAACGTCTTAGCATGGCCTG
>CAJXCK010000128.1 GCA_913051785.1 uncultured Gammaproteobacteria bacterium
ACCATCCCATCACCTAAGAACCAATGAGAACCTTTTCCATCTTTTGGATTAGGCCCTGTTCTTAAATAGATCCCATCTAACTCGGTTGGAATTGATCCGTCTACCTTTAGGTTCCTAATTTCGTTCTCTTCGTCGAGCGGAGCCCAGTTACCTCGCAAGAACCATTCCGTGTTTTCTGTTTCCATATTTCACCCCCCCGAATATCTGAGATAGTAGATTAAGGCTTTAGAGGCCGAGCTAACAAAATGATCGAGTTGGTAGTCAGGTTCAACCCGCCCGTGCTTCCGCCAACTAGTGTTTCAGGTCGCTGGCTATTTTTGAATAGGGTAATCGACATCCTAAGTCTGTTTAGTCGATGATCGCCGAGCAAACAAGGTGGCGGAGATACTCTTGAATAGGATACCTACCGCCCGGCATAAACTGCGTCATAAATACGCACTGGATTCCCTCCTCTGGATCTACCCAAAATCGCGTGCCAGCGGCACCTCCCCAGCCGAAGTCCCCATAGGATTGCATGTTTGGGGCAGCAGCAGGGTTTACGCAGACTGATCCAATTAAACAGTGTCCAATTCCAGTAAACGCAGATTCGGAGAAGCCTCCAGCACCCATTTGTTCCATATCCCGATCTCCTGGAAGATGATTGAGGGTTGCATACTCAACCGTTTTTCTGCTCAGGACTCGTTCTCCTTCCAGCTCTCCTTTGTTTAGTAGCATTTGAGCGAAACGTAGATAATCAGGAAGCGTAGATACAAGCCCGCCGCCGCCCGATTTGAAGGTTCTCTCAGACAGATATTCACTGGACTTGGCCTGATCGAAAATTTCAAGCGGTCCTTTCGGCCTGGCATAGTTATTAGCAAAGCGCTCTACCTGATCTGGCCTCACATGGAACCCGGTGTCTATCATGCCTAGTGGTTTGAAAATATTTTCTTCCAGGTACTCATCAAATGGTTGACCAGATAAAACCTCTATCAATCGTCCTTGCAAGTCTGTCGCGTAGCTGTAATTCCAAGAGGAGCCGGGATCGAATCGAAGCGGTTGTCTCGCTAACTTTTGGCTGAACTCTTCAAGGGAGTCATTAAAACCGCCGATTTTGTGATAGCGATACATTTGATCAACAGCGTGAGGAACTCCCTCGAATCCGTAGGTGAGGCCTGAGGTGTGTGTCATCAGATGTCGAGGCGTGATCGATTCATTGGCGTGGCGTGTTGCGGGGAGAGCCGCACTACCCGCTGTAAAGACCTTGGGGTCGGCAAACTCCGGAAGGTATTTCTCTAGGGGATCGTCCAGTTGAAACTTGGCTTGTTCGTACAGGGTTAATAGAGCCACAGATGTAATCGCCTTGGACATTGAATAAATCCGGTGAACTGTGGCGAAGTCCATAGGGGACTCTCCTATCCTAGCTTCTCCTACTGCCGAGTAATAAGCTAGCTTTTCATCTCTCATGATTGCGAAAGACGCCCCGGCAAGTTTGCCTTGATCAATATAGCCCTGAAGATATGGTTTTATGTTCGCAAGACGACTCTCCTCTAAACCCAGAGTTTTGGGTTCAGCTATCTCCGGCAAACTACCTGGTGTCCATTCCATTTCATCTCTCCCCAATGATTAGTGGCGTCGGTCTTAAAGTTTAACAGATTGGATTGCCTGCTTCCGCACCCTTAAGTGATTCTCAAGATCTCCTGCGAGTTGATAACGACTCAAAATTGGTTTTATCCTGTATCCTATAAATAAGGGGTTCGATTCCGGAGGGGAAATGCAAATAGCGCAACAAACTGCTGAAGAGCATGCTAAATCACTGGGGAGCTATATATCTGAAGGTGCCAACCTAGCGAAAGATTTAGGAAATAGAGGCCCTGTTCGCTTTGACAAAAGTGGCAAGCTCGAGGAGGAAATTCTCGAAGCCTATTGGAGAACTGGGTTTTACGTATTCGAGGGAGTCATTGAACAATCAGAAATCGATTCACTTCGGGTTGAGATGGCTGACCTGCTTGATAGGGCTCCGGTCGACAATGGTTCGACGGTCGATAAGAAGGGTCGTCCGGCCTTTGGCGAAGAATTTGCTCGGCCTACCTTCTATCTAGTTGAACCGCTGTCTGATCCTTGGGGCGGAACTGAAATATTAAATGGGCGTCATCCGACGAAAATGAATGAGCCGGCTCCGAGTACTCGAGTGAACGAAAAGGTCGTTTTCATTATGAACGGGATGTGCCAAACGATGCCTAGCGGTTTGTGTCTTTATGGCCACCCGGACCTGCTTGGTATTGCAGCCTCCATAAACGGTGACGACTTTGTCCCGTACAATGATGCGACCTTTGTGAAGCAGCCGGGTGTAGGCGGCTCAGTTTCCTGGCATCAGGACGGTGTGACGCACTGGAAATCCCCCGATTGGGATCAAGGCATCCACGGCTTTAACTTTCAGGTTCAACTCTACGATACTAGTGCGAGGAGTTGTCTTTGGGTTGTTCCTGGCACCCATAAATTAGGCAAGATCGATATTAAGCGACGTTTATCAGAGAGTTCTGACTCGGAGCTTATGCCCGGCGCTGTGCCGCTTGCCTGCAAGGCAGGTGATGTCACCGTAGTCAACCGACAGGCTTTGCATGGCTCCTTTGCGAATACCTCGAACGATCTGCGAATCTCCTTAACTTTTGGATTTCATCGCCGAAAGTCGGTCATCGGTGCAAGGGGAGCCCTCAGCGAGTCTACAGACGCAGTTTATGATGAGGCGCGCGTATTTGAGCGCTCTAAAGTAATAGGGTATGCAATAAACGCTAGAGCCGAAACGTACCCTGAAGAGTCGAGGTTTGATTACCTTCCCATGCGAGGTCATCAGGAGGAATTGTCGGTAAACGAAGATAATTGGGAAAAGACAATAAAAGATTACAATCTAAATGACCTCTCGATCTGAAGCTCTTCCGAAACAAAAAAGTTTTGTATCTAGTTTTGCGGTGGTTTCATCCGCGTTGGTGCTCTTTTTATTTCTGTCTTACTCCGGTCAGGGTATGGCTGTGCGAGCAATCGAAAATCACTTTTACGAGGCAACCTTGGAAGTCTGTATGTTTTCGCTTGGTATGGTCGTTGACGATTTACCAAAGCTCCAGAGGAAAATTTTCTGTAATGTGTCAATGGTCATGGTGGCTTCTTCAGCGTATGACGCAAATGATGAATAAACGCGGTTGGTGTTGTCATTGTTTTGTCTAAAATTTCTAAAATTATTGAGAAAATCTCTCGGCAATCTCAAGATTTTACTTCCTGAGTGTGGTATAAAATGCGCGGTCAGCTCTGGGTGCTGACTTAATATTTGATGTTATCTTGGTTAAGGTTCGACTAAGAATGATCCATAACAAATACAACGACTGGTTCGCCCCAATCCGTTCCTTCCTAATGGCTTCAAGCGCAGCAATTCTGTTCCTGTCATCGGGGCTAGTTCAAGCGGATTTGGAGGAAGAAGAGGGTGCAGAGCTTGCATGGAAGTACCATTGCATCACTTGCCATGGGGAAGACGGACTAGCTGATTCGACCAGGTACCCAAATATAGGTGGGCAAAACCAAATGTATTTGGTTAGTCGCCTGAAGTATTTTCGCGATGGAAAGGAAGCTGGGAATCAGATGAACGCTCAGGCCGTTCTTTTGAGTGATGAGGTTATTGAAAAATTAGCGACCCACTTCAGCAAGAAGTCGTACTAATCAGGGTTAGTTGATTGAATTCTTTCAAAATTACAATGGTTGCAGCACTAGTAGGATTGGGGTTCGGTTGCTCTTCTGAAAAACCGGAAGGTGCTGCACTCGCAGTCGAAAAGGGTTGCGTAGCGTGCCATGGCCAGGATGGTAAGGGTATTGCGATTATCTACCCCAACCTTGACTTGCAATGGGAAGAATATCTCCGGCTTCAGCTCCTCGCGTATAGATCTGGTAAGAGAGAGAACGCGATCATGAACGGCATCGCCACTACCCTTACTGACGAAGACATATCCATTCTAGCTAGTCACTACGGCAAATAGGCTCTACCCTAAAACGCGGTTCATCTTGCTTGCCCGAATTTGAGGGTGCATAACACGTTTGCCTGGATTGGCCATTAAAATCTCTGGATAGTTTGGTCTACACTACTAAGGTCATGGTCTAGAGCGACAAAAAATGTATGACCCAGATCAACCTTATGCCTCCAAGCGTTCTCCGGTTGCTGCGCGAAATATTGTAGCGACCTCTCAGCCGCTGGCGGTCCAGTCAGGTCTTTTTGCTCTTAGAAAGGGGGGGAATGCGTTAGACGCGGCCTTATCCGCCGCTATCACGTTGACGGTAGTGGAACCTAACAACAACGGTATCGGCAGTGACGCCTTCTGTATCCTCTGGGATGGTGACGAGCTGGTGGGATTGAATTCGTCCGGCCGCTCGCCAGCCGGTTGGGAAATGGGGCGCTTTTCCAATATGCAAAGGATGCCAGAGCTCGGATGGGATAGTGTGACGGTACCCGGTGCCGTAAGCGGATGGGTCGCGTTAAGCGATAGATATGGCAATTTGCCTTTTGAAGAGTTATTTGCCGATGCAATTCACTACGCGGAAAACGGTTTTCTTGTTGGTCCTAAGACAGCTTTTTATTGGCGCTTGCTAGAGAATCGGTATAAAGATTTTGATGATTTCAATGAGCACTTCTATCCATCACCTTGTGCAGGCGATATTTACTATCGACCAGACCTAGCCGTTACTCTACGAGAAATTGCCGCTACTCGAGGAGAATCTTTTTACCGAGGCAGGCTTGCCTCCAAGATGGTGGATTGCTCTGCGGGCGCCGGGGGTTGCCTTTCTCTCGGTGATCTGGATAAACATACTTGCGATTGGGTTGAGCCAATTGGCAAGGATTATAAGGGTAAGACGCTGCATGAGATACCCCCCAATGGACAGGGGTTGGCGGCGCAGATAGCCCTTGGGATTCTTAATCATTTACCTGAACAGGATCTTGATTCGTCTGAAGAAACTCACCAACAGATTGAGGCGATGAAAATAGCCACCGCCTGCGCGGCGGCACACATTTCTGATGCTGATACTATGAAAATAGGAGTAGATGAGCTTTTAGACGA
>CAJXCK010000129.1 GCA_913051785.1 uncultured Gammaproteobacteria bacterium
TTAACTAACAAACCTGGACCAAGGAAAAGGCAAACGAGCAGAAATACCGATTTTGTTCGCAAGCCCAAGTTGCCCTTACGCCAAGCACCCCAAATCACATAAAGAAGGACGAGCAATACAGGCCATTGGATGACCGCAAACAACTCGTATAAAAATTTTACGAGCAAGAATTCGCTGAAGACGAAGCCTGTTTGGGGATCAAAGACAATCTCCGAAACAGCGTAATCAATTTCAGGCCAGACCAAAAATATCCCAAAACAGCATAAAAACAGAAAGACATCGACCCTTAGAAACTTAGCGGAGAACATCAATAACCCTTAAATCCAGACAGCCGATAAATGTAAAGTATTCTTTCAAGGTCCACATAGACTGGCTCTCGCACGATAGAAAGTGGTTGTTTGTCCGTAAATCGATCTAAAATTATTGAACTCAATTCGGAACGCGAGACAAAAAATATCGTTTTACCGTCGATTTGCTCCGACGTTTTGTCCGCCAGATCTGCGACTAATTCGAAATGATTGTCTATCTTCTGATCAGAATTCCAGGCAGCAAGGCGCGAGATTGCCACGTCGTTGTAAAAAACCATATACGATAAAATAAGCCTATTGTTGCTAAGTATAAGAGAGTCATCAGGAATCGAGATAATCGCTTGAGCCTTCTGTATAACTTCCTTCCATCCGTCCACGCGATCATAAGGATTGTTTTTAGTAGTTGGCTCGATATTCAATGTCTTCAGCAAAAAGGGATACGAGTGGAGAACGATTAAAATCAAAATGTTGGCTGCCACACAGGAAATTGCTACACGCTTCCACTTATAAGTCATTTGGGACACCGATGTGCCCATTAGTATTGATATAGAAATTAACAAGGGAGCAGCCCAATTCGCATTAGCCTGGCCAAGTAGCGCTAATAAAGAAATCGTAATTAATAATGTCAGCGTCATTGCCCACATGAGGCTTGAGCCTTCTGAAGATATATCTTTGGCCTTCGACACAGAGGCTTGTCTTCCAAAAAACAGAATGAGACACCAGGGACCCACACACAGTAACTGAGCTGCAAGAAATTCAGCGACCGAACCGAGATCTAGCTCGCCATTATCGATTTGGGATATCTCCGCTGTGTGCTCAAAACTGGAAAATGAATTCTCGAAATTCCAGAGAAGGTTGGGTAAAAAGCATAAAAACGCGACAACCGCCCCTAAATAAGGTCCTTTTCGAGCAAAGAAAACTTTAAATCGATCTGAAAAGCACAGGAAAGCTATACCTCCAATCAGGAAGAGACCCATAGTGTATTTACTCATTAAGCCTATGCCACTAATTAGACCGACTAGGACCCAATCCCTAGTTCGGTCAAAAGTAAAAGCTTTGCTTAAGAGATAGAGGGAAGCCGACCAGGCAGCAAGAAGAGGTGCGTCCGTAGTGATGAAATTGCTATTGAAGCCAATCAATGGAAAGGAGAAAAATAACAAGGCGGACCATTTCGCCGATTTTTTGCCAAACCAAAAACTAGCGGTATGCCATACGAATAAAGATGCTACTAGATAGAGAATCGGGCTGGCCAGCCTAAGTGCCCATGACTCAGCGGAGAGTGAACTAGTAAGCCAAATCAACCACGCAACAACAGGTGGCTTCGAAAAATAACCAAAGGCGAGTTCGTTCGACCAAGAGTAATAATAGGCTTCGTCATAAAAAACTGGGATGTCTACTATTACCAGGGAGAGGATCCGGTAGACAAATAACGCCGAAATCAGAATCAACCACCAATACTCATCGAACAATTCAGATGTAAATTCTCTTGAGAATTTTTTCATAAACTTATTTTATCTATATGTTTTTAATTGATATTTTTAGATGATAACTGACTACACTTTTTCACACTATTTACATTGGAGAGACTGCATTCTTTACGAATGATAATTCGTTTTTGGTTTATTCTAACTCAACTAATCCGGTGCAGAGCACAGAAACAGTTGTTCGTCTTGACTTTATCGATGGCTTTTTCAGCAGTGTCTCAAGCCAATTCGCTGTTGGACGTTGAAGTCAGACATCTAGCATCCACAAAAGTTTCCAATTTGCAGACGGAATTCGGAAGTCAAGTAATCTTGGCGGTCAACACTGCTAGCAAATGCGCTTACACTCCTCAGCTGAGAGAGTTAGAGACCCTTCATAAGCGCTTTTCGCGGAACGAATTTTCCGTATTAGGATTCCCATCGAACGACTTCGCTTCACAAGACCCCGGTACCGAGGCGCAGATCGCAGATGTATGTTACGTCAATTATGGTGTCACTTTCCCCATGTTTGAGAAAATTTCCGTGAGAGGAGAGTCGGCTCACACATTTTTTCGCAGCCTCTCCGCCATGTCCGGATCAGATCCTGCATGGAACTTTCATAAATATCTTATTTATCGCGGTGGAGAACGTGTAATCGCTTTTCCCAGCCATACAGCCCCCGACGCTCCCGAACTTTTGGCTGCTATAGAAGAAGCGCTTTCCTCTATACCTAGAGCTGTCGCTCTAGAAAATTAATCAATTAGTCGACCCTTTACCCGCTGAGTCACTCTGGCCGGCGCCGGACGCATCCATTGTTTCCATGCTCTTCATGACAGTTGAGACTAATGTAGCAACGTCACCTAATTGAGCGGGAACTATCATCGTATTATTCGTCTTTGCTAAATGCCCGAACTGAGAAACCCATTGCTCAGCAATCCGAAGATTGACCGCCTCCCGCCCACCTGCCTGAGTTAGCGCGGCAGCTACATCCTTTATTCCAGAGGCGGTAGCCTCTGCCACCAACTTAATTTCTTGAGCCCTGCCCTCTGCCTCATTGATTTGTTTTAACTTCTCCGCCTCAGATAGATTGATAGTTTCTTGCTTATCGCCCTCAGAAACATTGATCCTCGCCTGCCTCTCACCCTCAGACTCTGCAACAACGGCTCTCCTCTCTCTTTCGGCTCGCATTTGTTTCTCTAGGGCATCTCTTACAGAGGCTGGAGGGGTGATATCTTTGATTTCATATCTCAGAATTTTTACGCCCCACGGTTCGGCAGCACGATCTACAGCATCAACAACTCTTGCATTAATTGTATCTCGTTCCTCGAACGTTCGATCTAGGTCGATCTTACCTATCTCTGACCTCAGTGTAGTTTGTGCGAGCTGGGAGATCGCGATGAAGTAATTTTCTATTCCGTAACTGGCCGCTCTGGCATCGTTCACTTGCATATATATGACACCATCAATTTCGACGCTAATATTGTCCTTCGTAATACAACTCTGAGAGGCAACATCAAAAGTTTGTTCTTTAAGGGTGTGCTTATAAGCCACCTGGTCGATTACGGGAACTAGGATTTTAAGCCCCGCATCCAGCGTGCGACTATATTTTCCAAGCCTCTGAACGATCCACTCCTCTCTCTGCGGCACCACTTTCGCCGTCATAAATAGAATTGTAGCTGCCGCTATCGCGACAAAAATGAAGAAAACTAAACTAGTGTCCATTTTTTATTCCTTATCAATAATCAACAAACTCGATTCTCGGGAAACAACCACAGCAATCTGCCCGGCTTCCCAGTGAAGCGTTTCACTTTTTGCCTTCCAGGAGGCTCCCCTGTAATTCACTTTACCCATGCCCGGTGTGGCCTGATCAAAACCGGACTCAATTGAAACATCCCGTCCAATAAAATCATCTTTCAACTCGTTTGCTGCATCAGTTTTGTCGAATAATTCTCTGAGTTTTGCACGCAAACCAAAAACCAAAGCTACTGACGAAACTGCAAATAACAAAAAAGGGTAACCATTCTCATTGGGCAGCCCGCCCCACAAAGCCGCTCCAACGACGACACCAGAGAGCCCAAGACAGAAAAGAACAAAGTTCCCCATTACAAACTCGAGGAGCATCAATCCGAATCCAATGATTAACCAATAATGGTGTACGTCCATGCTAGAAATTAACGATTCCAATTTTTTTACCTAGGGGGTTGTTCATTGGTAAGTAAAACCGGACTTTTTGCCAACGTCTAGGTTTTTATAACGTTCAAACAGACGAGTCTGACGAGAGGCCATATTTATCCATTGGCCATCAAGCATCACCCGGGACGCCCACGTATCCAATTCAAGCGGATCACCATTCCAAACTATGAGATCTGCTTGGCTTCCGGGACTAATCTCCGAGGACTGCAAACCATAGAGCTTCGTGGGGTTTATCGTTATCGCTTCAAGCGCACTTAATCTAGACAGACCGTTTGCTACAGCATTACCTGCAATTTGCCTCATCTGCCTTGAATTGTGCGTATCAAAAACGGAGAACGCGATAACCACTCCTGCCTTATCTAGGAGAGTCGCGTTATCTAATCGTGCGCCCAGACGTTCGAACCCGGTCGGCAAATTATCCAGAGGATCAAGAATAACTCCAATATCATTTTTCGAGAGTTGCTCGGCTAGTTTCCAAGCCTCAGCGCCACCTTTTATAACGACCCTTATCCCGAAGTCCCGTTTAATGGTAATAAGCTCCTGTATTTCCGCAACTCGGTGTACCTCAATCACGAACGGGATTTCTGCTTTCACACTGGCCGCTAGCTCTTGCAACTCTAAGGGGCTGTATCGGAATTCAACCTCGCGGTGGCTCATAGACGGCATCATTCCAACGCTCATCTGACGCGCGTCAATTAACGACTGGCGAAATCGTTTTATCAGCACTGATCTACTCCCATAAGATCCCGAAGCTCGCGAAGTTAACGCACCAAATAATGCAACTCGCGGTTTTTCAATAATTTTGCCTTTCCCTAGCAAAACTGAGGCGCCAAAACCCGCGAAAAAATCGTCAGAGTTCAGTGGCGCAGATACAGCTCGGGTGACGCCCTCGACAAGATTAATATCAATAAGGGTGCTTGCCTGATTTAAGGAGTATTGAATATCAAAATAGGG
>CAJXCK010000130.1 GCA_913051785.1 uncultured Gammaproteobacteria bacterium
GCTTTGTCGATCTCATCTATTAAGAGAACACATCCATTCTCCTCTCGTAACGCCTTAAGCAGCGGTCTCGGCTCTAAAAACTCGTTGGAAAAAAAGATATCTCCGAACTCATGGAGTTTTGCTACTGATTGTGAGAAGCCTTTGGCGCCTTGCAAGACCTCGTCTAAAGCTTCTTTCAGGACTTGCGTATAAAGAAGTTGTTTCCCGTATTTCCACTCGTATATGGCCTTCGACTCATCGAGACCTTCGTAGCATTGCAGTCGAACAAGAGGGAGGTCGAACATTTCTGAGGCAGTCTTTGCCAACTCTGTCTTTCCAACTCCAGGTGGCCCTTCAATCAAAACAGGTTTCTTGAGCTTGTAGGCCAAAAAGACGGCGGTAGCGATCTCGTCACTACAAATATACCTATTATTCTCAAAGTGCTTTTTTATTGAGCCCACCGAATCCGCGATCTTCTCTATATCAGTCATGTTGATTCCAAAAAAATTATTTCTTCACGAGCTTTTTTGCTGTTGGCCTAGGACGGGTCTTGCCGATAAGGACCATTAGAGAAAAAGAGTCTCGTGAAACGGGATAAGTTGAACCCTGGCGTTATTATCGCTCGCGGGTGAGTATAAGTACAACTAGGTCGTTATCTTTCGTTTAGTCCTGAGAAGACACTAGAACGAAATTATGAAAGCCTAAATTATAATGGCTAACGTTTTCTGATAAGTCCTTCTTGCATAGTCGACGCGACTAACTTACCACTTTCGTCGTAGACAAGTCCTCGATTGTAGCCTCTTGCTCCGGAGCTGTTGGGGCTCTCCTGATCGAACAAATGCCAGTCGGTGGCGCATATAGGGTGGTGGAACCACATAGCATGGTCCAAACTCGCTATTTGATAATCTCCGTTCGAATAATCCAAATCTCTGTGAATAAATGATGTATCGAGCAAAGACCAATCTGACAGATAAACCATAGCACATTGATGATAAATGGCTTCATCAGGCAGGGTATGGCGGCATCGCATCCAACTTTTCTGACAAGGCGTCTTTTCCCTAACCTCTGTTTGTCTCTCTTCAATGTTTAGAACATCTATTGAGATGGGCAAATGTGGGTTGTCTATTTCCTCCAGCTGGTTTAACGAACCTTGGGCGATAGTCGATGATTCTTCTTTAATCAGGGCGCCTGGAGTGGGAGAGTTCGGCGCTGTGAACTGATGCTCGAGTCCCTCCTCATGTACTTGGAAGGAGATGGACATATTGAATATTGCCTGACCCTTTTGTATGGCTACTACGCGGCGTGTCGTAAAACTCTTCCCATCTCTGATGCGGTCCACTTTATAAAGGATCGGAACGCCTTTGTTGCCAGGTCTTAGGAAGTAGCCGTGTAAGCTATGGCAAATACGGTCCTCGTCTATCGTTCGAGAAGCTGCCCAGGTAGCCTGTGCCAAAACCTGGCCCCCAAAGACGTTCTCCCACCCCTCGTTTGGATGAGAAGTCCTATAGTGGTTAAGTTCGATCTCCTCAAGTTCGATTAAGCTCTGCAGCCCGCTCAAATTTAATCCCTAGAAGAATGCTCGACTAATACTTGTAGTCGTCGGTTTTGTACGGCCCTTCTTCATTTACGCCTATGTAATCCGCTTGGGATTTAGTCAGACGAGTTAAGACGCCGCCAAAGCCCTGAACCATCAGCTCTGCAACTTCCTCATCCAACTTTTTTGGAAGCACCTCAACAGATATTGGGGCTCTTTGGTTTTGGTTTTGGTCCGACCAGGCTTGCTCGAAAAGGTGCATCTGCGCCAGCACCTGATTAGCGAAAGAACCGTCCATAATTCTCGAGGGATGTCCCATCGCATTTCCCAGGTTCACCAGTCTGCCCTCTGATAGCAAAATTAAATGGTCGCCCTGTCTGTCCGATCGTTTGATCATATGTACCTGCTCTTTGACCTCAACCCAACTCCAGGTCTCGCGCATGAAGGCTGTATCTATTTCATTATCGAAGTGACCGATGTTGCAAACCACGGCACCGTCTTTGAGGGCTTTTAATATTCCCGAATCGCATACGTTGCTATTCCCCGTACAAGTGACGAGCAGGTCAGTATCCTGCAAAAGGCGGTGGTTGAGATCTTCCTCTTTTTGGCTGTTCACCCCGTTTTCATAGCAGGAGACTACCTCGTAGCCATCCATGCATGCCTGCATCCCACAGATAGGGTCAACCTCTGTAACGCGGACGATCATGCCCTCCTGTCTGAGGCTTTGTGCAGATCCTTTCCCTACATCACCGTAGCCAATTACAAGGGCTCGCTTTCCGGACATAAGCATGTCGGTGGCGCGTTTCACTGCATCGTTAAGTGAATGTCGACAGCCATATTTATTGTCGTTTTTTGACTTCGTAACAGAATCGTTAACATTGATTGCTGGAACCTTTAGAGAGCCCTCTCTCATCATTTCGAGTAGTCGGTGAACACCTGTCGTTGTTTCCTCGCTCACTCCATGGATCGTATCGAGCATTTCAGGATATTTATCATGAATGATTTGAGTCAAATCTCCGCCGTCATCCAGAAGCAAATTAGCTTCCCATGGAGAACCCTCGTTGAGAATCGTTTGCTCGATACACCACTCGTATTCTTCTTCTGTTTCTCCCTTCCAGGCAAAGACAGGGATTCCCTTGTCAGCAATAGCCGCGGCGGCATGATCTTGAGTGGAAAAGATATTGCACGACGACCATCTAACCTCGGCGCCTAAATCCACGAGGGTCTCTATTAGGACGGCAGTTTGTATCGTCATATGTATGCAGCCAATTATGCGCGCGCCCGCGAGAGGCTGGGAATCTGAATATCGCTTTCTAATGGCCATAAGAGCGGGCATCTCGGATTCGGCCAACACGATTTCTTTTCTGCCGAATTCAGCCAATCCAATATCAGCTACTTTATAATCGCCCATTTGTTGTCACCCTCTTTTTTAATTAGAAATGCTCAAAACGCTAAATGAAAAGGTTAGCTTTTCTTAGGAAAGCCCAACTGTGTTAAGGTTTTACGACGCGCGTAATGTACCATCAAGGGCGCACTATAGAAATATTCTGTATAGTTTATGTGAAATAGTTGAAAGCTGGATATCCCGAGATGGAGCTGCTGCCGAAGTCTAAATTACCGCACGTAGAGACGACTGTTTTTACCGTTATGTCGGCCTTGGCAGATAAACATCAAGCCCTGAACCTTTCGCAGGGCTTCCCTGATTTTGATCCACCAGACGAATTGCTTGATAGGGTGAGCTTCTATTTGAATAATAGCTACAACCAATACCCGCCTATGTCTGGTGTGCTACCCCTCAGAATTTCGATTTCAGATAAATTAAAAAGCGTATACGGAATAGAGACTGACCCAGAGCGAGAGATCACTGTCACAGCAGGAGCGACAGAGGCTTTATTTTGTGCGATTACGAGTTTAGTTCGCCCCAATGACGAAGTAGTAATGTTTGATCCTTGCTACGACAGCTACGATCCGGTTGTTTCACTGAATGGTGGTATACCAAAGCACCTGGAAATGCGATCACCTGATTTCAGAATTGACTGGGATGAAGTTTCGGATTCAATTTCTGACAAAACTCGTTTGATTATTCTAAACACACCGCACAATCCAACTGGAACCGTCTTGAGCTCTGGTGATATAGAGGCGCTGAAACAAATCGTAGCAGGAAAAGATATTTATATAATTTCCGATGAGGTTTACGAGCATATTATTTTTGACGGGGTTAAACACGAGAGCGTTTGTCGATGTCCGGAGTTGTTGGAGCGTAGTTTCGTCGTTAGTTCTTTTGGAAAAACTTTTCATGCGACAGGTTGGAAGATAGGTTACTGTCGGGCTCCAGCTGAGCTCACAAGAGAGTTTAGGAAGATTCATCAGTTCGTCAATTTTACGGTGAGCACACCTTTTCAAATGGCATTAGCCGACTATTTGAAAGTGAACAAGGAATTCTGCGATCAGTTGGGTTCCTTTTACCAGGCCAAGAGAGATTTCTTTTGCTCTCTCCTGTCAAAATCAAAATTTCATGTTCGACCCAGTCAAGGAACCTATTTTCAACTATTGGATTATTCAAATATTAGCGGGGAGCTGGACGTAACAGTTAGTAAGGACTGGACTCGAAACCTTGGGATAGCGTCGATACCGATATCTGTTTTTTACAAGAAGCCGCCAGCATCCCCGCAAGCGCTACTGCGATTTTGTTTTGCTAAAGACGACGCGACTTTAGAAAAGGCAGGAGAGATACTCTGCGGGATCTAACTCTATCGATGCTTCAAACCGACACTCGCTGGCATGACCCAGAATGGAATAGAGGTTTGTTTTCGGATCTTCTCGACGAGGTGCCTGAGCGCTCGAGTCTCGTTATTCTGCCCGAAATGTTCAGTACCGGATTTACGATGGATTCGCTTCACCACGCTGAGACTATGAATGACCATACTGTGGGATGGATGCTTGAGAAAGCAAATTCATTAGATGCTGTGATTTGCGGGAGCTTGATAATCTCCGAGAACGCGAAAATTTTTAATCGGTTGATTTGGGCTTCACCCCATGGCGAACTTTTCTTCTACGACAAACGACACTTATTTCGAATGGCTAATGAACATAAGTTTTTCTCTCCTGGTACTGATCGTTTGATTGTGGATCACTGCGGTTGGCGAATTGCGCCCAGCATTTGCTATGACCTAAGGTTTCCCGTTTGGTTGAGGAATCGTGACGACTATGATCTATCTATTTTTGTAGCTAACTGGCCCCGCAAGAGGCAGATAGCTTGGGCTACATTGTTGCGGGCGAGGGCAATAGAGAACATAA
>CAJXCK010000131.1 GCA_913051785.1 uncultured Gammaproteobacteria bacterium
GCCAAGCGAATAAAACTCATTCGTTGAGAAGGCTCCTTTAAGGCCCAAAGCTTGTTCCCTATATGAGGCAACAGCCCAAGGGGGACATGGGCCATAAATATGGCCAGCACTGACCACCAGGAATGATATAAAACATCAGTCTTATTCAACCAACCGACTAAGTTCTCATCTCGGGCGCGAAGGGATTCGATCATACCACTGAATCCGCCCTCGACACCGTAACCTGTAAGGAATAGTCCTGTGACCAACAATCCAACGGCGACCATAATAAAGCCCTGCACCCCGTCCGTGAGTATGTCCGCGTGAGCTCCTCCCATAACCACATAGACTATTAACACCAATGAAGTGATAGCCAGAGCTGGTCCGGGCGCCAAGCCGAGCATCACCTCAAACATGACAATGCCTGAAACAAGTTGCCCGGCCAGATAAAAGAAAAGAGATAGCGAAAAAAGCGACACCAAGATGCGTATCGCGTCAGACTGATAACGAATGCCTAAATATTCAGGAATTGATCGGCTTCCAAACTGGTTCCCGCTGTTACTGACAAGCCGGAGACAAATTAGAACACCAACATAAACGCCCATTGGATAGAGAAAAACTGACCAAATTGCGGGTAATCCAGCGTTATAACCAATTCCGGGGAATCCTACAAAAGTAGCTCCGCTGGCAGTCGTGGCAGCGAAAGCAAAGGCAAGAAAAAGAGGGCCATAGGCTCCACGAGCTGTCGCAAAATCATCGGCACTATCTACTTTACGCTGGCCGATAAAACCGAATACGACCATCATCACAATATAGCCGAAGAGAAAAAACCAAGACCATCCTACCAGGCCCATAAAACGGCACTCCTATCTTGTGAGACGTCAGGCCTCATCAATGCAACGCTAGAGTCTGGATTTGTTTGTTTTTTACTAAGCTTGTATAGACCCGATTTACAAAACCTAGGGAAGCGCTTTCAGGCCCATAAATCTGGTCAAACTCACCGGTTGGTTTCGCAGCGACTACTTCATCGAGGCTCTTGCCCTCGTCGATCATTTTGGCGACACGATCGCGAACAGACCGCAGCATGAAGATATAGCGCTCCAGTGCAGCGGAATCTGTGACCGGGCCGTGACCCGGGATAATGATTCCCTCCGGACCTATTTCATCTAGAGTTTTTTGACAAAATGAAATCATTCCATCTATACCTCCGCCACTATCCACATCTACAAAGGGATAGCCTGAATTATTAAACACGTCCCCTAAATGGACCGCGTTTTGCTTCCTAAAAAAAACTGCAGAGTCACCCCGCGTGTGGGCAATTCCATAGTGCTTCAAATCAATGGCGGTGTCGTTAAAATACAGTGTCATCCGATCCTCATATGTGAGTTTTGGCAAAGCATCTTCTGGGTAGGGTTGCTGCTTGTACTTGGCTATGACTAGATTAACGATACCCCCTGCCGCCATATCCTCGCGAGCAGTTACGTGCGCCACAATCTTGGTACCCTTTGGTCCTAACGAAATATTTCCCTCAGCGTGATCGAAGTGCCAGTGCGTATTGACCGCATAATCAATACCATTTCCTCCGATTTTTTCTATCGCATCCTCAATCTTTCCCATTACTTGAGGAAATTGATCATCAACGACAAGGACCCCATCCTCACCTACGGACACACCGATGTTGCCACCCACGCCAAAAAGAACGTAAAGACCATCAGCCACTTTTTCAGCCGAGATTGGAGTTGCATCAAAGTCCCAGCCAAAAGTGTCAGCAAGATTATCTAACGTGATGGTTTCCTCTTCATGATTATCAGCACTGGCTGCACCAAACCCGCCAAGTAGCGTCGCAAGACAGAATATTTTAATTGCTCTCATTGTTACCTCCCAAAAATCCGAATTAAGACGCGAACGCCTGTGGCTCCTCAAACCTAAAACCTTTTTGTTCAAGATCGGATGCGATCCCGATCGTCAGCAAATCAGAATACTCGGGGCCGATAATTTGCACGCCAATCGGCAACCCCTCTGTACCAAGCCCCGTTGGTATGACAGTAGACGGTAAATACGCCACCCCCGAAAGACCAGCCCAAAATACTCCCTCAAAGTAGGACCTCTCATCATTATCAACAAGAATCCTTCTCTCGCCGAACTTGCCGTGGTCATGTTTGAAAGCTGGTGTGGGCATAGTTGGTGTCAGCAGAACATCATATTGTTTAAAAAACTCATGCCACTCCCAGCGAATTCTGTGCCGCAATTCATTCGCTGAAGCAAAATCTTTAAAACTCGACACCTGCGCCCTCATCGTTTGCGCACCGATACTTTGATCATCGGGATCAAGCTGATCAACTTGCTTCTTTAATCTCTCGTATTGCTCTTCTGGCATTCTGGAAGACATCGTTGGCTGCAGTAACCTTCCATACACCTCATGACTGTGGTTTACGTCGATATTAGGACGTGCCTCCATATTAATTGATGCGCCCTCTTCACGAAGAGCTTCTGCAACTTGCTCGACCCTTGCCTGGGTTTCTTTAGTGACCGGCGCCATATCGCTTGTTTTCCAAACCCCTACCCGCAACTCTGACAAAGAACGCCCTTTCCACTCTGGCAAATCAAGCTTATAGCCGCGCGACATTATTTCATCAGGACCTGCCACGACTCGAATCGACGTATCAAGATCTTGAGCAGAGCGAGCTAAAGGACCAATCACGGAGATATCTCCGAAACCAACATTTTCTGGAACCGGGCTATGTCCTTTACGCCAAAGAAGATCAAAAGTGGGCTTGTGCCCAAAGACCCCACAAAAATGAGCAGGATTTCTGATCGACCCGCCAATATCAGATCCAGTTTCAAGGCCCGTTAGGCCCGCTGCAAGCGCTGCCGCTGATCCCCCTGATGAACCCCCAGGGATACGATCTAAAGAGTAGGGATTATTCGTGGTGCCATATATGTCGTTGTAACTTTGAAAATCCGCTAGATCCAATGGCACATTGGTTTTTCCAAAGATATTGACGCCAGCCGCTCTAAGCTTACGAACCGAATCTGCATCACTATCTGTTTTATTATCCTTCAACTCTGGCTTTCCAAAAGTCGTAGGTGTCCCTGCAACGTTGTATGACTCTTTCACTGTCATCGGCACTCCATGCAAGGGCCCAAGGAATTCACCTTTTTGGACTAGTTCATCAAGGCGATCGGCGGTTTCTAATCCCTCCTCCCTCAAATCGACCACTATCGCATTGAGTTCCGGATTGAATCGGTCAATCCTTTCTAAATAGTGTTCTAAAATTTCTCGACAGGAGAATTCCTTTGATCTTATGCGACGAGCAATTTCATTTGCTGATAAGAAGGCGATATCCATTTCCTAAACTCCTGATATTGGGATTGGCAAACCCTGTTCCTCTTCTCGCTAAATCATTTCTAATTGAGCGTCTAAAGCAGCTCATCCGCGCGCAAATCTAAAAAACTCAACTTATAAGCCTCGATGGCTTGATCAACGATTTCAGTTTTATGCGCCCAAGATAAAAAAGACAAATGTATCCCAGGCACGATTACATCGTGCCCCAAAAGATGCAGATAGAACTCTTGTTCGACCTTTCGGTAGCTATAGTCGATGTCTCGCGAGGAGTTAATTTCTCCCTTACCAAATAATAGATGCATCATAGATCCAGCGTTCATGAGTTTTGCAGGAATGTTGTGCCTCTCGCAAAAATCGTTTATCTCACTAGCGAATCGATTCCCTTGTTCGTGCAAAAAAGGATATATCTCCTCCTTATTCTCTTTCAGAAAATCCAGCGCCGCGATTCCTGCCGCCATTGTTAGGGGGTTTCCACTGAAGGTGCCGCCCGCAAAAATCGCGGGTGTACCATCTGCTCCCGAGAACGTATTCATTATCGTTCTTGGGCCTGCCACTGCTCCGATAGGTAGACCTCCTCCAATTGCTTTCCCATAGGTAACGAGATCCGGGTCTATTCCGTAGTATTCCTGACAACCTCCGAACTCGATGCGAAACCCAGTTATCACTTCATCAAATAACAGAAGAACTCCGCACTCCGTACAGACCTCTCTCAAGCCTTTGAAAAACTCCTGATTATCTAACCTGGGGTTAGAGCTCTGAACAGGCTCGACGACGACCATCGCCAATGAATCTTTGTGTTTTCGAATAAGGTCATAGGCGTTTTCATCTCGATAGGGAAGCATTAACATCAACTCTTGTGGCACAACCTCTGGCACTCCAGCGCCCATGACTTTTGATCTCGGTGCAGACCTATCACTTTTTGAGTCTGCCTTAGTTAGCGCGTAGTCATGTATTCCGTGATAAGAACCGTCAAAGAGCGCCACGACCTGTTTGCCTGTGTAGGCTCTTGCGGCCCGAAAAGCGAACATCGTCGCTTCGCTTCCTGAATTGCAAAACATGACATGTTCTGTAATTGGAGAGGCCTCCTTCAAGATCTCGGCTAATTGCGCTTGACCGGGACCGGGAATGCCAAAATGCCACCCCTTCTTTATCTGGTCAGAAATCGCCTGCTCAACAATCTTTGGCCTGTTTCCCAAAACATTTGGTCCAAAACCAGCTGTGAGGTCGACATAGTTATTTCCATCTACATCTATCAAATAGGGGCCGTCTGCAGATTCGATGTATATCGGATGAGGCAAGTCGACCGTCTGAACAACTTCTTGTGCCAGTGATGCTTGCCCTTGTTTAGCGAGTTCCGCGGAATTTGGTGTTCTCTCGATCAGTTTTTTCCTGACGCCGCGAGATTTGCCCCCATTTAAAATTTTCTCGGCTGAAA
>CAJXCK010000132.1 GCA_913051785.1 uncultured Gammaproteobacteria bacterium
GAATATGGAGGCGCGGGATTAAAGAAGGACCAATTCCTGATACTTCTACAAGAATTACAACGAATTCAGGCTAGACCCCCATTAGGTGGCATGGGCGTAGATATGATCGGCCCAACGCTTCTAGAATTTGGAACCGACTCACAAAAGGCTCGGCATTTACCCGCAATAGCTCGAGGAGAAACAACCTGGTGCCAAGGATATAGCGAACCAGGAGCGGGTTCTGATCTCGCGAGCTTAACAACCAAAGCTGAGGCGGACGGCGATCGCTATCTGGTCAATGGAAGCAAAATCTGGACTTCAGGCGCACAGACAGCAGATTGGATCTTTTGCCTGGTCAGAACCGATTTCAGCGCGCCCAAACACAAGGGGATTAGTTTCGTTTTGTTTCCAATGGACCAAGAAGGTGTGTCCGTCAAACCGATCAATATGATCAATGGTTACTCGCCTTTTTGCGAGACATTTTTCCATAACGCTGTAGCAAAAAAGGAAGATTTGGTTCACGAGGAAAATCATGGGTGGACAGTTGCAAAACGCCTCCTCCAATATGAAAGATCGAGCCTATCTTCCCTTGCTAATGCAGATACAGCCGGGGCGCTGGAAAGGATAAAACCCTCTGTCACCCTCCCTAAGCTAGCCCTTGAATACGAGGGAGAAAAGAGAAATATTAGCTCCACGCTTCGGTCGAGAATCCTCACGAACGAGCTCCAAAGAGAGGCCTACCTATTGACTCAAAGCAGAGCGGTGGAAGAAGAGGAGGCGCAAGGCCCTGGTTCCACGAGCTCTATCTTCAAATATGTTGAAGCCGACTACGTCAAAGAGCAACTCGAAATCCAACTCGCTATTCGTGGTTTCTCAGGAATCGGTTGGGAGGGCGATGCCTTTTCCAATGAGGAAATATCGATGGGACGGCTTTGGTTAGAAGCCAAATCAATCTCTATTGCAGGAGGCTCAAACGAAATTCAACTCAATATAATAGCTAAACGAGTACTTGGGCTGCCTGACTGAGACAATCGAAGCGACCACCTGTGCATTAGAACTGTTTCTCAATCGGCGAATCCACTATCCCGCTCACTTAACAAAATCTTGTTTACTTCCTTCTCCAACACGGGATCCATTGTTATCTCAAGCTCAAAACAGATCGCTCCTAAGTCCTTTAATGACCCTGCAAAATCAACCAATAGATCCTAGGAGATGAGCCCCTGCCCAACCTCAAAAAAACGTGTTCTCCAAAACCTTTAACTGGGGAAAATGGTAGGCCTCTAATCTGCGCTGCTCCGTTGGTGAAAATTCAGCGCAGGGTTTTCAAGCTCGATAACGATTTAGCATTTCTGCCAAGTCAGAGTCTCTAAAGTGAGACTATGAAGATCAAAGGCCAATTCCGATCTACCCTGATAAGCTTGTGCCTCCATAATAACGAGCTCTTTAGCCATCGTTCTTCTGTTTTGATTTAGTTCTAAAATCAAGAAAGCATTAGACTATGCAAAGGCTATATTGGCGAGGTTTATGACTATGAGCTCTCTTAGTGGCGTCAAAGCCGATCTCCCCTGCTTTATTTTTTCAGCAAGGTAGAGATTTTTATTGATCTCGGTCGACCTCATGAAGTCTTACAAGGGGAGGAAAAATTACTTCGGGATCGATCCTCGCGCATCAGACGCAATAAGATCAAGAGCCGCAAGATAGAGCTTTTTAGCTTGTTTACTAAATTCCTCGACTGATGGTTTTGACCGGTCGATCGCATGCAAAAGACGCGCATGGAATTGGTTTAAACTCTTGAAGGAGTCCAAGTTCGCATAATTTATTTTTGCATCTCGGCTTTTGGGGTGAGATGACCCAGAGGGGATGAGGCCTCCTAACCCAACAGGACCTTTACACGGCCCATTGAACCAGTCGTACAAATCTCTAACTCTGAGCTCAGACCCATTCGCACTTATGAACAGATCCGTCTTCAAAAGTTTTGAGAATTTCACGAAATCCTCTTCGCTAATCCATCTCCCAGATTTCGCCAGCTTGAGGAGCTCTACGAAGCTATTCTCTAGATCAAACTTCTTTTGAATCTTTCCCATACTTCTTCTTGTCCAAATAGAATTTAAATATTCTCGCCGACCTGACCCTAGAAATATTAGGTTCAATTACAAGTTCTGGTAGGATACCCCCTATGGGTATCTTCCGTGTCCTCATAAGTTTAACAATCTTGCTGCCAATGGCGGTGTTCGCCAGACCAATTTCGTATGCTGGAGGATATACCTTAATGGCGAAATCCGACTACCTGAAGGACTCCCTCTATTTGCATTACTCACCTAGAGCAAATTACTCATTCGGGATCGAAAAGCTAGCGGGTAAGCGAGGCATGCCCGACCGCTCCTACTTTAGAGGTACTTGGCTCGCACACAGGCTCAACAAGAGAAATTCACAGCTTAATCTGTACCTCGATGGAGGCATAGACGCAAACAGTGGCGAGTATTTCATTGGAGCAATGGGAGACTGGGAAACCAGACGGTATTTCGCAGGCTTCAGCCTAAGGAAAATGAAATGGAACGCAGAATCATTTTTTAATAATTACCTGCAAATGGGCTTCGCGCCTTACCTCGGAGATTATGGTGATCTCCATAGTTGGTTAATGATTAAGCACAAATACAATGGACTCGAGGAGAGATATTCTACTTACCCTGTATTACGCTTCTTCAAAGGTAACTGGTTTTTTGAAGCCGGTTACGAGAAAGAAATTGATTGGGACATTCACTTAACGTACAGATTTTAGGATGCCAGTGATGCGTTTAACTCTTTTAAGTATGCTTTTCATCTCTGCACTCTCTCTAGCGGGCACGAAAAAAACGACTCACGAAGCTGACGGTGATCATGGGCATCTCGGTCACAAGAGTATGGGCATCACGGGCGAAGTCTCTAATGCAGAGGTGCTCAAGTCCGAACGCTTTAAACGGCTAGTGAGCGGCAGCCCGACTTATAATGTTGCCGTTGTTAGTGTCAACGGGATGGTCTGTGATTTCTGCGCGAGAGGGGTAGAAAAAACTTTCGCTAAAGACCCTGATGTCGTGAAAATTGATATTGATCTAGAACTCGGCAGCGTTCTCATAGCATATGGATCCGCTGCCCAACCAAGTGCAAAGGATATCGACAACAGAATCAGGTCAAACGGTTTAGATGTGGTCGACATAGAAATATTCCGCGGTTAATTGATGAAAGAAAAATACGTTCAAAGCCCTATGGTGAATTTTTTCGCCTTGCTAAGTTCGTCATCAACTTTACTGTGTTGCGCACTCCCGGCAATCCTTGTTTCCATGGGAGCAGGCGCCGTTTTTGCAAATATCATAAGCGTAGTCCCAGCTTTGACGGTCGTTTCACGATTCAAGATAGAAATAACAATTGCCACACTCGTAATTTTAATTGCGGTCGGCGTCTTGCATTCGAAAACGGCGAAAATGCCTTGTCCAGCAGATCCAATTCTTGGCAGAGCTTGCCTAAAAAGTCGCAAACGCTCTCGAGTCGTTTACTATCTTTCCTGTATGGTCTTCGCTATCGCGAGCACCTTTACTTTCATTGTCCCAGAGTTTTTATAAATTGAGTCACCCTTCCCACAAAAATCAGATCAACAACCTAAAGCGCATTGAGGGACAACTAAGAGGTGTGCAAAGGATGATCGAAGAAGGCGATTATTGCATCGATATCCTGACTCAGATCAAGGCGATAAAGAATTCCATAGTCTCTGTAGAAGGAAGAATACTTAAAAGCCACCTCAGACAATGCGTTAAGGATTCATTAAGTGGTGACAATACTTTCGACGATAAAGTGGATGAGATAGTCCGCATCCTTAAAAATTGAGATACTTTGTCAGCTCAACACGCAGATACCTGACCTTTTCGTCTCACTGCAGCTACTCCTTAGACATTGTAGGGCATATTTTTCACTTTTAATTAAATTGAACTGATAAGAGAGGATCATTACCGCCTCGCGAATCCGATCTAACTTAATCTGGGGAAAGTAAAGATAGGAGAGGTCACCGAAACTCGATCAGTCTGAGTGACGTTGAACTAATCTTGGCGATCGTTATCCTTATCTGGAGGGATTATTTATAGCAATAATCGATACAAGGAGATCAAATTGGACTTGAAGGCTATAGTCGGCATTGTGCTAATCACATTAATCACAGCGTTCGTCATCTACAAAGTTGCCAGCATCTTCATGACTGATGACTAAATAATTTAAGACTAGGCTGCTGTGAAATGGAGCGGGAAACGAGATTCGAACTCGCGACCCCAACCTTGGCAAGGTTGTGCTCTACCA
>CAJXCK010000133.1 GCA_913051785.1 uncultured Gammaproteobacteria bacterium
AAATACTTCCGGACCAATGGACCGCTGTCACCAAAGATCACAAATTATCTGCTCAATGGGAACATACCATCATGATTACTGAGGGTGAGCCGGAAATCTTTACTCTGCGAAAGGACGAGATAAGCCCAAACCAATGAGGATAACCAGAGAGGACGGAGCACTCGCAGAAAGGCTCAAAGGAGAAATCTCACAAATTGAAGATGACTACTGGAACGGGTTGCCAATAACCAAACTATTAGCAACCCTGACCGAGGTTGTCGACAGAGCGATAAAAAGTTTGTGGATCGAGATTTTCGGCGATGAGAGAGAGATCAGCTTGTTTGCGATCGGCGGGTACGGAAGAGGAGAAATGTTTCCTCGCTCGGATATTGACCTATTAATTCTTACCGAGGATGTCTCTAAATGGCGGCCACAAATCGAGGATTTCATTCAACGAATCTACAACTTCAATTTCGAAATAGGCCACTCCGTGCGGACAATCGAAGAGTGCGTGATCGAGATGAAGAACGATATTTCCGTAGAAACCGCCGTGATGGAGAGACGTCACCTTGCGGGCTCGCAGGATGTATCAAGCCATCTCAGCAAGAGACTAGGGCAAGAATCGATATCAGAAGATGACGACTATTTTGGCCTCAAAGAGGTGGAGCAGAATAATCGGCACAAGCAGTTTCAGAATGTAGATTATGGTCTCGAGCCCGATATTAAGAATTCGCCCGGCGGTTTAAGAGACATCCACACTTTAATGTGGATAGCCTTAAAACGGCACAAAACTGCAAGCAAAAGGGAGCTCATCAAACTCGGAGTCCTGACAAGGACGGAATCTCGATTGCTGGCAGCAGCGGAAAAGTTTCTGCAACATACTCGTTTCGGTCTACATCTTATATCCAAAAACAAGGGAGATCGCTTGAGATTTATGTATCAACGCGAATTATCCGCCAAGCTTGGGTATAGAGAGTCAGCCGGGAGGCCCAATGTCGAACAATTTATGCAGAAATACTACCGGCATGTCCTCGCTATCCAAGAAATTAATACGATTGTTATCCAATCGTTTAGAGAGAATCTGTCTAAGTTTCCCAAACCCCAAACCAAAATAAATCCAAGATTTAATCTGGTAGGCAACTACATAGAAGCCGCCAGGAAATCCGTTTTTAAGGAAACTCCGGCGGCCTTGATAGAAATATTCGTCATAATGGCCAGGCGCAGGGACATAGTTGGCGTCAATTCTTCAACGATCAGACTCATAAGAGAGTCGGTGTCACTGATTGATGAGGATTTCCGAAATGATAGAAAAACAGTCTCTCTCTTCATAGATCTACTGACCTCGCCCTTCACTCTCGTAACTCAGTTAACACGAATGCGAAAATATGGCGTTCTGGGTCGTTATTTACCCGAATTCGGAAAGATAGTTGGGAGAATGCAACACGACCTTTTCCATATCTATACGGTAGATGCGCATACCATGATGGTTATTCGAAATATGAGGCAATTTCGATATCGTTCGACAAAAAACCATTCACCGATCGCTTATCACTGCGTCCATAAAATCCCGAAGCCCGAATTACTCTATATTGCGGGACTTTTTCATGACATCGGGAAAGGGCGCGGTGGCAACCACTCAGAGTTGGGTAAAGAGGATGCTCGAGCCTTCTGTGCACGTCACAGGATCAACCGAGCGGATACAGAACTGGTCGTTTGGTTAGTTGAAAAACATCTAATGATGTCGGCAACTTCTCAACAAAAAGACATATACGATCCACAAGAAGTCAAAAACTTTGCTGCAGAAGTTGGGTCTGAAATGAGATTAAACTACCTGTACGCACTTACTGAGGCAGACATAAAAGCGACCAACGACACGCTCTGGAATAGTTGGAGATCCTCTTTATTACGGCACCTCTTCGTTGAAACTCGAAAAATCCTAAGATTCGGAGAAGAGTCTATACCGGGGCGAAAAACGACGGTAAATGCCTGTAAGCGCAAAGCTAGAGAAAAAATAAGGGCAGTCGCGGGTTTCATTAGCGCAGAAATGCAAACCAAGTTGTGGGCTGCAGCCGGCGAGGATTTCTTTTTGCGGCACACCCCAAATCAAGTTTCAGATATAACGATTTCGATGCTAACAAATACAAACCTCGCTGAAACAGTTGTAGAGGTAAGGGATGCCAACTACCAACTAAGCATTGGCGGTGCTACTAATATTTATATCCGCACACCCGATCGTAAAGGGGTTTTCGCGGCGACGACCTCAGAACTGGATAAATTGAATCTCACGATAGTCGACGCCAGTATTAACAGTAACGCTGATGGTCTTTGCCTCAACAGAATCACCGTCTTAATGAAAGACGGGGAGCCAGTTCCTCGCTCTAGCTTGGTGCGCTCAGACATAAAAGCAAACCTGACGCAAACCCTCAGCAAAAAAACCATCGAAGCAACACCTCATAACCGAAGAACAAAAAGACAAATTGTTGAATTATCTCGTTCAACCGAAGTCTCGGTGGAGGCTGGCAGCACACAAAGCAATTCGTTATTTCGTGTGCTCGCATCAGACCGCCCAGGTCTACTGGGCATGATAGCTTCCTGGTTTCACGAATCTGGGTTTGATATCCAGTCCGCGAAGATCAATACGCTTGGGGAACGAGTTGAGGATATCTTCCGCGTAGAACACGCTGAACCCCTAAAAAACGGCGTCTCAGATTCTTTAGAGGACTTTGCCCGCCAATTAGAGCGTTACCTGGACAGTCGCATTGGGATCACAACAAAAAAAATAGCATGAATATCAATCCGAACCTTACCAAACTGCAGTCTTATCCTTTTGAGCGTCTGAACAAGTTGCTTGCGGAGGATCAACCCAACACGCTTCTTCGACCTCTTAATTTATCAATCGGAGAACCAAAGCATAGACCGCCCGAGTTCGTGATAGAGGAGTTGATGTCGGAAAGTGCTATGAATTCGTCTCTTTCACAATATCCAGCAACCAAAGGATCACAGAGTCTTCGCGAAGCCATCAGTAGTTGGTTTATTTCAAGGTTTGAGACCCGACTCAATCCAGACACGCAAGTTTTGCCGGTAAATGGGACACGAGAAGGACTCTTTTCAATTGCCCAGTCAGTCCTGTCTGGACGAGCAAATTCGTCGGTCGGAATGCCGAATCCTTTTTATCAAATCTACGAGGGCGCCGCCTTGCTCGCCGGATCAACACCATTCTTTTTCAATCACGAAACTACCAATGGTAATAAACCAAATTTCAAAGATGTAGACCATTCAGCCTGGCAACAATGCGACCTTCTTTACGTCTGTTCGCCCGCGAACCCTAGCGGTTACATTTTAAGTGACGAGGAGAGTAAATGGTTATTGGAGAAATCAATGGAACACGATTTTGTAATTATCTCCGATGAGTGTTATTCAGAAATCTACATAAACGAGACAAAAAAACCGAAAAGCTTGTTACAAATTTGCAGGGATTTGGGCAATCCTTCCTTCAAGAATTGTGTCGTTTTTCATAGCCTGTCTAAAAGGTCCAATTTGCCAGGTTTAAGGAGCGGTTTTATCGCTGGTGATGCCGAGGTGATAAAGAATTTTTTGAAATATCGTACCTATCATGGCAGTGCTATGCCTCCACACCACCAACGTGCAAGTGAGAAAGCCTGGGGTGATGAAGCGCATGTCGTTCAAAATAGGCAACTATATCGAGAGAAATTTGATGCTGTGAGGCAGGTCCTCGAGACATCATTCGTGCTCGATGAGCCAGACGGAGGCTTTTATCATTGGATCAACCTCAACTACTCGGATGAGCTTTTTTGTCAGAAACTCTATCAGCAACAAGCGGTGAAAGTGATGCCAGGCAGCTTTCTGAGTAGACCGGTAAAGAGAAACGATTCCATGGTAAACCCTGGCGCCAAACATATTCGTGTAGCCTGGGTGGCTGAACTTGCCGAGTGCATCGAAGCCGCAAAAAGAATGGTTGCTCTAAAGGAATCATTATAGGTAGCTAATCGATGATCATGTATGCTCTTATCCT
>CAJXCK010000134.1 GCA_913051785.1 uncultured Gammaproteobacteria bacterium
GTCTTAGATATTCGATCTCGCGAGTCGACAGAAAAACTTTTTCTCACGTTGAAGGAACAAGGCCTTTCTCCAGCTGTTCTGGTTAATAACGCGGGGATAACAAGAGATAATCTCATTCTACGGATGTCAGAAGAAGAATGGGAGGACGTTTTGGAGACTAATCTCAATGGTGTTTTTCGGCTGACGAAAGGTCTGGTGAGAGGCATGACTCGGGCTCGTTGGGGTAGAATCATTAATATCGGTTCTGTAGTTGGGCGGATGGGAAATCCTGGCCAGTCGAATTATTCGGCTAGTAAAGCAGCTTTAGAGGGTTTGACTCGATCTCTCGCAGCGGAGCTTGCCAGTCGGAATGTAACGGTTAACACGGTTGCTCCAGGCTTCGTGACAAGTGATATGACAAGCAGTTTGTCCGAGGCACAACAAAAGGAAATAAATCGTCGAATACCCTTAGGGAGAGTAGGCGAGCCCGATGAAATAGCAGGCTGCGTTAGTTTCCTGGCGAGTGAAGACGCCTCCTACATCACCGGACAAACGCTTTCGGTTAACGGCGGGTTATCTTTCATCTGACCAATTTGTCTTTTGGAGTACCTGTTTGTCGTCCTTGTATTGGAATTGTTTTGTAAATAGAATTGGCCGGCTCTGCCATATGGACTTTTGGGGGACCGACAAAATGAGTAGCGTTGAAGAAAGAGTAAAAAAGCTCATCTGCGAACAATTGGGTGTTAAGGAAGAGGAAGTTACTGCTGAGGCGTCTTTCGTCGAAGACTTGGGGGCAGACTCCCTCGATACCGTAGAGTTGGTTATGGCTCTGGAAGAAGAATTCGAGACAGAGATAGCTGACGAAGAGGCGGAAAAGATAACGACGGTCAAGGAAGCGATAGACTACATCTCGGCCAATCAGTAAAAATTACAGAGCTTGGTTCTGAATGCTCGTAGTTTGTCTTTTGAGGAAAACGTGGAATTAGACTACAGGGATAATGTTGTCTCCACATGATCTATTCTATCCAAAAACGTTTTTCCGTCTCGGAAGTCGTTTCAAGCTCTCTAAATAGCTATATAGTGCTCCCGTTATCTTCATCAACTAACTTAGCCCTGCTGGATTAAGGATAATGGATAGAAAAAGAGTTGTTGTGACTGGAATGGGCATGATCAGTCCAATCGGTAACGATGTTCATGAATCTTGGAAGGCTAGTCTTTCAGGAAAGTCGGGGGTCAAATTAAACGAAGCGTTTGATACAGAAAATTTTGCAGTAAAGATTTGTGGACAGATCTCCAATTTTGATGCCAGCAAATATATGAGTGCGAAAGAGGCTCGTAGAATAGATCCATTTATCCAATTGGGAATATCAGCTGCCAAGCAGGCTATTGAGGATGCTGGTCTTAGTGAGGGAGTAAAGGACCCAGAAAGAGTTGGGGTTGCAGTGGGTTCGGGAATCGGTGGTATTGGAACAATTGAAGAGACTCACTCGGTTCTAGTAAACAGTGGTCCGCGCCGGGTCTCACCTTTTTTCATTCCGGGTGTTGTCATTAATATGATATCGGGTGCCATCTCAATAGAATATGGGTTCACTGGTCCGAACTTTGCCGTAGTAACCGCATGTACTACCGGTACTCATAACATTGGGTTTGGTGCGCGTATGATTCAAAATGGCGATGCGGACGCTATGGTAGTTGGGGGTGCAGAGGCGGCAACCTCTCCTATAACAGTGGCTGGATTTAATTCGATGAAGGCGTTATCCACGAGAAACGAGGACCCAGCGGGAGCGAGCCGGCCCTGGGATCGGAACCGGGATGGATTTGTCCTTGGAGAGGGTGCTGGAGTTCTTGTGCTAGAAGAACTAGATAGAGCGAAAAAAAGGGGCGCGAAGGTTTATGCCGAACTAACGGGCTTCGGAATGAGTGCGGACGCGTTTCACATAACCGGACCAGCAGAGTCAGGAGAGGGTGGAGCGGCAGCTATGAAAAATGCTTTAAGCGATGCTAGATTAAATCCCGATCAAATCGGTTACTTGAATGCTCACGGGACATCCACTCCATTAGGGGATATTGCTGAGACTAAAGGGGTCAAACAGGTTTTCGGCGCTGATACTAATCTTCGTATCAGCTCAACAAAATCAATGATCGGTCATCTCCTTGGTGCAGCGGGTTCTGTAGAGGCAATCATGACGATTATGGCACTAGACCAACAGGTTCTGCCGCCCACAATCAATCTAGATGAACCTGATGAGGAATGCGATTTAGACTATGTGCCAAACGTGGCGCGAGATCATGTATTTACCTCCGCGGCCAGCAATTCTTTTGGCTTTGGCGGTACGAACGGAACCCTGATATTCACAAGCCTTTGAAAACGTCCCTTTGCGTAAACTAGCCGGGTCTAAATTTTCTCAAAAAAGTAAAGAATACCTCTTTGCAACTTTGTTCTTTGTACTCTTTGCTCTTCTTGTTGCCAGTCTAATCGTCGATCACGCAATGAATAGATCTAGCGATGCAAGAAATACTTTCGTTCTTGATATTCAGCGCGGAGACAGTGTGGCCTTGATCGGTAGAAAGCTTGTTACAGGTAATGTTTTATCAGAGGATCAGCTGTTCAGGGCCTATGCTCGCATAACAGGCCTGGATAAAAAAATTAGAGCTGGAGAATATTTGGTACCGGCCAGGTCTTCAGTTTTATCAATTCTAACCATGATAAGCGAGGGAAAAACAACGACTTATAGAGTTAGAGTAAAAGAAGGCATAACGATGAGCACGTTGTTGAGCGAGCTGCAGTCGTCGAGCGAATTGCGAAATGATTTGCCTCCTTTTGGATCTGAGGACAGTCATGACGCCATCAAAGACTCGATAGGAATTGAGACACCTTTTTTAGAGGGGGTTTTTTTTCCTGACACATACTTCGTAGAAAAAGGTACCAGCATTACCTCCTTTCTAGGCCTTACCCACAGAAAAATGTTAGAGGAATTACGGACTGCATGGAGCAAGAGGAAGGATAAACTCCCCCTGAAATCCGAAGAAGAGCTGCTCATTTTGGCCTCAATCATCGAGAAGGAGACCGGTCTGGCTGAGGATGCAACAAAGATTAGTCAAGTCTTCAACAAAAGACTTGCGATAAATATGAAACTGCAATCCGATCCGACCGTAATCTATGCGATGGGGAATTCCTTCAACGGAAATATACGCAAGCGAGATTTATCCATTGACTCGCCTTATAACACTTACATGGCTAGGGGGTTACCTCCCACGCCAATCGCGAACCCTTCTCGTCGCTCCATGCTGGCTGCATCCCGTCCAGCCGAGGGTGATTATCTTTATTTTGTGGCTCGAGGTGATGGAAGTAGTCAGTTTTCAAAAACGTTAGCTCAACACAACGATGCTGTAAGGAAATATCAGATTTTGAGGAAATCATTGCGGAACTCGCCCCTATGAATCGAGGCAGAATGATAACCTTGGAGGGCTCTGAGGGGGTTGGGAAGTCGACCAATCTGGAGGTTGTTTGCAAATTTCTAGAAGAGAAACGGATTCGGTATACAGTAACGCGGGAGCCTGGTGGAACTGAGATAGCGGAACAGATTAGAGACCTACTTCTGTCGGAGACTCGCGAGATCATGGATGGGTTAACCGAGCTGTTGCTTATATTCGCGGCTAGAAACCAGCACCTTAAGAAAAAAATCCTTCCTGAGCTGGATCAAGGTTTATGGGTAGTAAGCGATCGATTCACCGATGCCTCCTATGCCTACCAGGCTTTTGGTCGCTCTATAGCGGTTGAAAAAGTTGAT